>CAMDQN010000010.1 GCA_945905925.1 Singulisphaera sp. GP187
TGTTGGCAAAGGCTCAACGCCAGGAAGGTTCCTTCGGAACCATGAAGCTCTCACCCATCGCCAAAAAGCTACGCGAACTCATCGGGGAGAAAGACGCGAACTCAGCCGAGGGCGGCTGAGTTACAAGTCCACAGCGCAAGCCCCTCCGAAGGGGAGCGCGCCGCATCGTCGGCGCGCTCCCCTTCGGGTCTGCGGCTAACCCTTTCTTTTCCGCGCGCGCACGAGTACAAGGGTGAAAGTTCCCACCTCGAAGGAGTTCACACATCATGCCCCGCCTCTCCCTCGCGCTCTTCGCGCTGTTCAGCTTCGCGAGCGCCACACGCGCCGCGGACGTTCCCGTGATCGGTGATGTCGAAGGTCAACCCCTTGCGGCGAACGCGGGCCGCATCGTGAAGGCGCTCGACTTCCTCGGCACGCCGCTTCCCGAAGATGCGAACAAGGCGCTGGCAAAGGCGATCGAAGACAAGGACGCGAAGAAGGTTCAGGAGGTTCTCGACAAGCACGTGCTGTTCGCGATCACGATCAACCCGGAGGCGCGCATCAAGGTCGCGAAGGGACCGGGTAGTACGGCACTTCAGCAAGCGGGTTGGACGCCGGTTCTTGTGAAGGTCATGAACGACAGCACCGTGAAGAAGCAACTCAAGATCATGAGTCCGCAGGCCGGCGACCGGTTCAGCGGGCGCGGCGACAAGAACCCGAAAGACGACCCGAAGATCGCGGACCGGTTCCTCGGCGTCGAAGTGTTCACCGCGCCGCCGCTGACCGACACGCTCAGCGGGCTGAAGGTTGAATACGCCGTCGTCCTCATCTACTCCGGGGAATCCGGCAAGCGCGAGGCGACGATCGGGTTCGACATCGGGCAAGGCAATCAGGACTTGGGATTCCGTGGCGAAACGCCGGTGCTGTTCGAGGTAAAGCCGGCCATTGCGGTGAAGGTGAAGATCACCGACTTCGACGGCAAGCCGACGACCGGCCGGTTCCTCATTACCGACGCGAGCGGCCACGTGTACCCGCCACAGGCCAAGCGCCTCGCCCCGGACTTGTTCTTCCAGAAGCAAATCTACCGGCACGACGGCGAAACGATTCTCCTGCCGCCGGGGAAGTTCACCGTGCAGTACGGACGCGGGCCGGAGTACTCGCTGAAAACGGCGGAACTCGTCGTACCGTCGGTCAACGCGCGCCCACCGCAGTTCAACGCGAAGCTCGACCGGTGGGTGAACCCGGCCGACTACGGGTTCTTCAGCGGCGACCACCACATCCACGCCGCCGGCTGCGCCCACTACACGAACCCCACCGAGGGCATTCTCCCCGAACACATGTTCCTGCACGTCAAAGGCGAAGGGCTAAATGTCGGCTGCTGCCTCACGTGGGGACCGTGCTACGACTACCAGCGCAAATTCTTCGAGGCGAAGCCGTGGCAGAAGAGCGAACCGTTCACCGTGCTGAAGTACGACGTGGAAGTGTCCGGCTTCGGTTCCCAAGCTCTCGGCCACGTGTGTTTGCTGAATCTCCGCGACCAGACGTACCCCGGTTCCGACGGGACGAAGCTCAAGGGCTGGCCGACGTGGACGACGCCGCTGATGAAGTGGGGCAAGGATCAGGGCGCGGTGACCGGTTACGCACACTCCGCGAACGGCCTCGGCGTGAACCCGAAGGAAGCACCCAAGCGCCTGCTGGCGGCGCTCGATACGAACAACGACGGCCTCATCAGCAAGACCGAAGCGAAGAACGGGTGGTGGCCGCTGCCGGAACCGTTCGCCACAATCGACGCCAACAACGACGGCGACCTTAGCCCGGCGGAACTGGCGAAGAGCGTTGAGCGTGCCCTCGACAAACTGCCGAACCTGAACATCCCGAACATGGACGGCATCGGCGCGCAGGAAATCTGCGTGACCACCGCACTGGGCGTGTGCGACTTCATCAGCGCAATGGACACCGCGCGCGTCCTCGAATGGAACTGCTGGTACCACATCATGAACTGCGGGTTCCCGCTGAAGGCGAGTGGCGAAACGGACTTCCCGTGCATCAGCGGCAGCCGCGTGGGCCAAGGGCGCGTGTACGTGCAACTCGGCAAGAAGACCGACGTGGTCGATTACGGCGCGTGGTGCCGCGGGATCGCGCAAGGGCGATCTTACGTTTCCGACGGTTACGCGCACGCCCTCGAATTTGGCGTGAACGGCACCAGCCCCGGGTACGGCGACGTGAAACTCGACAAAGCCGGCACGGTGAAGGTGTCCGCGAAGGTCGCGTTCGCGCGCGACGTCTCCTTGGGCACCGCGCCAGGCGCGCAAGTTCCGGTCGGCAACGTCCGCAAGGTCGAACTCGTGGTGAACGGGAAGGTGATCGCGTCGAAGGACATTGCAGCCGACGACAAGACGCACGATGTGGCGTTTGACGTGAGCATCGACAAGAGTTCGTGGGTCGCGATCCGCCACTTCCCGCAGATGCACACGAACCCGGTGAACGTGATCGTCGCGGACAAGCCCATTCGCGCGAGCAAGACGAGCGCGAAGTGGTGCATCGGCGTGATCGAGCAACTGTGGAAGGTTCGCGGGTCTGGGATCAAGGCCGAAGAACGCGCCGAGGCTGAGAAGACGTTCAAGAAGGCGATCGAGATGTACAAGAAGATCGCCGAGGAATCGGCAGACGAGTGACCAGCGCAGTGGGCAGTGGGCAGTGGGCAGTGAGCAGAGAAGACAAACACCAGTGAGCAAAGAGACAGCAAAACAAAACAAGCCGTGCGACTGCGGTCGCACGGCCTTTGCATTGTCTTTTCTGCCCACGACTCACCGCCTGCTGCCCACTGCTCAAGGCAGCGGGATGTCCTTGAACTCGAACGTCACCTCGTGCGTGACCGTGTGCCATTCGGTGAGAACCAGGCGTGCCGGCGCGCCGAGCTTCACCGTGCCGGGCTGACCGGTGCGGCGATCGTTCGGCCCGAACATGATCGTCATTTGCAACCCGCCCGGGGTGTGGTTGCTCGTCTGCAACCCGTAGTTGTGATACCGGTTCCCCTTGTCGTCCATCAATTCAATGCGCTGCTGGATGTTGGAAGCCCACTGGTAATCGTCGCCGCGGCGCGGGTCCACCGGGATGCGGCTCTTCGCGGTCACGTTCACCAGATACACCTCCTTGTTGTTCGCGTCCGGGTCAACGGTAGTCACTTCCAGATCCGCCGTGCGCCCGGTGAACGATTGCTTCTTCACCTTGAGCGGGTCCGTCACCACCACTTCCGCCGACGTGCCCGATAGCAGTTCGATTCGCACGCGGCCCTTCAGGGTCTTGATGCTCGTCGCACCGCGATCACCGCGAACCAGGTTCGCGCTCATCGACATGTTGTGCGAGCGGCTGCCGCGGTTGTAGTACCCGGAGCGGTACTCGAAATCGTTGCGATCCCGCGGCGGCAGCATCGTGCCGCCCAGGTTGTCGGTGACGACCAGCAGTTCCGGTTGCGAGATCCCGAGCATCGGGTTCTTCGGCTCCGAGTTCACCTGGAAACTCAGACTCATGTACTCGCTGACGCGTTCGTTCCCGCCACGCTTGCTGATGTTGGAGAGCTGCACGCTGCGGTTCGACTGGATGTTGGTCGCGAGGAACCGGAACGGCCCGGCGTAGGCCACATAAGGGTTCATCGCGTCCTGGTTGTAGATGCGGACCGTATCGTCTTCGTACTCGGTGTACACGGTGAACCCGGCCGCGTTCGCGATGGTATCGATGGCCTGCCAGAACGGGGTGTTGTTGAACTCGAACGAGTGCTTCGCGTCGGACTGTTCGCCGAACTCCATCTTGTAGCCGGTCTGTTTGGCGATGTCGTCGATGATCTGTTTGGCGGTGCGGTCCTTCGCGTTGAGCGTGACCCGCTTGGGGGCGACGAGCCGGTCAAAGTCCATGCGCTTGACGAGGACCGCGAGCCGGCGTTGCACTTCCGGGTTGTCGGTGCTGAGGAGCACGCGGCGCATGTACGGCAGCGCCTTTTCGCCCTTCGCGGCGAGGTCGCGCCCGGCCTGTTCGCGGGTGCGCCAGTCTTCGGCGCCGAGGTCTTTGATCATCTGCTCGATGGCCGCGTCGCCCGGCCCTTCCGCGACCATCGGCATGGCGGCGGGCGCCCCGGGAGCGTAGTAGCGTTCTTTCCCCGCGACCGCACACGTCGCGACGATCAGCAACCCGAATACCGCGGTGATGGTTGTCGTTCGCATGGGCAACCTCTGGGTCGGTCGAAGGAGTTAATCGGAGCGGGACGCGGGGATGGGTCTAGCCTACCAGCGGGCTTGGGCGCTCTCAAGGGTGCGGTGACGGAGCCGTTACGCGATTTTGTAAAGAAGTGTTCAAGCCTGACGCGGCCGTGGAATCGACGGTTTGGGCCGATCGTGCGGGTCGCGCCGCACTGCCGGCTTGTGCGAAATGCTACAAAGGCATGGGTGAGGACCGTGTGTATGCGAATTGGACAATCTGTACCGAACGCGCTTGATATGCCATCCGGGGGGGGCGCTACGATGGTGAGGTTGAAGTTGCACATCACCTCGGAAGGACGCCCCGCCCATGTCGCTCAACATTCGCAATCTGGCTGCGCGCCTGTTCCAGCGGTTCACAAAGCCGAGTACGCTGAAGGCGCTGCCCAACCGGGCGCGGTTGAGCGTGACGGCGTTGGAGGATCGCGTGGTGCCAACGGCGGGGTCGGTGGTCAGCATCGAGGTCACGCACGCGACCGAGGGCGGCGCTGCCGTGGTTCAACTCACGCGAACGGACACGACGGACTCCGCGACCGGTACGTTCACCTTGACCGGCACCGCGACCCCCGGGGTCGATTACTCCGAGTTCGGGAACTTCGCGTTCGCGCCAGAGCAAGCCACCTTCGTGCGGTCCTTCACCGCGCTCCCCGACGCGCTGGTGGAAGAAACTGAGACGGTGTACATCGCCCTGACCGCGGTCACCGGGTGTACCATCGGCGGGTTGGGTTACGACGTGGTGAACATCACCGACACCACGCCAGTGATTACGGTCGCGAAACTGTCGGACGCGGTGGAAAACGTCTCCGATGGCGCGTTCCGGTTCACGCGCACCGGCGATCTGACCGCGTCGCTGACGGCGAAGTACACAGCGGGTGGCACGGCCGGGGCCGGCATCGACTACACGGCCCTGTACACAGCCTCTTACGGAACGGTTACGTTCGCGGCCTCTTCTTCAACGGCTGATGTGACCGTAGCCGTTCTTGATGACAGCACGACAGAATACGACGAAGCCATCGTTGCGACACTGGAAAGCGACACCGGGTACGCGATTGGAGAAGCCAGCCAAGCGACGGTCGTCATCGGGGACGATGAAACACCGTTGGTTCGACTTCAGACCGACGCGAACGCTCTCGAAGGTGTTTCGGATGGCCGCATCTGGTTCACGCGTCTGGGCGATTTGCGAGCCGAGTTGCCGGTTACCATCGAGGTCAGTGGCACAGCGGCGGAGGGGACGGACTTCACAGCACTCGGCACAACGGTAACGTTTGCGGCGGGCAACGCTTACGCTGTCTTGGATGTCGAAGCCCTCACGGATAGCGCCTACGACCCGGACGAAACCGTTGTCGTTACAATTCAGGCCGGGACGGGCTACCAGTACGATATCGTTTACGCGACGACCCTCACGATTGAGGACGCAATCCCACTGGTCACGGTCGAGAAGATCACCGATGCGTGGGAGGACGGGCGCGAGGGCGCGTTCCTGTTCCGGCGAACGGGTGACCTCACCGCGTCGCTCACCGTGGACTACACGATCAGCGGGGACGCGACTGAAGAGGACGACTACGAGGAACTCGCCGGTTCGATCGAGTTCGCGGCCGGCGCATCGGAAGCCGAGGTCGTGATAACGCCGGTGAACGATAGCAACGACGATCCGGGTGAAGTAGTCACGCTGACGATTGATGATACATCGAGTGAGTATGAAGTTGACACCCTGCACGCGGCCTCGCTGATGGTCGTAGACGACGAAACGCAACTCGTTACGGTTGCCAAGATTTCGGACGGATTTGAAGGCGGCACAGGCGGGATGTTCCGGTTCACGCGAACAGGCGACATCAGCGCATCGCTCACGGTCAGTTACACCGCCACTGGAACGGCCACGTCGGGGACCGACTACACGGCGCTCTCTGGGAGCGTCATGTTCGCGGCCACCGAAGCAACAGTCGACGTGCTCGTGACGCTCGGGAGCGACACCTCGGCCGAAGACACGGAAACGATCATCGTGCAGGTGACCAGCGGCACGCTTTATGGCGCGGACCCGAACGCGATCGACGTCTCGTACCTCGTGGACGACGACACGAACACAGGCAGGATTGGCGGTGTGGTGTGGACCGACGAAGACGGGAACGGCATCCGTGAAACGGGCGAAGATTTGGCAGTCGGGTTCTCGGTTACCTTGCGCGACGAGCGGGGCAACCGCGTCTTCGAGACAGTGACCGATTCAAGCGGGGCGTACGAGTTCCGCGGGCTGGCAGAGGGAACCTACTTCGTTCGGTTCTACTCGCCACTTCTCTACTGGTTCGCCCCGGCCAACGAGGGGAGCGACGAATCCACCGACAGCGACGTGGACACGGACAGCGGCTACTCGGAAGCAATCTCTCTGATCACGAGCGCGATGACGAAGACGAACGTTGGCGCGGGATTCGTGCTGACGGCGGCACCCGCCCCGAACGGTCCGACCATCAAGTTCACTTATGACGACGGCACCGACTACAAAGAAGGGCCAGCACAAGATATTGGCAAGTCGCGGAACTTCCTCAAGGTCGCGAAGTGGTCTGATGCATTCAAGCACGATACCACCGGGATCAATTCCAAAACCGTTTTGCTGGCGCCGAACGCTAAAGGCCTCGACTTTATTGACCGTGACCCAGATCGCTTCAACGTGCGCGTCTACGATTCCGTCAAGTGGGGCGAGAAAAACCCTGACAACTCCTGGAAGAATCTCACGCTCACGGCAACGATTTCGACCTCGAATGAAACGGCTTTCGCTGCCTACAACGATACGGAAACCAAAATCAGTTTGGTCCGAATCCCAGATCAGACGGGATGGTACTGGTCGGATTCACAAATCCTCGTGTCCAGCGAAGTTGATGATAAGTATGACGATCCCATGACGTATTTTGGCAAGGACGATGTCAACTTTGATGTGACGAAGACGTACAAGAAGGGCGACTGGACAATCCCGATCTCGGATCGAACGCACCGGATCGCGCTCGGGGGGACGGTCACCATTAAGTATGATACCGGAAACGTCAATGTCGGCACGAACGGCATTATCGAGGCAACGGGCAAGGTAAAGGTCGTCAAGCAGGTGACGGTGTCGCCACACTTCTTGACTGCCGGGCCCAACGCTCCGCGCACCGGCGAACCGTATGAGGACACGAACGATAACGGCATCCATGATGCGAAGGAAACCTATTGGGATGTCAACGGCGACAGGAAGTACACAGAGCAACTCGACGCAACGAACATGATGAAACGGTTCGACCGCGACCTGAGTGTCGCCAACGAGGTTTATGCACAAGTGGGTCTACGGTTCGTGAAGGGGACGGGAGAGAAGACGGGCGTGTTCGAGGCTCCAATCGCAATCGGCGACGGCGCGATCGTCCTCAGCAATCCTGGACCGATCGTCGGCGATCAAAAACTGACACCGAGTGAGAAAGCGATTCTCGTCGGTGGTAACATTCCGGCGGTCGCGAACAACAACCCGATCGCGGGCGCGTTTAATACCCTGAGTACGAAGGACGTTGAAGTCTACTACGTCCGCTCCGCTCCGCCAGACGACTGGATGCAAAATACGCCGAGCAATCCGCACCGCCGAGGTCATTCGTTCAGCTCTAACTTCTACAAGCAAATGAAAACGGTCGATCTCAACGACAGCCTCATCCTCTCGGAGATGGCCGATTACTACGTCCTCGCTCACGAGCTGTATCACGTCCTCGCGCAAGAGGGACATAGCGACAAGACGTTCCACTGGAATGTGTTCCGCGCGTCTCCGACTCAAATCAGCGTGACCACGGAGACGAAGATCACCGATAGCCGTCGGCTGACGCAAGCGCAACAGTTAATCGTTACCGATACCTCGAACAAGTACGCGGAGAATCCGTCGTGAAACTGTTCCTGCTCGACCTGCGCTGTGCTTACTTCCGGGTTCCGGCGGCAGCCGCGTGCGCGGTCGCAATGCTGTGGGTCGGAGGCGCGCAACGGCCCGAATCTCGCGCGGCCATCGGCACGCCCGGCGTCGAACCGGTGCCCGCGCCTGCGCGCTGGGACACCTACCCACCCGACACGCGCGACCGCGCCGAGGTGCGCGGGCGCCTGCTCGCTCAAGTGCGCTCCGGCATGACCCGCACACAGGTCGAGGCTATCCTCGGCCCGTCCGACAACCCGCGCGACGCCGTGGACCGGGGCAGGGACGATAAGTTGTGGCTGTGCAAGCCGTACTGGTGCGTCCTCCCGCACTTGCGGCACGAGAAAGGCGGTGGCTCCTACAACGTCTCTGTCGATTACGACGCTTCGGGGCCAGAACCGATCCTGGTCGATATCGTACGTGACATGCGGGATCACTTCCTGCCGGCATTCGCCCCGTGAATGGGAAAGGCTCCGGCGGGACCGACACCGCCGCCCTCGTCTGGAACCTCGACAAGCCAAAATAGACCTTACCAACAGCGAACAACCCGGAGCGCCACCCCAAACGTGGCGTTCCGGGTCGCAGTCGTTCGCGTTCCACGCTGTTCGTTACGGCTCGACCTTCTTGCCGCGGATCATCTCCTCGGTCGCGTCCAGAATCTCCAGCACCTGACCGTCGGTCAGGTCGTCGAGCTTCAACTCCCACCGCCGGACGATCCGCAAACGGTTGTAGATGATCACCGTTACCGGGGCGTCGCCGATCATGAACGCGGTGATCGAATCGGACTTCTCCGGGTGCAGACCGAAAGGCACGTTCCCCACCTTCACCACATCCGCGTAGTTCTTCACCTCCAGAACCTTTGCGTCCCGCATGTCGTCGTGTGGGTACTCCCGGTCAACCATCACTTCTTTGTCATTCAGATTTTTCTTCTTCTCTTCTTCTTCCTTCTTTTCCTGCTCCGATCGCTCGGGAGTACCACAACTGCGGTACGTGCCCAGATCACTGGGAATCTTCACGAGGGGTTTATCGAGGAGGATGGGTTTCTTCTTGCCTTCGAGTTTCAGGAACATCGTGAACGCGGCCAACTTGTCGGCCCGGTTTCGCGGCTCCTGGACCAGCGCGTCGGCTCCCTTGATGAGTTTGCTCAGGCCGTCGGTGGCTTGCAACTTGTCGATCGCCACGGTGTCCCGCACGAACACCGCGACCATCGGCGACAGCCCGTGTTCACACACGAGACAGTGAATCTTGCCGGTGCGGTCGCGGGGGTCGCGGTCGTCGTCGTTCTTGGGCTGCGCCACCTTCGGCGAGAACCGGTTGTCCACCACCAACTGCGCGCGGAACGTGGCCGGCACCACGTTCGAGTGCCGGATCGCGGAAACGACGGAACACCCGGCCACGCGAACCGTCTGCTGCGGTTCCGGTTCCTGGGCACGCGCCGCGAACCCCGCCACCGCGAGCAACCCGGCCACAACCAACACGCGCGGAACCGTCATCGCGAGCCTCCCAACGACGTTCGGACTCCAAGTATCTTTAAGCGTGACGGCGCGCGCTGGTCGCGTCAAGCCCCCGGACCACCGCTCAGACGAGTTTGTCGCGCCTGCGCGCGGCATTTCCGCTGCTGACCTTCATTCCGCCCGCGCGCGCGGGTAAACTCCACCCCGTTACGACTGACCCACCCTAGTTACCCCGTTCGGAGCAGGATCATGGCAGAGAAGGCTGACAAACTGGAAAAGTCGAAGGACAAGCACGAAGGTCTGGCGAGCAAGGAACTGAAAACCGCGCTCGCGGCGATCGAGAAGGAGTTCGGGAAGGGGTCCATCATGTCGCTTGGCGACATGGGCGGAATGGACATCGACTGCATCTCGACCGGCTCGCTCAGTCTCGACCTCGCGCTCGGCGGCAAGGGTTTGCCCCGAGGTCGCGTGGTCGAAATCTACGGCGCCGAAGCCAGCGGCAAAACGACCATCGCGCTGCACACCATCGCCCAAGCACAGAAGGCCGGTGGTGTGGCCGCGTTCATCGACGCCGAACACGCCCTCGACCCGAGTTGGGCGAAGCGCCTCGGCGTGGACCTCGACAATCTCCTCGTGTCGCAACCCGGCTACGGCGAAGAGGGTCTGCGGATCGCGGAGATGCTCATCAAGTCGAACGCGGTGGACATCATCGTGGTGGACTCGGTCGCGGCCCTCGTACCGAAGAACGAAATCCAGGATAGCGAAATCGGTGACACGAAGGTCGGGCTGCAAGCGCGATTGATGAGTCAGG
Organism: Singulisphaera sp. GP187; assembly: GCA_945905925.1. Lineage (GTDB taxonomy): Bacteria > Planctomycetota > Planctomycetia > Gemmatales > Gemmataceae > Gemmata. Next base: position 10,402 of record CAMDQN010000010.1, read on the forward strand.
CGATGCGGATTCTGACGCCGCAGATTAACAAGAGCCGCACGTGCCTCGTGTTCATCAACCAGATTCGCCAGAAGATCGGCGTGATGTACGGCGACCCGAACACCACGACCGGCGGTCTGGCGCTGAAGTTCTACGCGAGCGTGCGGATGGAAGTGAAGCGCGTCACGCACGTGAAGGACGGCGAGGACACCATCGGCGCCGAGACCCGCGTGCGCGTGGTGAAGAACAAGATCGCTCCGCCGTTCCGCAACGCGGAGTTCGAGCTGCTGCACGACCGCGGCATCGACTTTGAAGGCGACGTGATCAAGTTGGCCTTGGAAGACGAGATCATCGACAAGAGCGGTGCGCACTTCTCGTACAAGGAGCAGCGTCTCGGCCAGGGTATCAAGAACGCGGTGGAGTTCCTGCGCGAGAACCACGCGGTGCGCGACGAGATCGTGGCGCTGGTGAAGGAGAAGAGGACGCCGAAGAGCGTGGACCCCGCGGCGCTGGAAGCGAGTGCCGCAGCGGAGGAGGCGGAAGCCGCCGCGGCACTCGCGGCGCTGGGGGAAGAGGTGGAAGCGCCCGTGAAGAAGAAACGCGGCAAGTCCGCGGAGTAGCGGTTCAGGCGATCCCCGCCCTTGTGGGTGGGGGTTCGCCTTTTCCGTTTCCCGTGTGCTGTGGTAGCCTCCATGTTCCGCCCGTCGGCACGGAGGCCGCTGTGTTGTCTGAATCGCGTTCCGTCAATCGTTCGCTTCTTCTCGGTGCCGTTACCAACTGGGCGGCGTTCGCGGCCGTGCTCGCGGTCGCATTCTTTCTCACGCCATACCTCACACACGGACTCGGTGGCCCGCGCTATGGCGTGTGGTGCGTTGTCGAAAGCGTCCTCGCGTACTTCACACTCTTTGACCTGGGTATCGCCGCGTGCCTCGTCAGGTTCGTCGCGAAACTCCACGCGACCGGTTCGCGCGCCGAACTGAGTAAGCTCGTCTCCGCGTGCTTGGGACTGTTCGTGCTGGCCGGCGCCGGCGTGATGCTCCTTGGCGGCGCGCTCGTGCCCTTCATTGCGCCCGGGTTGGAGCGCAAACTCGGTGAACCCAGCGACGTGCTTCCGTTCATGCTGCTCATGCTCGCGAACCTCGCGATCACACTTCCGCTGAGCGTGTTCCCAACGATCCTCGACGGTCTTCAGCGGTTCGGCACGAAGAGCGCCGTGCGGTTGCTCTGTCTCGCGCTTCGCGTTGGCGGAATCGTGTGGGTGATGGAAACACGCCCCGGACTGCTACCGCTCGCGTTCGTGTTCACCGTCGTCAACCTTCTCGAACACGCGTTGATGGCGCTCTGCTGTTTCCGCTTCCTGCCGGGGTTGCAGCTCTCGCAGAAGCTCATCGACCGGCCCACGCTAAACGCGGTGCGCGGCTACAGCATCGACGCGTTCCTCGCGATGGTCGCGGGGCGCATCACGGTGCAAACCGGCACGATCGTCGTGGGCGGGTTCCTCACGCTCGCGGTGGCCGGGCACTACGCGATCGCGGCGCGGCTCGTCGACATGGCGAAGAACCTGCTCCGCGCCGCGACGACCACCCTCACGCCCGCGGTCAGCGAGCGCGAAGCCACCGGCGACCTCGACGGCGTGCGCCGCGTACTGCTGGACGGCACGCTCGCGGTGCTGTACCTCGTGCTGCCGATTCACTTGGGGTTACTCTTTTTCGGGGCGCCGTTTCTGGCGCGCTGGATGGGCGACAGCCAGTTCGCGGACTGGTGCTTCCCCGCGATGGCGATACTCTCCGCGACGCTCACCATTGGCGTGGCCCAATCTGTGGCTTCGCGCATCCTGTACGGCATGGGGAAACTGAAGCTCTTCGCGCGCCTCGCGCTCGTTGAAGCGGCAATCAACCTCGCGCTGAGTTTGGCGCTCGTGGGGCCGTTCGGGCTGGTAGGTGTGGCGGTCGCGGTCGCAGTGCCGAACGTGCTGTTCTGTGTGTTCGTGATCGGCTACGCGTGCCGCACACTCGACGTGAGCGTGTTCTGCTACCTGCGAACGAGTTGGCTGAAACCGCTGTGTGCGGCGACCGTTCCCGCGATCGTGTGGAGCTTCGTGACACCGGTCGAAGCGACGTGGCTTACGATCAGTTTTGGTGTCGTGGGCGGGTTGGCGCCGTTCGTCGCGGTGGTGATGATGCTCGAACTCGGTCCGCGCTTCGGAATTCTTCGCAGTGCTAACGCTCACTCGCCTCAATCAAAGCCGATAACTGCTGAGGCGTGACCCCGCGAACGAGGATCACCTTGTTCCGGTTCGTCGGACCGCTCAACAACTCAATCTGCGACCGCTGAAGGTTGAAGTGTTCGCGTAACAGCGCGAGCACCGCGTCGTTCGCGCGTCCGTCTTCGGGCGGGGCAGTCACCGACACGCGAAGCGCACCGGCGCGTTCGCCAAGCACCGCGTTCCGCTTCGCCTTCGGCTGCACGCGAACCGCGAGTGCCGCGCCCTCCGCGTGCGGTGTGACCGTGGGTGACATCTCCGAAACCCTCTCGACGAGCGCGAATTACATTTCGCCTAAGTTGACAAGCGTTCACTATTCGCACAGAGTTCGATTGTCGGCTCGTTCACACGTCGCGCTCGTGGAGGGCACGATATGAGTACCCACGTCACCGGACCAATCTGCGGTTCTCCGCGTGCCCCTCACGCCGGGGATTCGCACCTCAGAGTCGCGTTCTCGCGGTTTGAAATCAACGACTTCATCCGCTTGTGTTTCACCGATTCGCACGGCATACCGATCGTTCAGGCGCCGGTTCACGCCGAGTTGCAACAGTTCCTCAGCGACCACCCGAAGGCGCTGGTCGAACTACCACGCGACCACGGCAAGAGCTTCCAGTTGTGTTGCCGCGTGCTCTGGGAACTCGGGCGCGACCCCGGCTTGCGAATCAAGATCGTGTGCGCGACGGACACGGTCGCGGCCGAGCGCAGTCGGTTCTTGCGCGACAGCATCAACCAGAACGCGGCGCTTCGAAAGGCGCTGCCGCAGTTGCGTCGAGGTCATCCGTGGGCCGCTGAAGGGTTCACGATCTCTCGCCCGGCGAACGCGATCGGCCCGAGCGTCGCGGCGTTTGGTGTGGGTGCGGGTAGCACCGGGACGCGAGCCGATCTGCTCATCTGCGACGATGTCGTTGACGTTCGCGCGTTGCACAGTCGCGCCGAGCGCGATCGCGTCTCGGACTTCTTCACCAACAACCTCATGAACTTGCTCGAACCGCACGGACGGTTCTGGGGGCTGTGTACACCGTGGCACTCTGACGACCTCAACGCCCGCCTCAAGAAGAACGGCGCGTACGCGCTGTTCCGGCGCGCGATCGGTCCCAACCTTGAACCGGTGTGGGCCGAGAAGTGGCCGCCGGAACGCCTGCGGGCACGCAAAGCGGAGATCGGGAGCGCGTCGTTCGCGCGCGGTTACCGGCTCGTGCCGATCGCGGACGAAGAGACACCGATCCGCGCCGCGTGGGTACGGTTCTGGAGCGAACCAGCCGACTACGACACGGTGTTGCTCTCGGTCGATCCGGCCGTGAGTTCCTCCGCGAAGGCGGACTGCTCCGCGCTCGCGGTGTTGGGCCGCGTCGCGGGAAGACCTCTCCCCCTAACCCCCTCCCCTAAGAAGGGAGGGGGAGTCGATCAAAGCCCCTCCCTTCTTAGGGGAGGGGTTGGGGAGGGGTTCTGTGCGCCGGAAGTTCGCGTTCTCGCATGTACCGCGAGACGCGTGCCGGCGCCGGAGTTGGTCGCTCTCATCGACACCTTCGACCGGTTGTGGAACCCGGCGGTGATCCTGTTCGAGACGAACGCCGCGTTCCTCGGCATCAAGGACTTGCTCGCCCGCCACACCCGGTTCGGCCCGAAGTTGAAGAGCGTAACGCAGTCGGCGGACAAAGGCTCGCGCGTGTCCGCGTTCAGTGTCGCGGTGGAGAACGGCGCGTTCCGGTTGCTGGGCGATGGAGGCGTGGTCGATGTCGGGCAGCGCGAGTTGTTCGAGCAGATGACGACGTTCCCCTTCGGCGAACACGACGACCTGCTCGACGCCGCCGCGACCGGCTGCGCTTACCTGCTTGATCGAAGAGAGCCGCGGGTGTGGTGAATCGAATAAGCAGCCGCGTACACCGAATAGCATCACGTTCCACTGCTCACGAGGAGATCGCCAATGGGAGTCGCTGTTTGGATTGGCTTGTTCCTCCTCTCTTCGCTGTTCTGGGCGTGGCTCCTCTTTTGGGGCGGAGCCGACTGGCTCGAAGGGTCGTGGCTCGCGGCGGTGTTCGTCCACTTTCGGGCGATGGAATGGACGGCCGAGGGCATCCGGCTCTTCGCCGGTCTGATGTGGCTCGGCGAGGGTATCTGGTTTGCGATCGGGCTGTTCGTCCCGGAGGTGCGGCTGTTCAAGCTCTGACCGTGCGCTTGTGTTACCGAACTGCTCGGAGTACCGTGGCGCGATCGACTACCGTTTGTGGGAGACGGCGATTCGGGTGCGACAAATTATCCTGATCGGCTCGACAGTTCTCGGTTCGTGGCTGGGAATGCAAGCGGTCCACGAACTCGGTCACTTCTGCGGGGCGGCGCTAACCGGCGGTCGCGTGGAACGCGTCGTGTTGCACCCGCTCACCATCTCGCGAACTGACTTGGCCGAAAACCCGGCACCGCTGTTCGTCGTGTGGGCCGGTCCGATTGTCGGTGTGGTTCTGCCGCTCCTCGTTTGGTTGGTGGCGACCGTCGCGAAAATGCCGGGCGCGTTCGTTCTGCGGTTCTTCACCGGCTTCTGCTTGCTCGCGAACGGTCTGTACATTGGTGTCGGTTCGTTCGACCGCATTGGCGACTGCGGCGAAATGCTGCGCCACGGTTCCGAACGCTGGCACCTTTGGGTGTTCGGGCTGTCAACGGCTCCGGTCGGGCTGTTGCTCTGGCACCGGCAAGGGCCGCACTTCGGGTTGGGCAGTGCAAAGGGCGCCGTGAGCCACGGCGCGGCAATCGGATGTCTGGTCGCGTTCGCGGTGTTGGTGATTCTCGGATTGATCGTTGGTGAGTAGCCCGCGATATAGCGAAAACAATGGACCCGCGGCGCGCGTTCGCGGCAATAATGGCGTCGGCAATTCGCCCCTGATGTTGAGGGAGGATCACACCATGTTCACGCGAACCGTTCTTGTCCTGGCCGCGGCTGGTCTGTTCACGGCGCCCGCCTTCGCACAGAAGAAGGCGGAACTACAGGACTTCCCGTTCTGGACCGCCCCGAAGACCCCACATGCAAAGGCGTTCGTGCCAGGGCTTCAGGCGGCACTCGAACTCACCCCAGAGCAGGTCGAGAAGATTCTCGCTGCCCGCACCGCGACCGTGGACAGCCCGGAGGTTCGCGCGCTGAAATCGAAGAACGACCCAAACGCCACCGCCGACGAACTCGCGACCGCGACCGCCAAGCGCGCCGAGGCGACCGAGAAACTCTTCAAGGAAGTCGAAGCGATTCTCACGAAGGATCAGAAGTCGCTAATCGAGAAGATCAACGACGGGTACGCGAAAACCGCGGCCGAAGTGGGCGAGGGCTTTCAGGCGAATTTCGCCGCTGCGAAGGGCAACGCGGAAGAGATGGCAAAGGCGCGCAAGGAATACGGCGAGGCTGTGGTCGCCGCGTTCGACAAGAAGCTCGACGGGATTCTGAGTACCGATCAGAAGACCGCGGTGAAGAAGGCCGCCGAAGTGGAAGCGAAGCGCGCCGCGGAAAACAAGGACAAACCGAAACCCAAGAAGTGAGAAGCATTGAGAGCCAAGAGAAGAACCTCTCCCCCCAACCCCCTCCCCTAAGAAGGGAGGGGGAGAAGAACCAAGAGGCGTGTCGGAAGTCGCGAGCGCAAGCGAGACGATCCTTTCTCCCCCTCCCTTCTTAGGGGAGGGGGTTGGGGGGAGAGGTTCTTCTCGTCACTTCGAGTCCAGTTTAAACTCCAGCACGTTGTCGCCGGGCGTAATGGTCTGCCGGAGTGTGGTCTGGGAGTTGTACTTGCTGGGGATCACCGGCACGCGCTCGTCGATCATCCCGCTTTCGTCCGAACTGCTCATGCTCTTCACCCTCCGACCTGTCTTCTTTGAACACTCGATCTCGACCTTGTACTCCCCAGCAGACGGCCCGTCCGCTCCCGCGATCACGAACGTTCCGTCTTCCTGGATGATCCCTTGCGCCTGCAACTGACCGGGTCCGACCGGGAGGAACACGATGACCCCGCCCGGAGCCGGTTGGCCGTCCAGAAAGACCTGCCCGGTTACCCGCACGCGAGGCGGGTTGGGACCGTCGTTCTTGTTCCCGCACCCGACAACTCCGACACAGAGCAAAACCCAGAGAATCCCTCGCGTGGGAATGCCGCCCACGACGCCGCGAGTCACCAAAATGCCAGCCATGAACGGATTCTCCCCTGTGCGGTGAACGGTGAGACAAGGCGCGGTTGCGTGAACCGACGTTGTGGCGCACGTGCGTCACAACGAGAGCGAATCACAGACCGTTACGGCAGTTGGGCGACCTCGCCACCCGCCGGGCTGGCAGCCGCTTGCCAGGCGATCACATCGACGTTGTTGGACACGAACCGCACGGACCCGTCCATCATCACCAGGTTCACGCCGTTGGTGTGGGTGCTCTTGGCGGTGAGTTGGTACGTGCCGAAGTTCCCGGTTCCGACACAGGGCGTTCCGGGGCCCGCGGCGCACCGCTCGGTGCGGTCGCTCACGTTCGCGTTCGGCAGGAAGCTGTGCGTGTACTGAACGCACCCGGTGTCCGCGAACAGCGCGCCGCGCGAGTCGTTGTTTGGCGACTTGCGGATCTCCGACACCCCCGCTGTGTTTGAAGTCCCGTCCGTTATCTTTCCGATCGAAATCGGAAAGTTGCCGTGAAGGAACACGCCTCGGACCGTGAGACCGGGTTGGTAGCCACCGGCGGCGGTGGTGGTGGGGATGGTGCGGTTCCACGTCCCGATGCCAATGTTGGCGGCGTAGTTCCCGCGGGCACCGAAGTCCTGGGCGGTGTTGAAGGTGGGCGCGTCGATGTCCGAGGGGCACAGGAACATCGGCAGCTTGTTCGCGCGCACCGTCTGGTTGGGGGCCTGCCACCACGCGGACGTGCCGACGAACTGCTTGAACACGTTGTCCTGTTCCATGTGCGGCAGAATCTGGAGGATCCACGACCCAAAGAGCCTTGAGTCGCCATCGCCCCCCGCTGGGTCCGCGATTTGGCCGTAGGGGAAGCGTTCGACCGCACCGTGATAATTGTGGAGCGCCAGTCCGATCTGCTTGAGGTTGTTCGTGCATTTCATGCGGGCGGCGGCCTCGCGCACCTTCTGCACCGCGGGGAGGAGCAGTCCAATTAGAATGGCGATAATCGCGATGACGACGAGTAACTCGATCAACGTGAACCCGCGTCGCGGGCGCCGGGAGAGCGGCCTCATGACGAACCTCGATGGATGTTTGAAAGAGCAACGAAGCCAAAACGCGACGTTTCACCACGGGCGCGTCTGACGAATCTAAGTAGAATGTTCGCATCCGGCTTCAACACTGTCAACGACTCTCCGACCGCCCACTGATCGCTCATGAGCCTCTCATGCAACTCGAAGCCCTCGACCCGGAAAACGTGTTCGTCGTTCACGACTTCATTTCGCGCCCGGAGTGCGAGCAGTTAATCGCACGCAGCGAAGCCATTGGCTACGTCGCGGCGGGCGTGGGCGGCGAACTGGTTCCGCAACTGCGCAACAACGCGCGCGCGTTCCTCGAAGACGCGACGCTCGCTGCGTGGCTGTGGCAACGGCTCGCACCGGTGCTGCCCGCGAGCCGCGCCGATTGGGACGCGTGCGGCCTACACGAGCGGTTCCGGTTCTACCGCTACGACACCGCCGAGCAGTTCGCCCCGCACCTCGACGGTTGCGTTTCACGTGACAACGGCGAGGAAAGCAAACTCACGTTCATGATCTACCTGAGCGACGTGGACGAGGGCGGCGAAACGGTGTTCTTCGCGCCCGGTAGCGACCAACAACGCTTCGCGGTTCGGCCGGTCGCGGGTAAGGCGCTCGCGTTCGAGCACCTTCAACTTCACGCGGGCGCGAGCGTGGTGCGCGGGCGCAAGTACGTGCTGCGAACCGACGTGATGTACCGGCCGCGCGAGAAGAAGTAACGCCGCGGGAGTTGCATTCGCCCGGCCGCGAATCGATTCGCGGGCCGCACGTCTTGAATCCACCTGCGCGAAACGCTCCACACCAGACGAACAATTCAGCGATCACTTTCTGGCTCGTTCCCTTCACCTCCAATCCGCCGCAAACGCTCCCCTTCGGGTCGCGGCTAACCACTTTTCTCCAAAAGGGAATCGCACATGCTCGCGCCGATCACCATTCGTTACGACTTCCGGCCGAAGCGCCGGAGCCTCGCGACTGCGGCCGTCGCGGACCTGTTCGGGCTGCACGAACAGGAACCACCGCACACCGTCTGCGAAGACCTCTCGCTCGACATTCAGTCGGGCGACCTCGTACTATTCGTCGGGCCGAGCGGCAGCGGGAAGTCGTCGCTGCTGCGAGCGGTCATGGCGCAACTCGGCGCGATCGATGCCTTCGCGCGGCCGTTGCCCGAGGTACCGCTCATCGACACTCTGTCGGGAAACATCGAAGACCGACTCGCGGCGCTCGCGGCGTGCGGATTGTCCGAGGCGCGATTGCTCCTTCGCATGCCCTCGGAACTGAGCGAAGGACAGCGCTACCGGTTCCGGCTCGCGTTCGCATTGGCGAGCGGCGGTGCTCCCTGGATCGCCTGCGACGAGTTTACCGCGACGCTCGACCGCACACTCGCGACGGTGGTCGCGTTCAACGTGCGGAAACTGGTTACACGCACCGGCGTCGGGCTGCTCGCGGCCACAACGCATGAGGACGTGATCAAAGACCTCTCGCCGGATGTGTTGGTGCGCTGTCGCGGGGACGGAGAGATCGAGGTCGAGCGCCGGGTGCGGCAAAGGCGAAGCGTCTCCTTCATTCACGAACTGCAACTCACCGATGGCGCCGCGCGCGACTGGCCGTACTTCGCGCGGTGGCATTATCGCGGCCGACGGCTCGCCTTCGTGAAGCGCGTGATTCTGCTGTGGCACCGCGAAGAACCGGTCGGCATCTGCGTGTTCGCGACACCGGCCGCGAGCCTCTCACTCCGCACGCGGTTCTTCGGCTTAACCGACCCGCGCTCACCGGTCGCGCTCGCGGCGCTCAATGAGCGTCTCTGGCTGCTTCAACGCGTGGTGCTGCACCCGACGTATCGCGGCGCCGGCATCGCGTCGCAGTTCGTTCGGCGTGCGTGCAGTCTGTGCCCAATCGACTGGATCGAAACGCTCACCGCGATGGGCCGCGCGAACCCGTTCTTCGAGCGTGCCGGGTTCGTGAAGGTCGGTGCCATCGCGCGCACCGGCGACGCGGGGCAGTTCGGGCCGCGCGCCGGGATCGCGGCGGAGACGGCGCGGAAGAGCCGGTTCAGCGACCCGGTGTACTACACGTTCGACAACCGTTCGCGGACGCGCTAGCGCCGAATCCGTATCGTGTCCCGCAACGCGATCCCGGAGCCGCACATGAACAAGCTCGCCAAGCACGCGGGTCTGATCCTGCTCACCATCTTCGCAGTGCCCCTTATTATCGCGACGCCGTTTATGCTGTTTGGGTTCCTGGGGAAGCCATAAGACGCGACGCCACGAACGGCGGGACGCCATTGAGGGATCACACCATGAAACACCGGAAGTTCGGCGCGGCGCGCGTGTCAGAAGTCGGGCTGGGCTGCTGGCAGATCGGTGGCGACCAGTGGGGCTATGTCGCGGAAACGGACGCGCTCGACGTGTTGCGCGCGTCGGTTGAAGCGGGCGTAACACTCCTCGACACCGCCGACGTGTACGGTGCCGGACACAGCGAAGAACTGATCGGCCGTTTTCTGAAGAATTACAAGCGCGAAGACTTCTTCATCGCGTCGAAATTCGGGCGATTCCCGCGACCCGGCTGGCCCGGCAACTTCGACCCGAAGACGATCCGCGAACACACCGAGAACTCACTCAAGCGACTCGGCATCGAGCGACTCGACCTCACACAACTCCACTGCCTGCCGATAGAGCAACTCAAGCACGCCGAAGTGTGGGATACCGTTCGCGCGCTGAAACAAGAGGGCAAGATTGCGCGGTTCGGGGCGAGCGTCGAATCCACAGTCGAAGCGGAAGAGTGCCTCAAGCACCCAGACTGCGCCTCGCTGCAAATCATCTTCAACATCTTTCGGCAAACACCAGAAATCTCTGGCCTGCTCGACCGCTGTCTGAAGCAAGGTGTCGCGGTCATTGTGCGATTGCCACTCGCGTCGGGACTGCTCGCGGGGAAGTACACGCCGACAACCACGTTCAGCCCTGAAGACCACCGCAACACCAACCGCAACGGCGAGCGGTTCAACGTCGGCGAGACGTTCGCGGGTCTGGGCTTCGAGGGCGGACTGGCGATGGTCGAGAAGTTGAAGCCACTCGTGCCGAATGGCTACACGCTGCCGCAACTCGCGCTGAGGTGGTGCCTCGATCACCCCGCGGTGACGACAATCATCCCCGGTGCGAGAAACCGCACACAGGCACAAGCAAACGCCGCTGCGAGCGACATTCCGCCGTTGTCGGCCAACGCGCTGGCGAACTTGCGCGAGTTCTTCCTGAAGGATGTGAAGCCCGCCGTGCGTGGCCCGGACTAGGCGCGGCGTCCTCCAGGTCGAACGCTACACGGCGGTGCTTGTCGGTTGACGGGCGCAATTAGTATGATTCCGATGGGTTTGTGAAAGGTTTCACAAAGTCAGCAATTGGCCGAATTCCGGGAGCGCGAGCGTGCCGGCGATCTTCTCGCGATCACTCGAAGGTCACGCACGCCAGGCTGGTGTCGGCTTGGCGGTCGCGGTCGCGCTCGTTGTGACGGGGTGGTACTACTACGCGATGCCGAGTTACACTCGCGTCGGCTACACGCCGGAACAACCGGTGCCGTTCTCGCACGAGTTGCACGCTGGCAACCTCGGCATGGACTGCGCCTATTGCCATCAGTCGGTGTTCGAGTCGCCGCACGCGAGCGTTCCGAGTTCGCAGACGTGCATGAACTGCCACAATCCGAAGAAAGCGAACGTGAAAGGCAACAGCCCACTGCTCGCGCCCGTGCGGACGAGCTTCGACACCGGCAGGCCGGTCGAGTGGAAGAAGGTTCACAAGCTTCCAGAGTATTCCTACTTCAACCACGCGGTCCACGTGAATAAAGGCGTGTCGTGCGTCTCATGTCACGGGCAGGTGAACGAGATGGTCGTGGTGCGACACGACAAACCGCTCACGATGGGCTGGTGCCTCCAGTGCCACGCCGACCCACACACGCACTTGCGAGACGTGAAGGACGTGACCAACCTGAAGTGGAAGCCCGAAAGCGGGAAGACCGTGAGCGAAGTGGGCGCAGCGATCCAGAAGGACTTGAAGGTGGCCCCGCCGATGAACTGTCAGGGGTGCCACAGGTAACCGTTTAGCCGCGACCCGAAGGGGAGCGCGGCGCTGACGCGTTCCCCTTCGGCTAAACGAAGAACCAGGTTCACATGGACCAGCAATCCTATTATCGCAGCCTCGAACACCTGGCAAGCACGCCAGAGTTCAGGGCGTTCGCGTCGGAAGAGTTCCCCGGCTTCGCCAACGTGTACGACGAACTCGGCGAAGCAGAACCGCTCGATGAGGACCCCGAAGCCGCACACCTGAATAGACGCAAGTTCCTCGCGCTGTCGGCCGCGGCGCTCGGCCTCGCGGGTCTGGCCGGGTGCCGACGCCCCGACATTCAGATCCTTCCGTTCTCCGCCGTTCCAGACGAACAAGTCGGTCACATCGTTCCTGGCAAACCTACCTTCTACGCGACCAGTATCCCGCGTGCCGGCGGCGCGCTTCCGGTACTCGTGGAGAGCCACGACGGGCGCCCCACGAAGATCGAAGGCAACCCGCAGCACGCATGCAGCCTCGGCAGTACCGACGCACACGCGCAGGCGTCGGTACTCGACCTCTACAGCCCCGATCGCGTGATGTCGGACAAGTACCCCGGCGTGATGGAAGGCCGGGCGGCGCGGAAGTGGGAAGACTTCGACCGGTTCGCGCGCGGCGAAGCCGAGACGCTCGCGAAGGAGAAGGGCAAAGGCTTCTACGTTCTCACGGAACAGGCGCCCGCGCCGGCGGTGCGGGCACTGCGCGACGCGATCAAGGGCAAACTGCCGCTCGCGTCGTGGCATAGCTACGAGGCGGTGGACACATCCGAATTGCTGAAGGGCGCGGAGGCGGCGTTCGGCACGAAACTGGTGGCGCGATACCGGTTCGACTGGGCGGATCGCGTTCTCGCGCTGGATAGCGACTTCCTCGGCAGTGAAGCCGATGGCGTGTTTCATTCGCGCGGGTTCGCGGCCAAGCGGAAAGACCTACCGCACATGAACCGGCTGTACGTCGTGGAATCGACGTGGACAGTCACCGGTACGATGGCCGATCACCGGTTGCGGCTCCCGGCTTCGCAAGTCGGGGCGTATCTACTCGCACTTGCAAAGGAATTGCAGACCACACACGCGAAGGCGTTCAAGAAGTTGGACGTGGTACCGGAGATGCCGCACGGCGAAGTGTCCTTCCCCGCAAAGTGGGTGAAGGCGGTCGCGGCAGACTTCGCTCAACATGCCGGGAAGGGCCTCATCGTAGTTGGTCCGCGACAGCCGGCGTGGGTTCACGCGGTCGCGCACTCGTTGAACGACGCGCTCGGGAACTACGCGGCGGGCTTGGCCGAGTTCCGCGATCCGCCCATCGAGCAAACCGACAAGTCGCTGACGGACCTCGTCGGGGAGATGGCATTGGGCCGCGTGGGCACGTTGCTCATTGTGGGAGGCAATCCTTCGTTCAATGCGCCGAGCGACCTCCGCTTCAACGAGGAACTTCAGAAGGTTGCCCAGAAGCTCAGGCTCGGGCTGTTCTTCGACCACACGTCCGAAAAGTGCGACTGGCACCTCCCGCTCGCGCACTTCCTCGAAGGCTGGGGCGACACCGAAGCCGGCGACGGTTCGTTGTGCTGCGTGCAACCGCTAATCGCGCCACTGAACAGCGGCAAGAGCGGGAGCGACGACGCGGCCCCGCCCCCGCGCGGTGGTCGTACCGTGTTGGAAGTGCTCGCGCTGCTCACGCAGGCGCCCGGTGCGGACGGCAAACCGGTAACTTCTTACGGCGCCGCGCAGAAGGCTGGTTACGGTTACGTTCGGCGAGCGTTCGCGGATCGCAGCGGACTGGCGATCACGGCACCGACATTCGACGAACAATTCAACCGCTACAAGCAGGTTGGGTTCTTCCCGGTCGATGTGGACAAGGCGAAGGCGATCGGCTTCGCGAAGCATGACGAGAAGGTTCGCGCGCCGAAGGGTGTGGGCGCGAATAAGGCGGGCGTGACCAAATCGCTGGCGACGTATCTGCCCGAGAAAGAACCGCCCGACGCACCTGCGCCCGTGCCTATACTCGTGCCCGTTCACGTGCCTTCACGGGACGACATCGAAGTCACGTTCCACGCGTCCTACGCGCTCGGCGACGGCCGGTTCGCGATGAACCCGTGGCTTCAGGAGATGCCCGACCCGATCACCAAACTCGTGTGGGACAATGCCGCTCTCCTCAGCCCCGCGACCGCACGCGTGTTCGACATCACGCCGGGCGATGTCATTGAGGTTCGACGCGGCGAATCGGCGATCAACGTGCCCGCGTTCGTGCTGCCGGGACAGGCAGATTACTCGGTCGCGCTCAGCTTCGGGCAGTTCGGCGACATGCGGATTTCGCACGTCCCCTACGGTGGCGGAACGGACGTGTTCCCACTGCGTCGTTCGACCGCCCTTCACACCGCGACCTATTGCAAACTGAAGAAAACCGGCCGCAAGGTGGACGTCGTTACCACGCAAGAGCACGGCGTCATCCCCGAAGGCCGCGACATCGTGCGCGAGGTAAACTCGCCTTCTGTTAGCCACAAGCCGAAGGCGAGCGTCCACCACGCTCACGACTTAAAGGTAGGCATCGCCCCTGATGCACACATCACGGAAGAGATGCTGAAGAAGGAGTTCCAGGGCGGCTACGGGAACAAGCAGCAACCGCCAGCGCCGGCGCGCGAGAAGCAAGAAAGATTCCCGCTCGACCTCGCGCGGCCAGAGTTGCTCGACAGCCAGTTCCAATGGGGAATGGTGATCGACCTCTCGGCTTGCACCGGTTGTACCGCGTGCATGCTCGCGTGCCAGGCCGAGAACAACATTCCGGTCGTTGGTAAGCACGAAATCAAGCGCAACCGCGAACTGCACTGGATCCGCATCGACCGCTACTTCTCGTCACCCAACGGCAAAACCGCAGAGGAGAACCCGCGAATCGTGTCGCAACCGGTCGCGTGCGTTCACTGCGAAGCCGCACCGTGCGAACAGGTGTGCCCGGTGAACGCGGCCGTTCACAGCCCCGAAGGCTTAAACCTGCAAGTCTACAACCGGTGTATCGGGACGCGGTACTGCTCGAACGCGTGCCCGTACAAGGTGCGGCGGTTCAACTGGTTCGACTTCAACAAGCGGAAGTTGGACGAACTTCGCGTGCCGACACCGTTCGCGAGCGGCGGCACGAGTTTCGTCGATAGTGGCGTTCCCGAAACGCTCAAGATGCAGAAGAACCCGGACGTGACCGTTCGCATGCGCGGCGTGATGGAGAAATGCACATACTGTGTGCAGCGCATCGAACGCGGAAAATATGGGGCGAAGATCGCCGCGACGGAAGTGGCCCAGGACCGACGCACCATCGAAACGGACAACAGCTACCGGACCGCGGACGGTTCGCTGTCGTCGTACAAGATGCCGAAGAACCCGAAGTCGGCCGGCTACGATCTCGACGCGCTCGGTCGCGTGATTGTTCCCGATGGTGTCATCGTGACCGCATGCCAGTCGGCGTGCCCGTCGCAAGCCATCACCTTCGGCAACCTACTCGATCCGAATAGTAAGGTGGCGAAGCAGAAATTGAAGGAGAGCGAGTATCTGCTGTTGGGCGAACTGAACACGAAGCCGCGCACGAGCTATTTGCCCAGGATCAGGAACATTAATCAGGACATGTTGGGCTAAACGGCCATCGTTTAGCGCCGGACCCGAAGGGGTCGCATTGGCCCTCCGGGACCAACGCTAAACGAGGGCAAACGAGGGCGTTTTCGACGATGGCTGCTGACCCACGCACACACGAGGCGCACACCGGGTCGAAGTTCCCGGACCCGCTGCCGCGCATCCCGCTCGTGTGGGGTCCGGCCGACTACGACTCGGTATCCGCCCAGATCAGCGAAATCACCGAGAAGCCGCAACCGTACTGGTGGTGGCCCGCGTTGCTCATCACGTCGTCACTGCTGTGCGGCGGCGTGCTAGCCGCAACATACTTGATTTCGACCGGTGTAGGCGTGTGGGGCAGCAACGTCCCGGTCGCATGGGCGTTCGATATCACGAACTTCGTGTTCTGGATCGGTATCGGGCACGCTGGCACACTTATATCCGCGATCCTGTTCCTGTTCCGACAGAAGTGGCGCACATCAATCAATCGTTTCAGTGAGGCGATGACGCTGTTCGCTGTGATTTGCGCGTTCATCTATCCAGGAATCCACGTCGGCCGGTTCTGGTACGTCTGGTTCTCAATTCCGCTCCCCAACGCGAACCATATCTGGCAGAACTTCCGTTCGCCGCTATTGTGGGATTTCTTCGCGATCTCAACCTATTTCACAATCTCACTCATCTTCTGGTACATCGGTCTCCTGCCCGATCTCGGCACGCTCCGCGATCGGGCCAAGAGCCGCACGCGCCAGATGATATTCGGTTTCCTGTCGCTCGGCTGGCGCGGCAGCACGCGCCACTGGCGTCACTACGAAGTCGCGTATTTGATGCTCGCGGGTCTCAGCACGCCGCTGGTGTTGAGCGTTCATTCGGTCGTGAGTTTCGACTTCGCCACGTCGCTGATTCCGGGGTGGCACACAACCATCTTCCCGCCGTACTTCGTCGCGGGGGCGATCTTCGGTGGGTTCGCGATGGTGCTGCAATGTATGATCCCGGCTCGAGCCGCATATAAACTCGAAAACGTGGTGACGATCAAGCACATCGATGTGATGTGTAAATTCATCCTCGCAACTGGAACGCTCGTCGGCTACGCGTACTGCATGGAGCTGTTCATCGCGTGGTTCTCCGGGAACCCGTATGAATGGCAGACTTTCAAGAACCGCGCGTTTGATGGAGATTACACGTGGGCCTACTGGGTGATGATGACGTGTAATCTCTTCATCCCGCAAGTGTTCTGGATCAGATGGTGTCGTCAGACGCCGTGGTTCGTACTCATCATCGTCACGTTCGTGAACGTCGGGATGTGGTACGAGCGGTTCGTTATCATCGTGCAGTCGCTCCACCACGACTTCCTGCCCGGGTCGTGGGGGCAATTCCACCCGACGTGGGTGGACTGGTTGCAGATGATCGGGGACTTCGGATTGTTCTTCACGTTCACACTGCTGTTCATTCGGTTGCTGCCGATGGTCGCCATTGCCGAAGTGAAGGGCGTGCTGCCGATGGCAAACCCGCCTTACTCCCACCTCGACGAAGAGGCCGCGGGTCACCCCATCCCGCCGTCCGAGTTCCACCCCGACGAGAGTTACCTCAAGGGCGAAGACGGCGAGTACCCGACGCCGGATCACGCGCTGGCCGCGTCTTACGGCCTGCCATCGCGACCGGCCACGGAAGTGAAACCATCGCCGGAACCGGTGCCCGCGTTCATTCCGAACCCCGGCGGCACGGGCAAGCCCTGGGGTGTGGTCGCGGAGTTCGCCAACGGGAGCGACCTGCTCGAAGCCGCGAAGCGGGCGCTCGCAGCGGGCTACAAGCACCTGGACGCGTGGACGCCGTTCTACATCCACGGGATGAAGGAAGCGATCGGCCGCACGCGGAGTCGCTTGCCTCTGTTCACGCTCGCAGGCGCGCTCACCGGCCTCGCCACCGCCGCATCACTGCAGTTCTACCTGATGGCGTACTACTACCCGACCATCGTGGGCGGGAAAGAATACCGATCGTGGGAAGCGTTCGTGCCGGTGCTGTTCGAGATGACGGTGCTGTTCGCGGGGTTCTTCACGCTATTCGCGCTGATCGGGCTGTGTGGCCTGCCGAAGTTCTTCCACCCGCTCGACAGTCACCCGACGTTCGGCCGCGCCACACAAGGCGGGTTCTTTCTGACGATCGAGGCCGCGGACGCGAAGTTCAACCCGGATGAAACGCGTGCGTTTCTGGAGTCGCTCGGCGGCAAGCACGTGGCGGTGGTGGAGGCGTAAAGGCAACCTCTCCCCCAACCCCCTCCCCTAAGAAGGGAGGGGACAAGCGGTGGGACTCGCGCCGCACCTTGTGAAACCGTGAGCGGCAGCGAACGGATGCCTTTTTCCCCCTCCCTTCTTAGGGGATGGGGTTGGGGGAGAGGTTCTTCAAGGTTCACACGTATGTACTCGATCGACCCGAACGCGTTCATGAACACGGTGCTGGCCGTGATTGTCGGCATCGCCGTGCTGCTGCTCGGCGTGACCGTGTTTGCGTCGTGGCTCGGCAAGCGCGGGCGCGTGATGTCGTACCTGTACATGTTCACCGCGCTGTTCGGCACGTTCAGTTTGGCGGTGGTGGTGCTGGGCTTCCGCGGGCAGAAGAGCGACTCGCGCCCGTGGCACCTGTTCCTCGACATGAAGTATCAGGCGAAGTACACGAGCCAGGGGCAAAGCAAATACTTCGCGGACGGCCGCAGCAACCGGTTGCCGCCGATGGACACGATTCCGTTCGACGGCACCGACTACGCGGCCGACGCGGGCCGTCACGACACCCCGAACCCGGACTTCCTGAAGGCCGACAAGCGGTACTACTTCGGCATCGCGGACACCAGCGCGAAACGCCCCGACGGCACGGTCGCGGGGCCGAAGTGGGAAGCCGGCAAGTTGACCGGCGAGGGCTACTTCGTGAACAACATCCCGCCGCAAGCGGTCGAGAAGGCCAGCGGGTGGGAGCCGCTCCTGAAACGTGGTCAGGTTCAGTACAACCGGAACTGCGCGGTGTGTCACGGCACGAGCGGGCGCGGGGGCAGCGGTGAACTCGCTTACGGCATCGTCGGCGCTTACGGCCTGAGTGTCCCGCCCGCGAACGTGCTTACGCCAGAAGTTCAGGCCCAAGCCGACGGGCAGTTGTTCAACACCGTGGTGAACGGCAAAGGCGCGATGCCCGGCTACGGTCATCAGATCAAGGACGTGATGGATCGGTGGGCAATCGTGGCTTACGTGCGCGAGTTGCAGTTCGCGTATGGAAATCCACTAAAGTAGGACGGGCTTCCAGCCTGTCCCATCAATGACAGGCTGGAAGCCTGTCCTACAAAAACACAAAAGCCGATGAGCAGCGTGAGCATTCCCAACGACGGCGATAGTGGCACCCCGCCACTCACATACCCCGCAGGGCTACCGGATAGCGTCGCGCCGGTTGGCGACGCGCTCGCGGGCGGCGTTCGCGTCCTCATCGCGGTCGTGCTCGGCACAGGACTGCTGCTCCTCGTCGGGCTGTTCGCGAACCCAAAACAGTTCTACCACTCGTACCTGTTCGGCTACGTGTTCGCGCTCGACATCGCCCTCGGGGCGCTGTTCTGGACGTTGATCCACCACGTCGCGGATGCCGGTTGGTCGGTGGGGCTGCGGCGCGTCTTCGAGAACATCAACCGCGCGATCCTGCCGCTCGCGGTGTTGTTCGTGCCAGTACTGGTCGGCACACTCACGGGGAAACTGCACGCGTGGTACAACTTCGTTCACGCCGAAGCGCCGAACGACGGGCACTTGCAACACCTGTGGCATGTGAAGCACGTGTACTTCAACACGTGGTTCTTCCTGGCGCGGCTCGCGATCTACTTCGCGGCGTGGATCGGATACTCGGTCGCGATGCGAAACTGGTCCGTGAAGCAAGACGCGGTGGGCGGAATCGCGCTGACGCGAAAGATGCAATGGTGGGCGCCGTCGGGTGTCGCGTTACTCGGCCTCACAAGCACGTTCTTTGCGTTCGATATCCTGATGAGCCTCCAATACTCGTGGTTCAGCACCATCTTCGGCGTGTACTTCTGGGCCGGCGGGATTCGCGGCTCGCTCGCCACGGTGGTGCTGGTCGTGCTGTCGCTCCGCGCCGCGGGGTTTCTGCGGAACACGATCACGATGGAACACCTCCACGATGTCGCGAAAATCATGTTCGGGTTCACGGTGTTCTGGGCGTACATCGCGTTCGCGCAATACTTCCTGATCTGGTATGGGAACGTGCCCGAAGAAACGCAGTTCTACCTGCTCCGCCGCAACGGGAGCTGGTACATGCTGAGCATCCTGTTGCCGATCCTGTACTTCGTGGTGCCGTTTTTCCTGCTGCTCCCGCGAGCGCACAAGCGGTCCCCGTTCTGGCTCGCGCTCATCAGCGCGTGGATTCTGGTGATGCACGCATATGATCTCTACTGGCAAGTGATGCCGGTGTTGCATCAAGACACGGCTCACTTCCACTGGCTGGACGTGGCCGCACCGGTGTGCATGTTCTGCGTGGTGCTGCTGTCCGCCGTGTGGGGCTTCATGAACCTGCCGCTGATCCCCATTCGCGACGCGCGCCTGAACGAAGCCATTGGATACGAGAACGAGACGCCTTGAACGGCCGTCGTTTAGCGTTGGTCCCGCAGGGGGCCAAAAGCAGCGATGACGAGATGCGAGACGCAGGGCCACCATGAGTAGCAGTCCCAACAACGCTGCGTCCCAAGACGCCCCAACCTTCCCTTTTATTACGGTGGGTCTGGCTGCGGGCGTGCTGTTCGCGTTCCTGTTCCTCATGTGGTTCGTGACGACGCTGCCGAAGGCGCCGGACACCTTGAATCCGGAAGCGGCGGGCGAACCCAAACCGGACGCTGCGGCGAAGCTCGACGAGGTGAACGGGCGGAACGAGGCGGCGCTCAACGGGGTCGGCGCGAAGATGTCGCGCGAGAAGGCGCGCGGGGAACTGCTCGGCACGCTCAAAGGGCCGAACGACAGGATGCCGTTCCCGACTCCCGAGCCACTTCCGCCATCGAAGAAGGACGAGCCGAAGAAAGAGGAGAAGAAGCCGTGACCCCGCCCGATATCGCCCTCCTCGCGACCGTTGTCGGGTCGATCGTGCTGTTCGGTGGCGCGGCCGCAATCGCGCTCGGCTGGGCATTCCGCGACGGTCAGTTCGACAACTTCGATCAAGGCTCGAAGTCGATCTTTGGCCCTGACGAACCCGTCGGCGAAGCGACCGATGCGTTCCCTGGGATAAACGTTGAAGTCGAAGAAGCCACTGCGCCGTGGTGAACCTACCGCCGTTTAGCGTTGACCCCGCAGGGGTCGCGCGAACTCGCAACGAGATCGACCCGACATGCCCGTGATGACCGCACCCGAACCAGTCCGGCACGACCGCGTGAAGTCCGCGGCCGAGCGCGCCGCGATCGACGCGTCGTGCCGCGGACCGGTACTGGTCTTCGCGTCCAGCGCGGTGTTTTGGCTGCTCATGGGGTCGATGCTAGCGCTGATCGCGTCGTTCAAGTTGCACATCCCGTACTTCCTCACCGGCAGCCCGGAACTCACCTTCGGCCGCGTGCGGATGGCGCACCTCCAGTCAGTCGGCATCGGCTGGGCGTCGCTCGCGGCGGTCGCCGCTTGTTTGTGGCTCATGTGCAGGCTGTCGCGCGCCGAACTGATGTACCCGAAGATGCTCTACCTCGCGGGCGCCTTGTGGAATATCGGCGTGTTCCTCGCGGTGTTCGGCATCATCTTCGGCGCCGGGCAGTCGGTGGAATGGCTCGACGCGCCGCCCTACGCGCCGCCGTTCTTCGTCGCTGCGCTGGGTATTGTGTCGGCGTGGACGGTCGCGGTGTTCCGGCGGCGCCGCGAACCGCACCTATACGTCACGCAGTGGTACATTCTCGGTGCGATCTTCTGGTTCCCGTGGCTCTATCTGGTCGCGCAATTCACGATCTTCTGGGCGCCAGTGACCGGCGTGGTGCAGCCGATCGTGAATTGGTGGTTCGGGCACAACGTGTTAGGCTTGTGGTTCACGCCGGTCGCGCTCGGCAGCGCGTACTATCTGATTCCGAAGATCATCGGCAGGCCGATTCACAGCTACTACCTGAGCATCATCGGGTTCTGGTCGCTCGCGCTGTTCTACTCGTGGGCGGGAATGCACCACCTGATCGGTGGCCCGATCCCGGCGTGGCTCGCGACCGCGAGTAC
Organism: Singulisphaera sp. GP187; assembly: GCA_945905925.1. Lineage (GTDB taxonomy): Bacteria > Planctomycetota > Planctomycetia > Gemmatales > Gemmataceae > Gemmata. Next base: position 31,711 of record CAMDQN010000010.1, read on the forward strand.
CGTCGGTAGCATGATGATGTTCATTCCCGTGCTCGCGGTGGCAATCAACCACCACATGACGCTGCTCGGGCACTTCCACCGACTACGGTACAGCCCGGCACTGCGGTTCACCGTGTTCGGCGCGATCGCGTATACGCTGGTCAGCTTCCAGGGGTCGCTGATGGCGCTGAAGGAAGTGAGCAAGACGGCCCACTTCACACACTACATCGTCGCGCACGCGCACCTCGGCGCGTATGCGTTCGTCACGATGATCTTCTTCGGCCTCTTTTATTACATGATCCCCAGGCTCACCGGGCGCGAGTGGGTCAGTAGTGTGTTGATCCGCATTCACTTCTGGTGCGCCGCGGTGGGCATCACGACGTACTTCGCGGCGCTCTCAATTGGTGGGTGGTGGCAGGGTCGCATGATGAACAATCCCGATATACCGTTCGCGCGGATCGTGATGTACACGCAGCCGCACCTGTTGACGCGATCGCTCGCGGGGTTGTTGCTCACGACGGGGCATATCGCGTTTGCGATCTCGTTCGTGATGAACCTGGCTGGGTGGGGCAAGCAGCGCAGCGGCGGCCCGACGCTCTTCGTGGAACCGCAAGCGACCTACCCCCCCGGCCCCCCTTCCCTTTAGGGAGGGGCCGGGGGGTAGGTTCTTCGGAGGCAAAGATGGATCGCGGGATGGTGATCTTCCTGGGCGCGCTGCTCACGTTCTCGTCGAGCTGGCTGGGACTGGTCGTATTCCCGTTCCAGCAACTCGGGAACGAACAGCCGTACACCAAGGAAGAAGGCGACGTGCCGTACCCGCAACCCCTGCAAGGGCTGGCGCTCGCGGGCATGAGAGTCTATCAACACAACGGCTGCATGTACTGCCACACGCAACAGGTGCGCAGCGTCAAATTCGGCGACTGGTGGGACGCGAACGGCGAGTACCGTACCGGGGCCGACATCCGGCGCAGTTACGGTCTGCGGCGCACCGTGTCGCGCGATTACATCTACGACAACCCGACCATGCTCGGCACGATGCGCACAGGCCCAGACCTCGCCAACATCGGCGTGCGGAACCCGTCCGAACCGTGGCACCACACGCACCTCTTCAACCCGCGATCCGCGAACGCGTGGAGCATCATGCCGTCGTTCGCGTTCTTCTACACCCGCGAAAAGATCGTCGGCAATCGCAGTGACAAAGCGTTGTCACTAGCGCGAGAGTGGACCGTCGATCCCGGTTACCGGTGGCGCCCCAGCGCGAAGGAATGGAACGCAATCCTCGCGAACCACGGCGACGTGCTGGTCGCGCAGTGGACCGCGGGCCAACCGGCTTCGATCGACATCAAAACGCCGGAAGGCAAGATGCGGCTGTTGGAGTTCTGGCTCACGACGCCGGAAGAAGAGTATCAAGTGATTCCGAACGCGGACAGCGAGGCGTTGGTCGCGTATTTGCTGGCGCTGCGAAAGGCCGAGTTCCCGCTGCCGGAGGCGAACGAATGAGTACGCCGAACCCGAACGACGGCCCAATCAACACCGACGCGCCGGTGGTTCCGACCGGCGGCGACTCCGTTCAAGACTTGCACCGTTCGCACATGACACAGATGAACGACCCGGTGATGCTCACCGCGGACGGCGTGGACGACAACCCCGAGGGTCGCGACGAAGCCGGCGCCGGCGGCTCCGATTCCGTACAGGGCATGCATGGCGTGTTGATGCGCGAACAGGCCGAGCCGCGTGACGGGTTCGAGCCGGTGCCGTTCTGGGTTGCGATCGTGTGCGGCGCGCTGCTCATGTGGGGCGGGTATTACATCGGCGCGAACTCCGCCGACTTCCGCGCCGACGTGTACGACGAACCGAACCCGGTGGCGCTGCCGGTCGCTGCGGTCGCACCCGAACCCGACCCGCAAACGGTCGAGGAACTCAAAGCGATCGGGAGCAAGAAGTACCTCGCGATTTGCGCCGCGTGCCACCTGCCGGAAGGAGTCGGAAAGCCGGCCGAGAACATCCCGCCGCTCGACGGTTCCAACTGGGTCGCCGGCGATCAGGCGGGCGCGGCGCGATTGTCGCGCATCGTCCTGTACGGTTTGAAAGGGCCGATCGAGGTGAAGTCGACGGTGGCACCGCGAACGTCCTGGGGCGCCGCGGCGATGCCCGCGCACTCCGAGCAGTTGAAGGACTACGAGATCGCGGGCGTGCTGACCTACGTTCGCAACACGTGGTCGAACAAGGCCGACCCTGACGACAAGAAACCCGCGATCACGGCCGCGATCGTGCGCGCCGCCCGCGCAAAGGACGGGAAGCGAGACTCAGTCACGACCGCCGAGCTGCTGGACAAGTTCCCGCGCGACTACGCCGATCCTCCCACGCCGAAGAAGTGAAGTCGGCGCGCGACAACCAAGTTCCCATTTCGGCTCGAGGGAAGTCACAATCCCGATGAAGTCGGAGGGCGAAAGGTTCGCACCGCGAACCAAACCATTCGCCCGTTCTCTTCACTTCCAAATCCTGATACCTGTCTCCTGCCACCTTCACACCAATGCCTACCTGCGCAAACTGTAACGGGCCAATCACCGGAAGCGGGCACGCTGGCCGTGCCGCCGACCGCACCGCACCGCTGTACTGCTGCTTCGGGTGTCTCCGCATTGGTGAGCAGTCGTGCGCGGAAACTTCGTGTTGTGGGACTTCTCCCGCGAACGCTCGCGGCACGTCGGGCGGTCTGGGGCTTTGCCTCGGAATCGGTGTGCTGGTCGTCGGGCAGTCGATGATCTTCGGCCTCGCGCTGAACCTCCACGACGATGTACCCCTGCCGGTCCGTGCCTTCACGCAGTGGGCGATCTTCGCGGGCACGGTGCTAGTCGCACTGCTCCTCGGCGGGCCTCTTGTTCGTACAGCGTGGCGCGAACTCCGCCGCGGCCGGCTCACCATCGAAGCACTTTTTTTGCTCACGATGACCGGCGCGCTCGGCGCGTCGCTACAAGCACACGTCACCGGTCGCGGGAAGGTCTACTTCGAGGTCGTGTCGGTTCTGCTCGTCGTTTACACGCTCGGGAAGGTGATCGGCTCGCGTTCAAAGGCCGCGGCGCTGGCGAGTTCGCGCGCCTGGAGCAATCGACTTTGTGCGTGCCGGCTCGTGGACGAAGCGGGTTTCACGCGGCACACACCGGTCGCGGAAGTGCGAGTTGGTGATGTGGTCGAAGTGCGCCCGGGCGAACTGATCGCTGTTGACGGCGTGATTCGCGAAGGCGTCGGGTTCGTATCGGAAGCTATCGTGAGCGGTGAGCCGTTCGCGGTGGTGCGCCGCCCCGGGGATCGTGTGCTGGCCGGGTCCGCGTCGTTCGACGCGATGTTTCGTATTGTCGCGACCACTTTCGGCACCGAGCGCGAAATCGACCGCTTGCTCGCGACTGTTGAAGAGGCGAGGGCGAGTGACAAGCCGTTGTCACTGCAGGGCCGTGCCGACCGACTGGGTCGGTGGTTCCTTCCGCTGGTGGTGTTCGTCGCGCTCGGGACGTTCGCGTTCTGGACGTTCTTCACCGGGTGGGAATCCGGGCTGTTCAACGCGATGTCGGTGCTGCTGGTCGCGTGCCCGTGCGTGATTGGTTTGGCGACTCCCGTTGTGATCTGGTCCGCGCTCAACCGCCTCGCGGAACGCGGCGTGATCGTGAAGAGCGGTGACGCCATCGAGCGTCTCGCAACGGTCAGTCGCGTGATGTTCGACAAGACCGGCACGCTGACCGAAGACCGCTTCGCGCTCGTGGACATCGAGACGACTTCAACCGGCACGGAACGCGCAAAGTTGCTCGGCTGGCTTTCGCTCGTGCAGGCGCGGAGCAACCACCCGGTCGCGAAGCCGTTTGCGGAGTTGCCACGACCGTTCGCGCCGGGCGAAGAGCCGCGTGTGATGTCCCTCGTGGCTGTGCCCGGTTGTGGCGTGGTCGCGGAGTTGGTGGAAGTGGATGGAAGACGTCACGAGATCAAGATTGGCATCGGCGCAGACCTACCCCCCCAACCCCCCTCCCTAAAGGGAAGGGGGAGTAAGACAATTCACGTCTCCGTTGACGGCGAACTCGTGGGAGTCGCTTCGCTGGCGGAACGCTTGCGCGATTCCACGCCGCTAGCAATCGCACACTTCGCGCGACTGGGGCTGTCAGTCGAAGTGCTAACCGGTGACGCGCCAGAACGCGCGGAATCGCTCGGCCTTCCTTCTGCGCGCGGCGGGATGCTCCCGGACGACAAACGCGCGGCCGTCGAAGGTGGGCGAGTGTTGTTCGTCGGAGACGGCATCAACGATGCCTCGGCGCTTGCGGTGGCGCACGTCGGTGTTGCGCTCTCAAGTGGGACCGACCTCGCGGTCAGCGCGGCCCCCGTTACGCTCTACGGCTCCGACCTTCGCGCGCTGCCGTGGGCCATCGAACTGAGCCGCGACGCCGTGCATGCCGTGCGAGTGAACCTCGCTCGCGCGGTGATCTACAATCTCGTCGGCATGACGCTCGCCGCGTCGGGCGTGCTTCACCCAGTCGTTGCGGCGCTGTTGATGGTGGTGTCGAGCCTCACGCTGATATTCTCGTCTACGCGGGTGGGGCGCGAAGAACCTCTCCCCCCAACCCCCTCCCCTAAGAAGGGAGGGGGAGCAGAACCAAACACAGAGGCGCGAACGCTGTCTTCTGTTTTAAGCCCCTCTCTTCTTAGGGGAGGGGTTGGGGAGGGGTTGCTTTCCTTCACCCACGCCGTTGCGTTCGCGCTGCAAGGCGGCGTCTTCCTGCTGCTCCTCGCGCCGTTGCGAGACCCTCTCGTGGCCGCGATCACCGTCGGCGCGTTCGCGCTCGCGGGGGCCGCGATTGCGTTCCTGTGGCACCGCTACGTGTTCCCGCACTGGGCGGACATGTGCTTCGGAATGCTCACGCTCGGCAACCTCGGAATGCTGCTCGGTTGGTGGGCCGACAACAGCTTCGCGGCTTTGCACGACCACGGTTGCTGCCTATGCGTAGAAGCCATGCGCGGCGGCGTGATGAAGCCGTGGATGTGGGTCGGCATGGTGGCGTTCGCGAACGTCGCGATGCGATGGCTCGGGCGAGGCTCGGTGACAACCCGTTGTCACTCGGTCGCGATGTGGACCGGCGGGAACGTCGGCATGGTGTTGGGAATGCTCGTGGGCGGATGGTGCGCGGCGCAGCTCCAGACCGCGAACATGACTGTTGCGGTTGCGGCCAGCTTCGCAGGAATGACGTTCGGGATGCTTGTGGGCATGCTCGCGGGAACGGGCTTCTGCGAGCGGGCCTACACGTACTTCTTGACGAAGTAGTACGCGGCCATCCCGAAGCCGACCACGATGACGGCGTAGCGGACGTGGCTCGTGGGCAACCGGCGCGCGACCCGCGCCCCGGTGTAGCCGCCCAGAATCGCGGCCACGGCCATCGCCGGCGCGTATCGCCAATCGACCAGATCGGCGCGAACGAACACCACCACGCTCGCCGCGTTGATCGCCGCCGCCAGACACGTCTTCACCGCGTTCATCCGGTGGATGTTGCCCACGCCCATGAAGCCCAGCGCGCTGAGCATGAGGATGCCGATCCCCGCGCCGAAGTACCCGCCGTACACCGCGACCAGGAACTGAAAGCCAATCACGAGCGCCTGCGTCACCCAGTTCGGTTCGTGGTGTTCCGGTTGCGAGCCTTCCGCCGCGGCTCGCGCTTTAACCCACTTCGAGAGCGGCGCCTGCACCACGAATAGCACCGCGGCCGTGAGGATGAGCCACGGCACGAGCACGTCGAACAACTCCTTATTCTTCCCCACCAGCCACGCGCCGAGGAACCCGCCCGCGATGCTCGGCGCGATCATCCGCAACACGAACCGCCGACACTCCCACAACTCTTTGCGATACCCCACCGCGCCAGCAAACGACCCCGGCAACAGCGCGACGGTACTCGTGGCGTTCGCCATCGCCCCGCTGAGCAGCGCCGCGAGCGCGGGGAATGTGAGTAGCGTCCCGCCGCCCGCGACGGAGTTCATCACCCCCGCGAGGAACGCACAGGCGCACAGGAACGCATACGTCCAGAAGTCGTCAGGCATCCAGAGATGATAGAGCGCGCGTGGTCAACGTTTAGCGTTCGCCCTGGAGGGGCGAAAACACCTCGCGGGTCAGGGACGTTCACTTTTGGCGAGACGTGCGTTCAGTTCAGCCAAGAGAGCGGGTAAGTTGCTGATGCCTTCAATCATGGCGTGCGCACCGGCGGCGCTGTATCGCTTGGCGATGCTCTCTCGCCGCGCGTTCAAGTCCCCCGTGGGTAGCGTCTTCAGTTCCGCTTCGCTCAAGCCCATTTCGTTACTCGAATCGACCACGCCCACACTCCAGCACCCGGCATTGCAGCCGTCCTCGATGTCGATGACGGTGTCACCCACCTTCACCACGGCTGAAGGTGGATACACACTCAACGATTCCAGGCACCGAAAAATCATCCACGGGGCCGGGCGCCCCGCAGGGACATCATCCGCACAGATGTTGAAGTCCGGCGAGTACCCCTGGCGCTTCGCCGCCGCGAGTACGACATCAGCCGCTTCGCGGAAGTAACCCGTCGTGGCGGCGATCTTGATTCCCTTCGCACGCAACTCGTTCATCACCTCCGGCACGCCCGCGATCAAGTCGCTGTACTTCTCGGCGGCTTCCACTTGTCGCGGGGTCACGTCGCGGTAGAGCGATTCCACGTCCGATTCGAGCCATTCGCGGCCGACCGCGGCGCGCCACTTTCCGCCCACGCTGTCCGTGCGCAGCATCGCACGGATGTGATCCTTCTTGTGCAACCCCATCGGTCCGCGCGCCTCCGCGAGCGTGACACTCACGCCCTTCGTGGCGAACGACGTTACGAACGCGCCGGCTGGGGCGAGACACCCGTGGTCGATGGTGGTGCCCGCCCAGTCGAACACGACGAGCTTGATTTCAAGTGGGTTGGTCGGCACGGAGCGAAGCCTCCAGGTAGGTTCGGAAGTGTGCGAACGGCAGCGTAACGAAGTTCACGACCTTCGCGCGGTCGTCGTATTCGCGGACCTTCGCGGCGGCGTCGAAGTGCGGGTCCATCTCGAACGTGCGGATTTCGTCCGCGCTCATCAGGCCACCTTGAAGCTCCAGACTACGCACCGACGCGGGCGAGAGGATACCGGGGTAGTCCGGGTGCTTGCCGCTCGCGAGGTAGCGCTTCGCGGGAACGTGCAGCCGAACCGGTTCGGTAACTGCGGCGCCGAATGCGCGCGCCAGGAAATGCGCGCCGAGGTCTTCGTGCCGGTCGTTGAGGCCGTGTTCGAGGTGGTCCTCGCCGTGGCCGTGCAACAGGTGGCCGATGTCGTGCAGCAGCGCCGCCGCGATCAGTTCCGGGGGTTGGCCGTCCTGCTCGGCAAAATGGGCGGCTTGAAGCGCGTGTTCGAGTTGCGTCACGGCTTCGCCGTGGTACTCGGACCCGCCGCGTTCCGCGAACAGGCGGTCGATGCGGGTCATCACGTCAGCGGGTGTCATGTAAGAACCCCTCCCCAACCCCTCCCCTAAGAAGGGAGGGGCTTCAGACAGAAGACACAACCCTCCCCTGTCTGCTGTTTTGCTCCCCCTTCCTTCTTAGGGAAGGGGGTTGGGGGGATAGGTTTCTTCCGCCCACCTTTACGAACTGGCGCGTAGACCCTTGCTCTGGTGCGTTCGTTCCCGATAGTATCGAAGCCTGGAACCATTTCCCGTCGTCGGAACCGGTGCTGCCTCATGACCGTCGAACTCCGCTGCCCGGAATGCCGGGCCAAACTCCGCCTGCCCGAAGCGCCCGATGCCGGCACGGAGGTCGAGTGCCCCAAGTGCGGCACCGTGTTTGCCGCGCCGGAACCCGAGTCCGCGGATGACGACGCGCCCAAGAAAAAGAAGAAACCCCCGCGCGACGCGGACGATGACACCGACGAGAAGCCCAAGAAGGGGGCCAGGGACGAGAGTGAGGCGGACGAGAAGAAGAAGAAAACCAAGGCGAAGGGCGCGGCCGACGCAAGCCCGAACGCGCCCAAGAAGCGCAAGTCCAAGAAGAACAAGACCAGCAACACCGCGCTCTTCGCGGTCCTCGGAGCCGGTCTCCTGATGCTGGTGTGCGTCGGCGGGATGCTGATCTGGTTCTTCTCGCGCACGTCCAAGTCCGTCGAGATGATGTACTACCTGCCCGAAGACACCAACTCGGTACAGGGGCTGAACCTGGGCCACGCACAGAAGTACCCGGAGTTCTACAAGAGCGTCTCCGGCAGTTTCAAGGACAACGAGTTCAAGTTCGCCGGCGACGCTCTCGCCAAGGCGATCGGGGTCGCCGACATCGACGCGGTCATCGACTACATCGTATTCGGCTCGTCCGACAAGAGCGGCAGCGCCGTGGTGATTCGCACCAAAACTGAGTTCGACCCCGCGGCGCTCGCCAAACTGCCCGGTGCGGAACCGAAAACGCTCGGCGGCAACACGTATTACCTCGTCACTCCATTCAAGGGTGGGGGCAAGTTGCGCGTGTTCGCGCCCACCAGCCGGCTCATCGTGTACTGCCCGGGAAGCTCAGCGGAGTTGCCCGACGCGGTGTTTCAGAAGATGCTCAACGGTCACGCCGACAGCAAGGAGAAGACGATCGGGGTGCGGTCGGGCGAACTGGGCAAGCGGGTCACGCGTGGCACGTTCTGGGGCATGACCGTCTACGAGGCCGACAAGAGGCCGGCGGCGCCCACCGGTAATGCGCCCGACGACGCCGATGGAAAAGTGGCGCTAGCCCGCATGCTGGGCGAAACGCTCGGCGGTGCGAAGGGATCTGGATTCAAGGCCAGCATCGGCAGCCGCGAGGTTCGGTTCGAGGCCATCGTGTGGTGTTCCGACGGCGAGAAGTCGTCGAGCATGTCCAAGAAGTGGAAGGAGAGCGAACTCGGCAAGGGCGACGAGGGCACCCCGCCGCGGTGGTGGAAGTCCGAGATCGAGGGTATCGGTAACAAGAAGATCTCGGCGCAGATGCTCGCCAACCTCGGATTCGGTTCGTCGGGCGAACTCTTCTACGCCCGGTCCGCTGTGGAAACAGAGGTTCTAAAGGACGCGATCAGCTCGCTGGCGACCAAAGTCACGGGCACTGATCCCAACGCACCCGCGATCCCGGCGCCGAAGCCGCGACGCCGCGTGTGGGTTCGCCGGCGGGTATGCCGGTGACCGGACCGCACCCGGTGTGGCCACCGACTAACCCCGGCACGGCACTTGCCGTTCTCGTCAGCGGTGGGCTGGACAGCGCTGTGCTTCTCGCCGAAGCCGTTCGCGCGTACCCCGCCGTGTTCCCGCTCTACGTCCGCGCTGGGCTGTACTGGGAACCGATCGAGCGCGAGTACCTCGACCGGTTCCTCGCCGCGATCCACGCTCCATCACTTCGCCCGCTCCGCGTCTTCGACGAACCCGTTCGCGATGTCTACGGCGAACACTGGAGCGTTTCGGGTCAGGGCGTGCCCGGCGCCGACACGCTCGACGAGGCGGTTTTTCTTCCCGGGCGGAACGTGCTGTTGCTCGCAAAGCCGCTCATCTGGTGCCACATGAATGGCGTGCCGGAAGTCGCGACCGCACCGCTTAGGTCGAACCCGTTCCCCGACGCCACCCCGGAGTTCTACGACGACTTCGCCAGGATCGTGAGTGCCGCCATCGACGGGCGTGTCCGCGTGTTGCGCCCGTATTCCGCGTTACATAAAGTAGACGTGTTACGGCGCGGGGGCGGGTTGCCGCTGCAACACACGTTCTCGTGCCTGCGGCCAGTGAACGGTTTGCACTGCGGCGCCTGCAACAAGTGCGCGGAGCGCCGTGCGGGCTTCGCCAACGCGGAGATGCCCGACCCGACGCGGTATGCAATCTGAGGCGACCCCACACGTCAGTGCGGGGGTGTTTTGTGTTGGGGCACTCGTGCGAACACCCCTCGCACTGACGTGCGAACACCCGCGCACTGGCGTGCGGGGTTCGCCAAAACATCCCGGCCGTTCGCTATCGAGGTGATCGATGTTCCGAGTGACGAAAGAAATCCACTTCTGCTACGGGCACCGATTGCTCTACTACGCGGGCAAGTGCCGCAACCTGCACGGGCACAACGGGAAGGCCGTCATCACGGTCGAAACCGAGTCACTCGACAATCTCGGCATGGTTGTGGACTTCACCGAGATCAAGCGCGTCATCGGCAAGTGGATCGACGACACGCTCGACCACCGGATGCTCCTGCACCGCGACGACCCGATCATCGCGGAGTTGGTAAAGCAGGGCGAGCCGTTCGTGGAACTCGACGCGAACCCCACCGCGGAAACCATCGCCCGGCTCATCTACGACCGCGCCATCGCGCATGGGCTGCCGGTCACCGAGGTGACGCTCTGGGAAACGGAGAACTCGTTCGCGACCTACCGGCCCACGCCCGGCGTGTCGACCCCGACTGTGAACATGCGCGAGGTGACCGCCACGCGAGCAAGGGTAGAAACTTGAAAGACCCTTGCTCGCGCGGCGGGCTGGTAGGCTGAACCTTTTCCCGCGCTCCCATATCCTGTCTCAACGAACCTGATATGGGAGCGAGAAGATGGCCGACGTGACACCCCTGGACGAACTCAAACAACTCGTGGAGCAAGCCCTCGCGGAGCTCCAACAGTGCGCGGACGAGGCCACTCTGCGAGCCTGGAACACGAAATACTTTGGCGACAAGGGCGTGATGAAGTCCGCGATGTCGAACCTCGGAAAGATTCCGAAGGATCAGAAGCCGGCCTACGGCGCGGAACTCAATCGCATCAAGGACGTGCTGACAAAGGCTTACGACGCGGCACTCGCTGAGAAAAAAGAGACGGCGCTTCAAGTTAGCCTCACAACGAACCCGCTCGACGTGACGCTTCCGGGGCGCGGGCGAACACGCGGACGCCTGCATCCCGCGACACAAATCCTGCGGCAAATCTACGCAATCTTCGCGGACCTGGGGTTCCAGGTGTACCGCACGCACGAAGTCGAAACTGACGAACTCAACTTCGAGTTCCTGAACATGCCCGCGCACCACCCGGCACGCGACATGTGGGACACGTTCTTCACCACCACGCCGGGCGTGGTACTGCGCACGCACACGTCGCCGGGGCAGATTCACGTGATGCGTGAGGCTGCGGGCAAGCCGATTCGCGTGATCCTGCCGGGCATGTGCTACCGCAACGAGGCGATCAGCACGCGAAGCGAGATTCAGTTCTATCAGGTGGAAGGGTTGGTGGTCGGCGAGGGCGTGACGATGGCCGACCTGAAGGGCGTCATTACCGCGTTCGCGCGGCGGATGTTCGGCCCAGAGCGGCAGGTGCGTATTCGGAGCAGTTACTTCCCATTCACGGAGCCGAGCATCGAGGTGGACATCGACTGGCCGAAGGACGATCCAAACCGCGACCGGCTCACGAAGGGCACCGGCTGGCTCGAAATCCTGGGTGCGGGGATGGTTCACCCGAACGTGCTGCGGGCGGGCGGGTACGACCCGCAGAAGGTAACCGGCTTCGCGTTCGGGATGGGTCCGCAGCGGATGTTGATGCTCAAGCACGCGATCGACGACATCCGCTTGTTCTGGCAGAACGATCAGCGGTTCCTTAAACAGTTTTGAGTCTCGAATCTCTCGGAGTGTTCGATGCCGGTCGTTTATCACTGCCCGCACTGTCGGCAACCGGTCAATGTCCCCGACGCCATGCTTGGTCAGGCGGTCAGTTGTCCGAAGTGCCGCGGTGCGTTCCAGACGCAACCGCTTGCCACGCCCGTCCAACCGCAACCGCTCTCCCTGGACGACGAAACAACCGACTCCGGCGGCGCGTTCGAGAAACTCGACGACGCGCCCGCGCGAGGGCGTGCGGGGTCGCGGTATCGCAAGCAACAGAAGGGGATGCCGCTTCCGAACCTGTTGGCGACCATCGCGGTCGTGATCGGGAGCGCAATTACGATGGCGTACAACCAGGCCACCCGGCGACCGGGACAGGGCTTCGACGGGACGGGCGCACTGATCGCTGGTGTCGTCGGCGGCGTGTGCGCCGCGGTCGGCTTCGGGATTGGAAAGCTCATCGAAGCGAGCAAAACGAACGAACGCCCTCGGCGCGGCCGGAGCGACGAGGACGACTGAAAGCCTCGCGATCGATCGGGCAACACCCGAAACCGGTTACTTTCGGCAACCGCATAACTTGTGGGCAGTCCCGGCGACGGGTACACTCCAACAATCGCAATTCACTTCCGACGCAGGTTCCACGATGAGCGTCCCTGAGGTCCGCTGCCCGGCCTGCGCCGCCCGGGTCAGTGCCGCGGCCGGAGAATCGGGGCGGCACTGGTGTACCGCGTGCGACACGGTATTTGAACTCCACGAGGTGCCGCCCGATTTGGCGGAAATCCCGGACGAGTCGACCGCGTCTCGCGTTTCCTCCAAGTCTCGAGGTCGGAACCGCGGAGCGACTTCCTCCCGCCGCGCTCTCGTTTTCGCTCTGGCGGGCGTCGGGCTGTTGGGGTTGGTTGGGGGGGGGGTCGTGGGGTACTTCGCGCTCAAGAAGGATCCACCGAAGAACGAGGAAATCGCAACCCGGCCACCGCCCCAAGAGGAACCGCCCAAAGTGGTCGTTCCCCCCAAAACGGAACCGACGATCACCCAGCCACCGCCCAAGATCGTGGAACCACCGAAGCCCAAGCCACCGACCTTCGAGGAGATCGTCCGTCAGGTCAAAGGCGCGACCGTGTACATCCGCGTAACCCACAGACCGGGACAGGTCGCCACGGGCACCGGGTTCTTCGCCGGTAAGCCGGGGTTCGTCGTGACGAACGCTCACGTCGTCGGGTACGAGCAAAAAAGACCTCGCCCGACGGGTCGGGTCGAGGTGGTCGTCAACAGCGGGGAGCAGAACGAACGCACCCTGTCTGCTCAGCTGTATGGGGTGGATATTGAGTCGGACCTCGCGCTCCTCCAGGTCGAGGGCGAAGCGTTGCCCACCCCGCTCACGTTCGGAAAGGCCGCTGACCTCGTCGAGACGAATGAAGTGGTCATCTACGGCTACCCGTTCGGCGAGTTGCTGGGGAAAAATATCTCGGTCAACAGGTCAACCGTGTCGAGTCTCCGCAAGGAGGGCGGGAAGCTCGTGGTGGTGCAACTCGCGGGCGGGCTGAACCCCGGCAACTCCGGTGGCCCGGTGACGAATGCGAAGGGCGAAGTGATCGGCGTGAGCGTGGCGAAGCTCCGCGGCGCGGAGACTATCGGGTTCGCAATCCCGGCCGAGGACGCGGACTGGTTCGTCAAGCGTCAGCACCGTATCGGCGGGGACGCGGTCGTGATCGGGCCGAATCCCGTCATCCCCAATCCGGTTATCCCGAACCCGGTCCTCCCGCCCGTGGACTTGGTTCTCCCGCCCGTGAAACCGATCCCGATCCCGCCGGCCGATGTGCCCGCGGCTGGCGCCGAGATCAAACTCCCCTCTGAGGGGGATGTGGTGTGCGTCGGTGGCGGAGGCCGGCTCCTGATTATCAACTTGCCGAAGGTGAAGCAGATCGCGGTCTTCGACGTGAGCGAGGCGAAGGTAGTCAAGTACCTCCCCGCGGCGTCCGAAAAGGTACTCCTCGCGTCCGGGATGGACAAACTCCTCGTCGCTTACCCGGAGACGAACGTCATTCAGCGGTGGAGCTTGACGACGTTCGAGAAGGAGTTAACGGCCACCCTCCCGGGCACCGCGGGTTTAACAACGAGCAACATCGCGATGGGGAACGCGTCGAACGGCCCGCTCCTGGTCCAGGGGATCGACTGGCCGCGGCTCGGGGAGTGGTACTTGTTCGACGTGATCACCATGAAGGAGGTTAAGGGCGGCCCCGACCGGCATGGCACACTCGCGTGTAGTCAACGGGGTGACAAGGTGCATGCGAGCAGCGACGGCCGCACGATCGTCGTCAACCGCCCGAACGGCGGGGCGAGCATCGTGTCGGTGCGCGGCGCTCAATGGACCCATGTCCCCGCGTCGTGGCGCGACCGGTGGCCCGCATTTCCGTCCGCGGACGGGAACACCGTTTACGGGGTGGGCGAGATGTGTACACCGGGCGGCAAACGCATCGGCGAGCAGGCCGGGCGCGGCACCCGGTACTACGTCCCCGCGGTTCATGGACCGCTCGTGCTCACGATCACCGACAAGGTGGACGTTCACGACACCAAACGCGGTTTCAGTCTGGCGGTCCACGCTCCGCGAGACATCAGCCCGATGTTCCACCTGCCGACGTTCGAGCCGATCCGAACGCTGTTCGTCCCGAACGTGGGGTGGGCCATCGACAGCCACGTCTTCTTCATCCCGCAGGCAAAAGTCGTCGCGGTGCTGCCGCGAGCCTCGGACAAGATCATGCTGTACAAGGTGGATGTGGACGCGGAACTCGCGAAGACCGAACTCGACTACCTGTTCGTCGCGTCGCAGCCGCCGCTGGCAACGCCCGGCAAGAAGTTCGAGTACCAGATCGACGCGAAGGCGAAGAAAGGCGGACTGAAGTACAAAATCGACTTCGGCCCAGACGGGTTGGTGGTTGGGACCGACGGAAAGGTCAACTGGGATGTGCCCGCCGACTTCGCCAAGCCGGTAAACGTCGCGATCACCGTTTCCGACAAGAGTGAGCAGGAAGTAATCCACACGTTTGAACTGACCCCGGGCGCGGCGAAATGACCAGGCGTGTGACCCGGTCGGTGACGGGAGGGGCGGGGCGACTCACTCCGCCGGTGTTTCCGACTTCGGCTTCGCCCCGGTCTTCGGCTCCGGGAGCGGGTTCATCTTCGCTTTCGGCTTGGTCGGCTTGGTCGGCTTGATCACCACGATTGGGGGAGCGGGCTTGGCTGCTTTCTCGCGCGGGTCGGGCATGCTGGAACCGGCCGCGGTTGCGGTCGCTCGCAACTTCTTGCGCGCGCGCGACAACACCGCGCCGATCGTGTTTACCGGCACATCGGTTTCCGTGCTGATCTCTTCGTAAGTCCGGCCTTCGAGGTAGTAGAGACGAACGATCTCGCGATCCTTCCCGGAGAGCCTGCGAAGCAACTTCTCGACCTCCTCCAAACTTTCCATGCCCTTTAGCGCGGCCGGTGCGTCATCCGGCTCCGGTTCGGTCAGGCGCGACTCGCCACGCTTGATCGCGTCCTTCACCTTCTGGCGCTGAACCAGTTGGTGAATGCAGATGCGCCGCGCGATGACGGTCAGGTACGTTGCTAGACTGGACTGCTTGCGGAACTCGCGGAGCACCCGGAAGTTATTGGCGACGATCTGGAGCAATACTTCGGCGGCAATGTCTTCGACATCTTCGGGGGCGACGCGGGCACTCCGCAGGTGTGCGGTGTAACCGATGGTGTGGTAGATGAGGCTGAGGAACCGGTCCACGAAGTCGTTCCACGATCCAGCCTCGCGGTTCAGGCACCGTTTGAGCAGGTCGCGATCCACCGCGGTGAACGGAGTATCGTCGTTCACGCCTGAGACCTCGGGTCGGAGAGTAGGACGTGTCCAACAGCGTAAGCCTTGCCGGTGTGAGTCTTTCACAACGTCCAGCGGCGGTTCCGTCCGTTTGCTCATTATACCCGCCGCCGCGACCGATACAACCGAACCCAAATGGCCACATTACAGCGTGAGAAACCGCTGAAGGAACGGCCGCAGTGTCTCTTCGGGGTAGAGCACCCACGGGTAATCGCGGCGCCGAAGGATCGCGTTCGCGTCCACTTCGCTCCGCACGCGGCGCAACTCTTCTTCCGCTTCCGACACTCCTTTCGCGACCCCGGTCCGCAACCGCTCTTTGACGCGATGAAGCTTTCGGAACCATTCGCGCCGCGCCGCGTGGTCACCGCGTGGCGGTTCGTTCGCGGTGAGTGCGGAGTGTTCGCGAACCAGTTCCGTGTCGGCACCGGGGATCGCCTGCGGGTTCCATCGCAGGTCACGCACGCGGCGATCCGCGCGTGTGAGGTCATTCGCCGTCGAAGGAAACGCGGGCAGCGGAAGGTGAAGCGTTGCGGAGAGCACCTGATACGCGGGCGGTGTAATGCCGAAGTAGTCGCGGATGATGGTGTCGGTGACTTCGTCGTACTTCCCGCCGCCGATGCCGTGAATGAAGAAGTCACCGAGGCACACGCGAGCGAACAGCGTGAGAGTCAGCGCCCGTGGGCGGAGTTTGGTCACGTCGCTCGAAGCCGTCGCACGCTGACGTTTGCCTTCGCCCGTGCGAACCCAGAATGGCGCTTCGCCTTCCGCGAGGTCCGGTGCCGGGTGATTGGCGCTGCGGATACTGTTCGCGTCGCGGTACGTGCGAATCGCCGTGTTGTACGCCAGACGGAATCGCGGAAGATCGTTGAGGATGTGCTGTGCGAATCGCGCGAACGCCGACGTTTGCGACAACCGGCTAACGGGCAGTTCAAGGTTGTCGCAGCCCCACTCGCGTTCAAAGTGCTGACGAGTTGCAGTGAATCGTTCACCAATTCGCGAGTCCAGATCTTGATGAACGGCTTCGTGCCATGCTCTCCAGAGCAGTGGTTCGTAACCCCAGTTCGACCACAACGCTTGCGCTCGATCCGCAAACGAGTCGAACACGCAAACGTGTTCCGCGTCTTCAACGCCGCGGTCTTCGTAAGAGATTTCGCCGCTAAAGGTGTCGAACGCGAGGCTCTCCAGGCGCACGGAAGCCGGGTCGCGGTCGGTGAACACCGGGAAGCGGAGCGAGGTGCTTTTGAGTGTGTCGTTATCGACGACGAGGTGAAGTGGGATGCCGCCGATCTTCTTGGCGAGGCCGTTGAGCGCGAAGTTCTTCACCCACACGCCGGAGTGCGACAACTCCGGCTGGTGCCCCGCGAGAAGAAGCGGCGCATTATCAGAGCCGCGACCGTGAGGGAGCGAACGATCACACGCTCCCTCACGGTCGCGGCTCTGCGCCAACTCCAGCACTTCGCGACGAGCCAATGCACGCAGTTCGCGAAGTGGAAGCCCGCCGATGATCACGTCGTCGCGGTCGAGCAGCTTGCGGTTCGCTTCGACCAGAGCCGGGATCGCGTCGAACGCGGGTTCTGCCAGCACAGCGCCGTATGCGGTGGGCACGCGATACTGATGCGCCATTAGCGCGACCCTGGACACGGGCAACGCGAAGTTGTGCGCACCGCGGGCAGCACGTCGCGCTCGGCCGCGGCGAGTACCTCGCGGTAGTACGCAAGCCGCTGCTCGGGGTCGTTCATCACGCCGCCAAACGCACGGTTCGGATCGAGGTACAACCTGGGAACGCCGATCTCCTTCACGCGAAGCTCCTGGCGCGCCGCCTGCACCCACAGTTGAAGCGGCATCCCCCAGCCGCGTTCGGTGATGTTCAGTTTTTCGAGCGCGCCTCGCCGGTAAGCCTTGAAGCCGCAGAACGCGTCCGTCAGGTTCAACCCGTAGCGATCGTTGATCTCGCGCGTGACGGCCGCGTTGATGAACCTGCGGTCCGTTGGTGCAGGCGTGTCTTGGCGGAAGTCGCGGAAGTAACGCGAGCCGGACACGATGTCGCAATCGTGAATGGCTTCGAGCAACACCGGGATGCGTTCGGGTTCGTGTTGCCCGTCGCAGTCCATTGTCACAAGCACGTCGAAGTCGCGTTCGAGCGCGATGCCGAATGCCGAAATAAGTGCCGCTCCGTATCCGCGATTGGCCGGGTGGTCGATCCGCAGAAGCCCCGGTTCGGTGTCGAGCATCGCCGCGGTGCCGTCGGTGGAGCCGTCGTTGACGACGAGAATGTCGGGGCTGTATCGGCGCACTTCGGCCAGCACATTCGCGACGTGCTGAACCTCGTTGTAAACCGGAATCGCGGTGAGAATGCGCATGAGATGCCTTCGTGACGCGGTGCGAACGAACTACCGCATTCTACCCGGATACCACGTACCAAAACAAACAACCAGAAGTGACCAATCTTTCAGCACGGTTGCCGCCGGTCGCGCTTCACGGTTACTTCGCTGTTGGCGCGTCCGCGGGTCGCCCCTCCGGGTCGAACGCTAAACGGCGTTCGAGTGCTTTATGGGGGCGCTGCAAACCAATACCAAGACACCATGCCAACCGTCGCACGCAAGCTGCTGGAATTGATCCGCTTCAGCCATACCATCTTCGCGCTGCCGTTCGCCGTCCTCGCGGCGGCACTCGCGTGGAAGGACGAACCGTTCCGCTGGCAGGACGGCGTTGGCATTATCCTTTGCATGATGTTCGCGCGAAGTGCGGCGATGGCGTTTAACCGCGTCATGGACCGCCGCATCGACGCGGCCAACCCACGGACGGCAGCGCGACACTTACCGGCCGGCACGCTCAGCGTGGGCGTCGTGTGGGCGTTCACGGTCGCGTGCTGTGCCGCGTTCGTCGCGTCCACGTTGCTGTTTTTCGTGCGCGAACCGTCAAACCCGTGGCCCCTCTACGGCTGCGCGCCGGTGCTGCTGTTCGTGTTGGGGTACTCGCTCGCGAAGCGGTTCACCAGCCTCGCACACTTCTGGCTTGGCCTGGCACTCATGCTCGCGCCGGTCGCGGCGTGGATCGCGGTGAAGGGGCTAACCGATATGACCGTACCGCTGTTGCTCGGCGGTGCGGTCGCGTTCTGGGTCACTGGGTTCGACATCCTCTATGCCTGCCAGGACGCGAAGTTCGACACGGACGCGGGGCTGCATAGCATCCCGGCGCGGTTCGGCATTCTGAAAAGTCTGCGCATTGCGGCCGTGTGCCACGCAGTGATGTTCGGGCTGTTGGTGGGGCTGTCCTTCGCGTCGCCGCACCTCGGTGCGGTGTTCCTCGTGGGGTTGGGTGCGGTCGGCACGCTGCTCGTGTACGAACACCGACTCGTGCGCCCTGACGACCTCACGCAGGTAAACCGCGCGTTCTTCCACGTCAACGGCGTGATCAGTTTGGGACTGCTCGCAGTGGTGCTGGTGCAGTTGGCGGTGAAGTAGCGTTTGGTGTTCGGTTAGCCGCAACCCCGAAGGGTGCGCAACGCACACGCTCGCCTTCGGCTTGCGGCTAACTAAACACCAAACACTACTTCCGCAACAGCAGAATCACGATCCCCAGAAGCGCCAGGACGAGTGCGACCGGAAGCGATGTCGGACCAGTCGGCTGAGGCTGAGGTGACGCCGCCGGGACTGGGTCCGGGCGGTGCTGTGGTTGAGTGTCGTCGCCGTTCGCGGACGCGGTCGGTTCGTTGTACGGCGAAGGCCACTCGGGCGGAGTGTTCGACGCGACCGCGATCTTCGTCGAATCCGACGCGATGTCGCCGTCACGAGCCTTGCACAGCGACGACGAACCACCCGCGCCGGTCCGCATCGCGGCCACCATGATCGTCGAGCGAGACCCAGAAGGACCGCGAGCCAGCGCGACCCGGGCTGGCTGTTCCGGCATCCACAGCGGGGCCGGCGGCGGCACATCCCCACTGTCGAACGGGGCCAGCGCCTCGAACACGTCGTTGACCGTCTGGAACCGGTCCGCCGGTCGCTTCTGCAACATCCGATGAACCACGGCGGCCAACTCCGCCGGCACCTCCGGTCGCAACCGCGAGATCGGCACCGGCTCCTTGATCTGCTGCCACACCAGCTTCTGCGCGGTCCGCCCTTCCGGGAACAACGGGCGCCCGGCAAGCAGGAAGTACAGTGTCGCACCCAGCGAATACACGTCGGCTCGCGCGTCCACCTTCGAGCTGTCCACCGCTTGCTCCGGCGCCATGTAGTCCGCGGTGCCCAGAATGTTCTTGTTGTCGAGTTGTTGCGTGAGCAGCGTACCCGCGTCGGCCTCGGACCGCACCAGACCCAGGTCCAGAATCTTCACCACGCCGGTGCGGTCGAGCAGCAGGTTCGCCGGCTTGATGTCGCGGTGAACGAATCCCATCTCGTGGGCGTTTTGAAGCCCGAAGGCGACCTGCCGCGCGTAATGACACGCGGCCGTCACGTCGATCGGCCCCAACTGCGTTACCAGCGTCTGGAAGCTCAACCCATCCACGTATTCCATCACCAGATAAAGGATCTTCCCTTCCTGGCACAGGTCGAAGACACGGACGATATTCGGGTGGTCGAGGGTGCCGGCGGCGCGGGCCTCGCGAAAGAACCGCTCCTTGGCCACCGGGTTGTTCTCGAAGGCGTGCGGCGTGAGCACCTTGAGCGCGACGAGCCGCCGCATGTGTCCGTGTTCAGCGAGGTACACCTGCCCCATCTCGCCGGCGCCGAGTTGATCGAGAATGAGGTAACTGCCGAGGTGGAATCCCTTGTACTTCCCCGCGGCCAGTTTGTCGGCGTGGAACCCGGTGATCAGACCCGCGTTGACGAGCCGGTCGAGCATCGCGACCGGTGTGGTAAGGTGACCGTTGGGATCGGAGGTCTGGAGGCCCGCGAGGAACCCTTCCAAACGGTCCACCGGCACCAGCCCGCTCTTGCGGAGCCGGTCGAGCAGTTCGGTAACGCTGGTCGGCGCGGGCATACGAACCGGGAGTGGACCGGGCGATCGGGATCAGGGTAACACGCCACAGACCCGCGGACGGACGATCTTCAAACGGTCGAGTTACCGACCCGCGAGCGCGGCCAGGGCCACAACACCAGCGGTCACGGTTGTGAGGGCGAACACCAACCCGACGATCTGGACGATCTGGCGCCCGGCCTGCGGGACGCAGCGCACAGACGCCACGACCGGTGCCGGTGCTTGCGTGGCGCGCGGAACCGGGTCGGGCGCGAGCGGCGAGGCGAAACCGGGCGTCGTACTCTCGTCCGGCCCGAGCGCGAACGGCACCGACGGCGGGGTCCCCGCACCGGCCTCACCGAGGAGTACGCTGTTCGCGTCAGCGGCCGCCCGGAACGGGCGGCGTTGTGCCTTTCAACGGCGTGGGCCAGAGGCTCATTTTGACGATCCGCAGCGTGTTGGGGAGCGGGTCGTGGTCGGTCGCGCAGGCGCGGGCCGTGCTGTCCGACGACGCGCGGAACAGGCGCCCAGGGAACTCCGATCCCGGCTTCGCCCACGGGCGAAACGCGTCTGCCATCGCGACCGGGGTCGCGTACCGGGCCGCCGGGTCGCGGGCCAGGAGCCGGTGAACGGCCTCGGCAAGCTCCAGAGGCAGGTCCGGGCGCAACTGGTGGAGCGGGTGCGGGTCGGTGGTCTGCTTGGCCCGTAACTTCCAGGCCACGTCATTGCCCGGATACGGCGGGTGACCCGTGAGGAGGAAGTACAGCGTCGCGCCCAGGGCGTAGATGTCCGCGCGGGTATCCACTTCCGAACTGTCCACCTGTTCCGGGGCCAGGTAGTCGAGCGTCCCGAGGATCACGTCGTTGCCGTGGGTCTGCGAGTGTGTGTCGTCGTGAGTGAACCGGACGATGCCCAGATCCAAGATCTTCACGGCCCCGCGCCGGTCGATCAACAGGTTGGCCGGCTTGATGTCTCGGTGAACCAGTCCCACGGACGCGGCCCGCGCTAATCCGTCAGCCACCTGCACGGCGACAGCCGCTGCTTCGCCCGCCGCAAACGTGCCGCTGCGCGCCACGGCCTCTTGCAAACTCACCCCGTCCACGTGTTCCATCACGAGGAACGGCGGGTCGTGGGCCATGTCCACGTCGAACACGGTTATGATGTTCGGGTGGTTGAGGGTCGCGGCGGCGCGGGCCTCGCGCACGAATCTCCTTCGGGCGCCAGGGTCCGCACGCAGCGAGTCCGAGAGTACCTTGACCGCAACGCGTTTCCCGAGCAACGCGTGTTCGGCCAGGAACACGTGGCTCATGCCGCCGCGCCCGAGCCGGTCGAGGACGCGGTAGTTCCCAAGCCATAGCGCGGCGCCATTTCCGACCGCGACTTCGCCAGACTGGAACTCGGTGAGCAACCCGTCGGCCACCAGCCGCGCCAAAGCCGCCGGCGCGCTGGCCAGCGCGTGCCGGTCCGCGAACGCCGCCAGTTGCGCCGGCTCCACGAGCCGGTCGCGGCGGAGCGAGTCGAACACATCCTGTACGGTTTGCGGCCCGGTCATGGGTGCCAACGAAGCGGGGGATTCTTGCAGGATAGAACACGTTTCGGCCGACTCGACATTTCCAGATGTTCCGGTTGCTGGGTCGGGCGCGTGTTCTATGGTTGCGCGGCTTCCGCTCTGAGTCCACTTGAATGCGCCAAAGGAATTAGTCCATGCGCCGCTCGCTTCTGTCGTCTGCCCGCTGTGCGGACGGTCCGTCGGTCCGTCGCGGGGTCGCCGCTGTCGAACTGGGGCTTGTGTTCATGTTCTTCGTGATCCCGCTGATGATCGGTATCTGGGAAGTTGGACGTCTGGTTCAGGTTCAGCAGATCGTGAGCAACGCTACCCGCGAGGGGGCACGCCTGTCGGCCCAGGCGTACACGATCAACAGTTCTGGAACCCCCACGCAGATCAAGGTAACGGTCGGCTCGGTGAACGTGAAGGACGCCGTGTACGCCTACCTGTACGCCGCGGGCTTGACGAACCTCCAGTCCAGCGACGTCACCGTGACGTTCGCGTTCACGAGCGTCCGCACTACCGACTACGTCCCGACCTCGACCGACCCGGTCGGCACCAGTTACCCGGCCGGCACCAGCCCACCGGACCCGTGCTTCGGGGAGAAAGGGATGACCTTCACCGTTACCGTTTCCATCCCCTGGGACAAAGTGCGGTGGGTGAATTTGGGTCTGATCAACCCAACGACCGTGACGTTCACGGTCTCCTGGCAGATGTTGACCGACGAGCGGTTCCAGGTCAACACGATGCTCCCGACATGGTGATTTGAGAGTGGGCTGTGGGCTGTGGGCAGAAGACGAGAGAAGCGGCGATATCTCCTCCTTCTCGTCTTTCACTGCCCACTGCCCACTACCTACGGCCCACTATGAGGTTCCCATGCTCGCCACCCGACTCCACCGCGCCCGACGCCGTCGCGGGATGACCGTCGTCGAGTCCGCGATGGTTCTGTCGGTGTTCCTGCTGCTACTGTTCGGCATGTTCGAGTACTGTCGGTTCCTGATGGTGCTGCACGTCACCAACAACGCGACCCGCGACGGCGCCCGTTATGCCGTGGTGAACGTGGACAAGCCGAGTACCTTCAACAACACCAACTACACGGACGCGTCGGGCAAGACCTACCTATCCATCGAGAATTTCACCACGGCCCGGATGGCGGGCGTGGAGAAACACATCGAGGGCTACCGGGTCGCGGCCTACGCGGTCGATCCGACCGGGCTGACCCTGACCCCGCCGGTCGTGCGGCCGAAGGCCGCGTCCACCGCGCCCCCGGGGGTCTACCCGGATCCGTTCAACGCCTCCGACGCGAACGCGGTCCCGTGGAACACAGCCGTCTTCATCGAGAAGATCGCCGTCACCGTTGACGGGAACTACCGCCCGCTCCTGCCCACGTTCCTGATGATGCCCACCCTCATCCCCGTGAAGACGACCGCGATCATGGGGAGCGAAGGATAGTTTTGTCGGGTGGGTCAAGGCTTTGCGCGGGCCCGCCAGCGCTGAGCTAACGCAAGAACGTTTTCTCGTGTTGGTGTCGCCGTGGCGGGCCTGCGCAAAGCCTTGACCCACCCGACAAGAATCACATAACGAAGGGTGGTTGCCCGGAGCGCGCCCGCAGGCGGTTCACGGCGCCGAGGATCATGCGCCGCGTCACGAGCCATCTCTGAAACCGGTGCTTGCCGGGAAAGCTAATCAGTAGCACTCCCATTAGAACCGTGAGCAGCCCCTGACCGGGAACGCCCGGCAGCGAGAGCACCGCGCCCAGCGCGATCAGGAAATAGCCGATCGCGTTCCGCGTCAGAACGAAGAGCCACTTCAGGATCGGGTGTCGGTCGATCGGTCGCTGCGCGTCGGGGTTGATGAAGTAGTCGGCCGGCAAGCGATTGAGTACGTAGCCGACGATCGGCAGGCTGAGTGCCGCCATCCCCACAGCCAGCCCGACGCTCAGCGCGACCAGGTGCCATTCGGTCCAGCCGTCCGGTAATCGGCTCGATAACCATTCCGGCATGTGAAGTGCCTCCCTACTCAACCGCCCGTATTCTACCACAGCCGCGAGTGCGAACGGGGACTGTGCGAATATGACGCCCGAAACGGAAGTAATCGCGTGCCCGGCGTGCAAACACCTGGTGCGTGTGCCGCTCGACTGGCTCGGCACACAGGTGCAGTGCCCGGAGTGCAAGGCGATGTTCCGCGCCCCAGTGCGCGTGGACGGCAAACTCACGGACGCGGAATTACTGTCACGCCCGGCTTCGGCAGACACGCCGAAGCCGCAACCGCGAGCGGACATCATGCTCCTGCTCCCGGCGTTCGGGCTGCTCCTGTGTGGCGCGATTGGGGTGATCGTGAACGGCTGGTTTCTCACCGTGGTGTTCGACGCGAACGCGGGAAAAGAGTGGGCGGGGAAGCAAGTCGAGGCGCTGCGAAAGATGGGGGTTGGGGCCGACGAACCACCGGAAAAGCAGGTCGATCAGTTGCTCCGTCAGTTCCAGTGGGTTCTGCCGGTATCGCTGGTGGTGAGCGTGGTCGTGTTCGCCGGCGGGCTGTCGATCACCTTCCGGCGGAACTACCGGCTCGCGCAGGTGGCGTGCGTGCTCGCGTCGCTGAACTTCGCGCACCTGTGCTGCGTGCCAGGGGCGATCGCGGGGCTGTGGGGGTTGCTGATGCTCGGGTCGGCCGAGGGCCGCGAACACTTCCAGCGGTAACGCACGGGCGAATCTGCTATCATGACTGTTTGTCTTTTCCGCCCCGCGAACGAGTTACCGATGTCCCGCTCTGGACGACCGACCGACGACAAGCCGCTTCCGGCGCTCTACGCCATGACGCACGGCGGAATTGAATCCACCGCAGCCGAAGAGATCACACGCGACATCGGCGGCGAGGTAAAGAAGACCGCGCGCGGTCTCGTCGTGTTCCGCATGGACAACCTGAGTGACAAGGTGTTGTCACTGCGGACCACGGAAGACGTGTTCTTGATGGCGTGGGGTTCTGATTCGCTCACGTACAAGTCGGACGACCTCGAAACGCTCAAGACCTGGACCGCGCGCAAACCGGACTGGGAACACCTCTTCAAGTTACACCACAAGATCAGGCCGAAGACAAAAGGCCGCCCGACGTACCACATCGTCTGTCAGATGCAGGGCGAACACGGGTTCCGCCGCGCCGACGCGCGGGCGGCTTTTATCGAAGGCCTGGCCGGCAAGATTCCGCAAGGCTGGCACTACAGCAACGAAAACGCGTGGCTCGAAATCTGGCTGACGATCTACAGCAAAACCGCGGTGTGCGGCGTGCGGCTGAGCGACCGCTCGATGCGGCACCGGACGTACAAGCTCGACCACATCCAGGCGTCGTTGCGGCCGACCATTGCTGCCGCAATGGTGCGGCTCGCGGGGATCGGGCCGGAGATGACCGTGCTCGACCCATTCTGCGGTGCGGGCACGATCATGGCCGAAGTGATTACGGTGGCCGAGAAGCGGAGCAAGGCGGGTGCGGTGCGCGTCATTGGCGGCGACATCGACCCGAACGCGGTGTTCGTCACGTCGCAGAACTTGCAGACCGTGGGCCGCGCCGATCTCGCTCGCTGGGACGCGACCGCGCTGCCGCTGGGAAGCGAATCGGTGGACCGGATCGTGTCGAACCCGCCGTTCGGCAAGCAGCTCTCGTCGATCGAGAAAATCGGGCCGTTATACGAAGCGGCGGCGGAGGAGTGGAATCGCGTGCTGAAGCCCGGTGGCCGTGCGGTGTTGCTGGCGATGGAGATCGAAGGGTTGAAGCGCGTGTTGCAGAGTCACCGGTGGTCGCAAGTGCGGCAGACCCGTGTGCGGTTGCAGGGTCTGCCCGCCGTGCTGACCGTGTGGAACAAGCCGCTGACGTGACGCCGTTGCTTTTCAACGATCCGCAACTGAGCCAAAACCAGTCAGGACTTGACGATTGCGCACTTCGGCAACGCCTTCCTGAGTTCCTTGATGCCCGCGCCCGTCAACTGCGTGCCGTCCAGGTCGAGTTTGGTGAGGTTCGTGAGTGCCGAGAGTTCCTTCAGACCCGCGTCCGTCACCTGCGTGGATCGCAGGTGGAGTGTGGTGAGGTTTTTGAGTGCAGAGAGTTCCTTCAGCCCCGCGTCCGTCACTTTCGTGTCGCTCAGGTGGAGTGTGGTGAGGTTCGTGAGTGCTGAGAGTTCCTTCAACCCCGCGTCCGTCACCTTCGTGTCGCTCAGGTAGAGTGAGGTGAGGTTCGTGAGTGCCGAGAGTTCCTTCAGCCCCGCGTCCGTCACCTGCGTGCGGTTCACATCGAGTTTGGTGAAGTTCGTGAGTGCTGAGAGTTCCTTCAGCCCCGCGTCCGTCACCTGCGTGCCGCCCAGGTGGAGTGTGGTGAGGTTCTTGAGTGTTGCGAGTTCCTTCAGACCCGCGTCCGTCACCTGCGTGCCGCGCAGGTCGAGTTTGGTGACCGGTTTACCGGGTGCCTCTTCGTCGCGGGTGACCTGCCCACCCAACTTCTCCACGAACGCGACGGCGACTTCCTCGGCGCCTGCGTCCTCAGTGACGGGGGCCGGTGCAGGACGTGCGCACCCCACAGATACCATCAGCAGGATCACCAGCATCAACCGCGACATGGTTTCCCCTCGCACCGGGTGCATGAACGTCCGATACCGCCCCGATGCTACCACGCCTCGAGACGACTCACGTGCGTGAATTGGGGAAACGGGTTCGGGGCGAGACCGACCACTCAACCCCACTCAAGAACCACTCCCTTGAGAAACTACGATCCGCAACTGATCAAAAACCAGTCAGAACTTGGAGATTTTGCACTTCGGCAACGCCTTCTGGAGTTCCATGATGCCCGCGTCCGTCAACTGCGTCCTGCTCAGGTAGAGTGTGGTGAGGTTCTTGAGTGCTGAGAGTTCCTTCAGCCCCGCGTCCGTCAACTGCGTGAAGTTCAGGACGAGTGTGGTGAGGCTCTTGAGTGCTGAGAGTTCCTTCAGCCCCGCGTCCGTCACCTTCGCGCCGCTCAGGTCGAGTGTGGTGAGGTTCTTGAGTGCTGAGAGTTCCTTCAGCCCCGCGTCCGTCACCTGCGTGCCGCCCAGGTTGAGTGAGGTGAGGTTCGTGAGTGCTGAGAGTTCCTTGACGCCCGCGTCCGTCACCTGCGTGCCGTCCAGGTAGAGTGAGGTGAGGTGCTTGATCGCTGAGAGTTCCTTCAGACCCGCGTCCGTCACCTGCGTGTAGCTCAGGTTGAGTTTGGTGAGGTGCTTGAGTGCTGAGAGTTCCTTCAGCCCCGCGTCCGTCACCTTCGTGAAGCCCAGGTAGAGATATTTGAGGTTCTTGAGTGCTGAGAGTTCCTTCAGTCCCGCGTCCGTCACCTTCGTGTCGTCCAGGTTGAGTTCGGTGAGGTTCGTGAGTGCCGAGAGTTCCTTCAGCCCCGCGTCCGTCACCTGCGTGTGGTCCAGGTTGAGTGAGGTGAGGTTCGTGAGTGCTGAGAGTTCCTTCAGCCCCGCGTCCGTCACCTGCGTCCTGCTCAGGAAGAGTTGGGTGAGGTTCTTGAGTGCTGCGAGTTCCTTCAGCCCCGCGTCCGTCACATTCGTCCCGTACAGGTAGAGATATTTGAGGTTCTTGAATGCCGAGAGTTCCTTCAGACCCGCGTCCGTCACATTCGTGACGCCCAGGTTGAGTCCGATGACCGGTTTACCGGGTGCCCCTTCGTCGCGGATGACCTGCCGACCCAACTTCTCCACGAACGCGACGGCTCCGTCCTCAGTGATGGGGCCCGATGGGGCCGGCGGGGCCGGCGGGGCCGATGGGGCCGATGGGGCCGGTGCAGGACGTGCGCACCCCACGGTTACCATCAGTAGGGTCACCAGCATCAACCGCGACATGGTTTCCCCTCGCACCGCGTGAATGAACGTCCGATACCGCCCCGATGCTACCATGCTTCGAGACGACTCACGTGCGTGAATTGGGGAAACGGGTTCGGGGCGAGACCGACCACTCAACCCCACTCAAGAACCACTCCCCCTAGAAACAACGATCCGCAACTGAGCTAAAAACCAGTCAGTCCGTCAAGATGTCGCACTTCGGCAACGCCTTCTGGAGTTCCTCGATCCCCGCGTCCGTCACCTGCGTGCCGTACAGGTCGAGTCTGGTGAGGTTCTTGAGTGCCGAGAGTTCCTTCAGCCCCGCGTCCGTCACCTGCGTGAGGCCCAGGTGGAGTGAGGTGAGGTTCGTGAGTGCTGAGAGTTCCTTCAGCCCCGCGTCCGTCACCTTCGTCCCGTACAGGTAGAGTGTGGTGAGGCTATTGAGTGCTGAGAGTTCCTTGATGCCCGCGCCCGTCACCTTCGTGTCGTACAAGTAGAGCATGGTGAGGTTCTTGAGTGCTGAGAGTTCCTTGATGCCCGCGTCCGTCACCTTCGTGCCGCCCAGGTTGAGTTCGGTGAGGTTCTTGAGTGTTGCGAGTTCCTTCAGCCCCGCGTCCGTCACATTCGTGCCGTTCAGTTCGAGTTTGGTGACGTCTTCCGGTTTGGCGGGTCGTTTCTCGTCTTCGCCTGTCGCCAGAGTGAGGGTGTGGAGCAGGTTGATCTCTCGCAACACCGCCAAATTCCGGTCCGTCACCTGCGTGCCGTACAGGCCGAGTTCGGAGAGGTTCTTGAGTGCTGCGAGTTCCTTCAGCCCCGCGTCGTTCACCTTCGTCCTGTTCAGTTCGAGTGTGGTGAGGTTCTTGAGTGCTGCGAGTTCCTTCAGCCCCGCGTCCTTCACCTTCGTCCTGTTCAGTTCGAGTGTGGTGAGGTTCTTGAGCGCTGCAAGTTCCTTCAGACCCGCGCCCGTCACCTGCGTGCCGCTCAGGTCGAGTTTGGTGACGTCTTCCGGTTTGGTGGGTCGTTTCTCGTCTTCGCCTGTCGCCAGAGTGAGGGTGTGGAGCAGGTTGATCTCTCGCAACACCGCTAAAGTCCGGTCCGTCACCTGCGTGCCGTACAGGTCGAGTTTGGTGAGGTTCTTGAGTGCCGAGAGTTCCTTCAGACCCGCGTCCGTCACCTTCGTGCCGTCCAGGTCGAGTGTGGTGAGGTTCTTGAGTGCCGAGAGTTCCTTCAGCCCCGCGTCCGTCACCTGCGTGGATCGCAGGTGGAGTGTGGTGAGGTTCTTGAGTGCCGAGAGTTCCTTCAGACCCGCGTCCGTCACCTCCGTGCTGCTCAGGTAGAGTGTGGTGAGGTTCTTGAGCGCTGAGAGTTCCTTCAGACCCGCGTCCGTCACCTCCGTGTCGTCCAGGTTGAGTGAGGTGAGGTTCTTGAGTGTGGCGAGTTCCTTCAGCCCCGCGTCCGTCACCTGCGTGGATCGCAGGTGGAGTGTGGTGAGGTCCTTGAGTGTGGCGAGTTCCTTGATGTCCGTCACCTTCGTGCTGCTCAGGTTGAGTGTGGTGAGGTTCTTGAGTGCTGCGAGTTCCTTCAGACCCGCGTCCGTCACCTTCGTTTCGCCCAGGTTGAGATTGGTGAGGTTCTTGAGTACTGCGAGTTCCTTGATCCCCGCGCCCGTCACCTGCGTTTCGCCCAGGTTGAGTGTGGTGAGGTCCTTGAGTGCAGAGAGTTCTTTCAGCCCCGCGCCCGTCACCTGCGTCCCGTACAGGTCGAGTGTGGTGAAGTTCGTGAGTGCTGCAAGTTCCTTCAGCCCCGCGCCCGTCACCTTCGTTTTGCCCAGGTCGAGTGTGGTGAGGTTCTTGAGTGCTGCGAGTTCCTTCAGCCCCGCGTCCGTCACCTGCGTGCCGAACAGGTCGAGTCTGGTGAGGTTCGTGAGTGCCGAGAGTTCCTTCAGCCCCGCGTCCGTCACCTTCGTGTTGCCCAGGTCGAGTTTGGTGAGGTTCTTGAGTGCCGAGAGTTCCTTCAGCCCCGCGCCCGCCACCTCCGTGCCGTGTAGGCTGAGTTCGGTGAGGTCCTTGAATGCTGAGAGTTCTTTCAGCCCCGCGTCCGTCACCTTCGTCCAGTACAGGTGGAGTGTGGTGAGGTTCTTGAATGCTGCGAGTTCCTTCAGACCCGCGTCCGTCACCTTCGTCCCGTACAGGTGGAGTGTGGTGACCGGTTTACCGGGTGCCTCTTCGTCGCGGGTGACCTTCCCACCCAACTTCTCCACGAACGCGACAGCCTTGTCTTCCGCGTCGTCGGCTCGAACCGGGGCGGACGAACACAGGATCACTCCCAACAGGAGAACGCACAGCATCAACCACGACATGGTTTCCCCTCGCACCGCGTACATGAACGTCCGATACCGCCCGATGCTACCACGCCTCGAGACGACTCACGTGCGTGAATTGGGGAAACGGGTTCAGGGGCGAGACCGACCACTCAACGTGGGCGACCCACCCTCAATCCGCGAAGAGAAACTCGTTGGTGTTGAACAGCACGCGACACAGGTTCGCCAGCCCGTGCTTGTCCGAGTAGGTCGCGAACAACTTCGCTTCGTCGGCCGTTGGCGATCGGCCCCACACCAGACGACAACCAAACTCGATCTGCTTCGCGCGCTCCGCGGAGTGCTTCTCCAATCGATCCGCCATCGCCCGCGCGTGGACCAACACGAACTCGTTGTTCAACAGCGAGAGCGCCTGCGGCGCGGTGACGGATTCCGAGCGTTTTGGCGTGAGTGCGTTCGCATCGGCACCGTCAAGGCATTCGACGAGCGGGTCCGGCAGCGTACGGAACACGAACCGGTACACGCTCCGCCGGTGGCCCTCTTTCCGGTCCCAATCGAACTTGCCGTAGTCCACCATCGGCGTGACGTGAATGCCTGGTTTCAGGTCGAACTGCCGGTCCGACGGACCGCCCGCGGTGCGATCGAGTCGGGCGCTTACCATCAAGATGGCGTCGCGGACCTGCTCCGCATCCAGTCGCGTGCGGTTTTGCCGCCACAGCAGTTTGTTGTCTTCGTCGGTCTTCCCGCCTTCTGCTCGTGACACGGAAACCTGCTTGTAGGTCGCGCTCGTCACGATGAGCCGGTGCAGGTGCTTGAGCGAACCGCCCCCGACCTTGCGGTCGGGGTTCGCCAGCTCACTTGCGAGGAAGTCGAGTAACTCAGGGTGCGTGGGCTTTGTGCCCATCTTTCCGAAGTCGTTCGGCGATGCGGCAAGGCCCGCGCCGAAGTGCCACTGCCATACGCGATTCGCCATCACACGCCACGTCAGCGGGTTGTTCGCGTCCGTTAACCACTTCGCGAGTGCCGCGCGCCGGTCGCCCTCGGGGTGGTCTTTGGGAAGGTTCAATTCGCCCGGTAGTTTCGGCAGAAGCGATAGCGTTCCCGGCTCGACCTTTTCGCCGGGCTTGCGGATGTCGCCGCGCTTCAACAGCCTGACTTCGCGCGGCGTCGCGGTGGGCTTGTGGCTCCCGTCGGGCGCGAAGTTCGGGGCCGCCGCATACACCATCGCGGGCGCGGGAATCGCCGCGAGTTCCGCGATCACTTGCTCCTTCAACACGAAAAGTGCGAGTTCGCGAACCTGCGTTTCCGTGCGTTTCGCGGCCGGTGTTGCGAGGACCGTGCGCAAGGAAGGCGGAACCGCGACCACCTTCACCGGGGGCGCCGCGTCCGTGATCGAGAGTCGGAAACGTCCAATGAGGTGCCCGCCGCCGTGCAGTTGTTCGAGCGCGAACGTGAGTTCCGTTTCGCCGTCGCCGACCGGTTCCGCGAACTCGAACACCGCTTCATGCGGCTTGCCGACCTGCGGGTAGATGCCCCACGCTGTCGCGGGCTTGCCGTCGATCGCGTGCGCCGCGGTCCAGCCGGTCTGATCGAAGTCCGCGGTCGCGGAGCGAACCTTCACCGGCTTTGGCTTCTCGCCGTTCGTGATGGTGACGGCGAACTCGCTCAGGTGAAGATTGCCGTTATCCTGCCGACCCGGTCCGCGATGCGGAAGCGAATCATCCGTAAGCAACTCAAGACGCACCGCGGTGACTCGCTTCCCCTTCACGCGAGTCACGAGTGTGTACGTGTCCTTCTCCGGGCGGTTGCCCTCGGCGCGAATCGAATCGTCCTTCTGCTTTACAAGTGTCGAACCGCTGGCAGCGATCTTCGTGAACTCCGGCACGGTCCACGCGATCCCGGCCCCGGTGTTCCGCGCCTCCCACGCCGCAACCGCCTTCTTCAACTCCGGCGTATCGAGTTTCAGCGCCGGGTCGTTCTTCGCGAAGGCGGCAATGGCGACTTGCAGTTCCTTGCGTTTCTTGCTCGCGGCGGCGTCCAACTCGAACGGCACCTCTCCGCGCCCGACGCCCGCGAACACCGCTTGCAGTTTGAAGTATTCTTCCTGCGAAATCGGATCGAACTTGTGATCGTGGCAGCGCGCGCACTGCACCGTTAAGCCCGTGAAGGTGTTGAACACGGTGGTGACGATGTCGTCGCGGTCGAGGTAGCGACCGGCTTCGCGGTCGATGCTGTCTTCGCGGATGTCGCGGAGGGAGCTTTCGTCCCACGGCCCGGCCGCGAGGAACCCGAGCGCGGGAATCAGC
The DNA here is from genome assembly GCA_945905925.1 of Singulisphaera sp. GP187. Taxonomy (GTDB): domain Bacteria; phylum Planctomycetota; class Planctomycetia; order Gemmatales; family Gemmataceae; genus Gemmata. Next base: position 64,110 of record CAMDQN010000010.1, read on the forward strand.
TTCGGTTCGTCGCGGAACAGTGCATCCGCCGCGACCTGTTCCGCGACGAAGCGGCCGTAAGGCGTGTCCGCGTTGAATGCGCTAATGAGGTAATCGCGATAGCGCCAGGCGTTGGGTCGCACGCGATCCTGGTCGTGGCCGTGCGTTTCGGCGAAGTGAACCGCGTCCATCCAGAGCCTGGCGAACCGCTCGCCATACGCGGGCGACGCGAGGAGCTTATCGACCAACGTCTCGTAGGCATCGAGCGCCTTGTCGTTCGCGAACGCTTCGACTTCTGCCGGTGTGGGTGGAAGGCCGGTCAGATCGAAGGTGACGCGCCTGATGAGGGTTCGCCGGTCCGCTTCGGGCGCGAGTGATAGCCCCTTGTCACGGAGCTTCGCGCGAATGAAGTGATCGACGGGATTCGTGCGGTCCGGCACCTTCGGCCGTGCGAGCGGCTCGAACGCCCACCACGTTTTCGGCTCCGCGCCGAACACGACCGCGGAGAGGAGAAGCACAGCGGCGGTGGAGAGGAACCGCATGGCGGCCTCCGAGGGAAGAACCCCTCCCCAACCCCTCCCCTAAGAAGGGAGGGGCTTCAGCACTTAGCCCCTCCCTTCTTAGGGGAGGGGTTGGGGAGGGGTTGGGGAGGGGTTGTCTTCTGAACCCCAATGGTACCTACTTCTTGGTTGGAACGACAACCAATGTGATCGGCCGCGACGGGATTGGGACGAGCGTGTTCGGCTTCGCGGCCTTCGGGTCTTTTGCGAACGGCACCTGACCCTGACCCACCACCGCGACCGCGTACTCGCCCGGCCGCGCATTGGCTTGCACTTCAAACGTGACGGTTACTTCCGTCTTGCCCTCCGCGATGGTCGCGGTGTTCATCTTGATCGGGTTCGGGAGCAGTTGCGGAACGAGCGTGATGTTGCCTTTGAAATCCGGCCACAACCGGTCGCATTTCACGACCACTTCGACCTTCTTTCCGGCTTCCGCTTCGATTCTCTCCACTGCCGGCGTGAGCGCGAAGGGTGTGGTTTCGCCCGCGATCGCGACGACCAGTTCTCGCGTGGGCCGGCTGGAGTTCAGGTCGGCGCTGTTCCACACGCGGGTATACGGCCGTACTTCGCGTGTCAGCACTTCGTCGCCACGTTTGCCAGTAGCGGTCATCACAATCGGCCCGACCCAGTCCGACGCTTCCTTGTCGGCCCATAACACGATGGTGCCGCGAGTGTCGCCATTGATGGTGGTCGGTGCGACGTGCAACCCTTTCGGTAACCCCGTCGCGGTGATCGTGACTGACCCGTTGAAACCTTCCTTGTTGTGAACGACCACATCGAGGTACGTCGCGCCGCCCTTACGAATCGTGGTTCCGCCGGGGCCGGGGTTCTGATGGTGGATCACTGCGGGGAAGAAGTCCGGCACCGCTTTGCGGATCGTGAGGACGTACTGGTAGCGTGCCCCGCCGCGGCGGTAGCGGTCCTGTACCAGCACGCGATATTTCTTCTTCGCGGTGAGGTTCACGGCGCCTTGTGGGTCGCGCAGGTGGCCGTCGAACGCATTTGTGCGGATGCCGGAATCGTCCAGTTCCGTGACGCGCCCGTCCTTCTCGTCGAGCACGACCAGATACGGGTCGGCGCGGCCCGCGATCCGCTCGCAGTACACCTCGAAACTGTACGAACCGGTTTCCGGCGGTTCGATCTCGTACCAGTCCGCGTCGCGTTCCTTGTCGAACCTTCCCGCGAGCGCAACCGGCAGCGGGAGTTTCTGCGGCTTCAGTGGGTCGTCGTTCGGCTCCTGCTCCAGTGACACCGCGATGTCACTGATCAGAAGAGGAACGCCGCGATGCTGGTAACCGTGAAGCGTGCAGGTCGCAGCGGTGGGCAGAACGCTGTGCCCAGTCGGGTGGTCTGTGAACGTGAACAGGCCGCGATTCAGAATGTTGTCCGGCGGCGTGACGCTTTCCGTGAGCGCGTCGAGTGACAACTCGTTGACACTCCACGGCGCGGGCTTCGCGTCTTTGCCGAGGTTGCGGCCGTAGATGGTGAGTTCACTCTTCTTGCCGACTTGCACGACGCGCGGAAACACGTTCTCGACGTGCGGCGTGTCCGCGATGACGAGCCGGTACGGGAACCCGCCGCGAAACGAGAGGTCGTTGATCGTGACGAAGTAGTCACCGTCTGTTGGCGCGATGAAGTCCACGAGCGGGTCTTTGCCGGCGTAATCGCCATTGGATGCGAGCAACTTGCCGTCGGCATCGGTGAGCGTGAGGTTGGCGTCGAGTTGCGAATCGAGCCGCTGGGCAAAGCACTCGGCGACGACACGCTGACCCTTCTTCGCGGCGAACCGGAATACTGCCTCCTTGCCGCCTTTCGAGGAACCATTGACGACGCAGTTCAGCGGCACAGTTTGTGCGGTCGCGCGATCTTCGTTGCCGTTCTTCTCCGCGACTTCGGTGAAGCCGCGTGACACCGCGAACAGTCGCGGGTTGGTGACTCCGTATTTGCCAACGAGCCGCGCGTCGTAGGTTCCCGCAGGCACGTCCGTCGCGACGGCCACCGCAAACTTGCGGTCCTTGACGTGCTTCGCGGTGATGCCTTTGTGATCGAACAGGAGCGTGGTCGCGTCTTCAATATCGTTGCCCAGGATTTCGACTTCGACCGTGGAGCCGCTCGCCGCGCCAAGCGGCACGAGCCGGTCGAACCGCGGCGACGGCAAATCCGCGCGAGCCGTGGAGCTAAGGAGCAAGAGCGCGAGAAGCGAAGCGGAACGCATGGAGAGTCTCGAAAGGCACCTGTCGATGGGGTTGGTGGTTAGCCGCAAGCCGAAGGCGAGCGCGAACATTCGTGCTCGCCTTCGGCTTGCGGCTAACAGAAGTGGGTCACCCCACAAGCTCTTTAATGGGGTCGCCTTCGCTCAGCACCGGCAGCGGGCGCTTGGCGTCGTCGTGGAACACGTGCGTGTGATCGACACCGAGACAGTGGTACATCGTGCTTAACACGCAGCCGGGCGTGTACGGCTTCGAGGTCGGGTACGACGCGGTGCTGTCGGTCGTGCCGATCATCTGGCCCATCTTCAACCCGCCGCCCGCGTACAGCACGCTCATCGCGCCCGGCCAGTGGTCGCGGCCCGCGTCCTTGTTGATCTTCGGCGTGCGCCCGAACTCGCCCATCGACATCACCAACACGTCGTCCGAAAGCCCGCGGTCGTGGAGGTCTTGCACCAGCGCCGCGACCGCCGCGTCGTACTGCGGCAGGAGTTTCCGCTTTAGCTCCGTGAAGTTGTTCGAGTGCGTGTCCCACCCGCCGCCGGCCTGCACCGTCACGAACGTGACGCCGGATTCCACCAACCGCCGCGCTAACAGACAGCTCTGGCCGAGGTCGTTGCGGCCGTAGGCGTCGCGTAGTTTTACCGGTTCTTTGTTCACGTCGAACGCATTCTGCGCCTTGGTGTTCGTCACCATCTCCATCGCGTCGCGATAGAAGGTATCGAGGCCCGCGATGTCGCCTTTCGCGTCAATGTCGCGGCGGATGGTGTCGATGTCGCTCACGAGTTTCTTGCGAGCTTCGAGGCGCTCAGTGCTCACGCGACTGGGCATCTTGAGGTTCTTTACCTGGAAGGCCGCTTCGTTGGGGCTGGCATCCGGGGTGAACGGGTTGTACGACGCGCCGAGGTAGGCTGCGCCCGCGAAACTCGCCTTTCGCGGCAGATTCACGTAGGCGGGAAGGCCCGGCTCGTTCGCGCCCTTCAGCTTCGCGACCACCGAACCGGTGGACGGGAAGATGTTGTCGTTAACCTCGATCGTGGCCTGGTAGCCGGTCTGCATCCACTGCGAACCCATGCCGTGGCCGGCGTTCGTGTGGTACGCGCTGCGCACGACGCTGAGTTTGTCGAACATCTTCGCTTGAAGCGGCAGGTGTTCGCCAATCTGGACGCCGGTTACGTTTGTCGGAATCGGCTTGTACTCGCCGCGAACCTCCGCCGGTGCGTTCGGCTTGAGGTCGTACATGTCGATGTGGCTTGGCCCGCCCGCGGCCCACACGAGGATGACCGACTTGCGGTTCGCGGTGCTGCCACTCGCCGCACGCGCCTTGAGCAAGTTGGGAAGCGTGAGGCCGCCAACAGCAAGCACGCCGACTTTCAGGAGGGAGCGCCGATTGAGTGCAACATCGAGCATGGGTATCTCCAAGAACCTCTCCCCCCAACCCCCTCTAAGAAGGGAGGGGAGCCTGCATTACTCCCCCTCCCTTCTTAGGGGAGGGGGTTGGGGGGAGAGGTTCGCCTGCTAGTGGTTGAACATAAACTCGCGCGTATTCAGAATCGCCCACAGCACATCTTCGACGGCGCGCTGCTTGTCCTTCGCGCTGTCGATGTACTCGCTCAGGCGCTTGCGTTCAGCGATAGTCGGCGGGCGACTCAGTGCCGTCAGGTATAACTCATCGACCATTTCACTTGCCGATTTCTTCTCTTTGAAGAACTTCGCGACGCGACCGTTCCCGTCCGCGATCTTGCTCTCCATCTCCTCCGAGTTCGCGAGCAGCAGTACTTGCCCCAGAGTTGCGCCGGTGGAGCGTTCGCACTCGCACACGGTTACGCGCTTGGGCCGGTCGAACGTGTCGAGGAAGTACGAGCCAAACCCTTCGTGCGGTAAGTCCACGGCCCGGGCGTTCGCACTCACGCCGCTGAAGCCGCCCTTCACACCGCAGGAGAAGTTCACCGCGTCAAGGAACACTTCCGCGGGCATCCGGCGGGCGTAGTAGCGCGCGAAGTTCTGTCGGTCGTGCTTGTTGTCGTCAGTCGGTTCCGCGCTCAGTTGGTAAACCTTGCTGTTCAGAATCGTGCGGATGGTGCGCTTCACGTCGAACTTATGCTTCACGAAATCGGATGCCAGGAAGGTGAGCAGTTCGGGGTTCGACGCGGGGTTCGTCTCGCGCAGGTCATCGACTTCAGCCACCAGCCCGCGACCGAGGAAGTGACCCCAGTAGCGGTTCACCAGAGCCTTCGCGAAGAACGGGTTTTCAGGCTCAGTCATCCAATCGACGAGCGCGTGTCGCGGGTCTTCGTCTGCGGTGAATTTTCCCAGAGGACCGTCGAGGAACTTCGGTTCGGGTGTCTTCCCGGTGGTCGGATCTTTCTCACCGGTCGTGGGCGTAGCGCTCGCGTAGTACGGTGGCGGCTGACCGAAGTTCTTGCGGCCGAGTCGCGTGAAGAACCCCGCGAGGCCGTAGTAATCGGCCTGACCCCAGCGCTCGTAAGGGTGATGGTGACACTTCGCGCACTGGAGTCGCGTGCCGAGAAATATCTGGGCAACGTCGGCGGTGACCTGGTGAAGCTGGTCGTCGCGGTTTTGCCACAGCCAGTTGATCGCGGGCGCGTCCTGCCACTCACCCGCCGCCGCGACGACCCCGCGAACGAACTCGTCGTAGGGCCGGTTGCGGGCAATCTTATCCTTCAACCAGTGGTGGAACGCGACCGCGGCTTCATCGGCCCCCGCGAGTTTGGAGTTGCGCAGGATCGCGCCCCACTTCATCGCGAAGTACGCGGCGTAATCCGGTGAATCGAGCAACTTGTCGATCAGTTTCGCACGCTTATCGGCGGTCTTGTCCTCGGTGAACGTTTTCACCTCGGCCGCAGTGGGAAGTCGGCCGCACACATCGACCGTGATTCGCCGAATGAACGTGAGGTCGTCGCAAGTGGGAGAAGGCTTCAGACCGAGCTTCTTCCACTTCGCGACCGCGAGTTCATCGACCTTGTTGTTTGGCTTGAAGTCGGGGATCGACGCAAGAGGCGGGCCGTGCGGAACGATCGCCCGAAACACCGCGACGAATCCCATGTGCCTCGCCATGATCGCGGCTTCGCCGCTCTCCTTGCCGGCCTTCACCCCGGCATCGGAATCGACGGCCGCGACCACATCGAGGTTGCTGAAGAACTCCGCTTGGCGCGTGACATCGCGCGTGGTGCCGTCGGAATACTCCGCGACCACCAAAAGTTGTTGCTGTTGACCCGCTCGCAACACCGCGTCGGACGGTGAGACGCGGAGTTTGGTCACTTTCGGCGTGTCGGGTGCGGACGCCGGCGCGCCCACGGCAATCCACCGGCGCACCACCGCGTAATCTGAGCTTTCCGCAGGGAGGCGCTTGCCGCCGCCGTGCGGAACCTTGCCGGCTGCTTTCAGCAGGAAGAGCGATTGGTCCGGGTTCCCGGGGAACAATCTTCGACCCCGCGCTTCCTTCGCGATCGCTTCGTAATCGAACTGTGTGTCGAACCCGAACAGCGACAGTTTGAAGCCATTCTGCCCGCTCTGCTTGCCGTGACAGCCACCCGCGTTGCACCCGTGCTTGCTCAACAGCGGCATCACCTCGGTGCGGAAGTCTACGCCGCGAGCCTGCAGACCGAAGCCGTTCACCTTCACGGGCACTTCGAGTTTGTCCGCACCGCGTGTAATCTGAATGAGTGCGGAGCCGTCGCCCGTGGGTGTGACGTAGCCTTTCGCATCGACACGCGCAACTTTGGGGTCGGATGTGGTGTACGTCGCGTCGCGTGTGGCGTCGATGCCGTTGTCGGAAACGAGTAATTGCTGCCCGCTAAACGCGTCCGGCAGTTCCACCGTCTTGATGGAACATGTGATCGCGCCGAACGCATCCGGCGCGAACGCCAGGAGCGCAACGGCGGCGAACAAGAACCCGCGACGCGGGGAAAGGTTGGCAATGTGCATGCGAGGCAGCAGTGAGGCGGGGAAGTATCGCGGCGGGTAGGTAGTTAGAAGATACTCCGAACTGCGCCCAACCGCAAGCGCGGGCTCCAACGCGAACCGTGCGAAAAGTGCGGCCTTCGGCTCAAAGCCGGTCGTCCGCCGAAGTCTTGGTTCCACGCAGCCAGCTATTCCTGGTACGTCACGCTGAACGGCAAAACACACAATCTCGGTCGGGACAGGGAAGAAGCGTTACGTCGGTTTCAGCAGTTTCAAAGAGAAGGCAAAGGTGTACGAGAGGTAAAGTGCGGCGAGTACCAAACAAGAAACCCCGGGGTTTCCAGGGGTTTCTCAGTATGCCCGACAGGAGTTGAACCTGTAACCTTCGGCTCCGGAGGCCGACGCTCTATCCAGTTGAGCTACGGGCACGCAATTGACCGATTACCGGGCATTTTACTCGGTTCACGGTCGAAAGCAACTGCGACGCGCCCAGAACCAGAACGATTAGCCCGCCCGGCCACTCCGGGACCGTCGCTCACCGTTCCCAGTCAGGCACCGACCCCACCAGTGAGGGCCACCCGTGCGATTTACCTTGGTACTCGCTACGCTCGTCTGTTCCGGCGCGCTCCGCGCCGAGTGGAAACAACTGCCGTTGCTGCCGGACAAGGAGGGCTTCGCGGCCCCATTCGCGGGCGTGAGTAACGGCGCGATGTTGGTCGCGGGCGGCGCGAACTTCCCCGACAAGAAGCCGTGGGACGGTGGCAAGAAAGTCTGGTACGACTCTGTCTTCGTGTTGGAAAAGCCCGACAGCGAGTGGAAGAAGGCCGGGAAACTACCGCGGACGCTGGCTTATGGCGTGTGCGTCACACACCGCGACGGCGTCGTGTGCGCCGGTGGCAGCGACGCGACCCAGCACTACGCTGACTGTTTCAGGCTCGAATGGAAAGCGGGGAAGTTGCTCACGACGAAACTCCCGGCGATGCCGAAGCCCGTCGCGAATGCATGCGGGGCGCTGGTGGGCAACACACTCTACGTCGCGGGTGGCCAGGAAAAGCCAGACGCAAAGGAGGCGCTGCGAACGGTCTACACGCTCGACCTCAGCGACGCCAAATCGCTGTGGCTTGAGGAAAAGTCGATGCCCGAACGCGGGCGCATTCTCGCGGTGGCCGCGTCGTTCGAGGGAAAGTTCTGGATCGCGGGCGGCGCCGAACTCGTCGCGAACAAGGACGGCAAGGTCGAGCGCCGCTACCTCAAGGATGTCTCCTTCCACGAACCGATGAAAGGCTGGGGACTGGGTCTCTCGCTGCCGCACGCGGTGGTCGGCGCGCCGTCACCGGCACCGGTCGATCAAACCGGATTCTACATCCTCGGCGGCGACGACGGTTCGCAACTGACCGTCGCACCGGACAGGCACACCGGATTCAGCAAGAAGGTTTTGCGCTTCGACGCGAAGACGCGTGAGTGGGTCGAAGCGGGCGAACTGACAACTCCGCGTGTGACGGTGCCGCTGGTAGTGTGGGACGGCGCGTGGGTGATTCCGAGCGGTGAGTTGCGCCCCGGTGTGCGGTCCCCGGAAGTGTGGCGATTCGCGCCGAAGAAATGACCAAACTCGTGAGACCCTGGTTCTTGAACGCCGCACTCCTCTAACTCGGCCTCTCATGCTCTCCCCTGCCCCCTCACTCGCCCGGCTCGCGTGGCTCACGGTCGCGCTGCTGTGGCCGGTCGCACTCCTGAACTACCTCGATCGGCAAATGCTCGCGTCGATGAAGTTCTCCGTCATGGCCGACATCCCCACCATTCTCAACGAAGCCAACTGGGGCTTCATGCTTGGTCAGTTCAAGTGGGTGTACGCGATCCTCAGTCCGATCGGGGGGTACGTCGCGGACCGGTTCAGCCGACGGTTCACGATCTGCGGCAGTCTGTTCGTGTGGTCCGCGGTCACATGGTGGACTGGACGCGTTACCACCTACGACGAGTTGCTTCTGGCGCGATCGCTTATGGGCATCAGCGAAGCGTTCTACATCCCCGCGGCGCTCGCGCTCATCGCGGACTACCACACCGGGCACACGCGGTCACGCGCGGTCGGCTTACACCAGATGGCGATCTACTGCGGCGTCATCACCGGCGGTTTCGGCGGGTACGTCGCGGACGATCAAGATTTGGGCTGGCGGGTCGCGTTTACCGCGTGCGGTGTCTTTGGAATGCTCTACGCGATCCCGCTCGTACTGGTTCTGCGCGACGCGCCGAAGTCGGAAGAAGCCGCGAGTATCCCAAAAGTATCACCGGTGCGTGCCGCGACCGAACTGCTCACCAACATCTCGTTCATCCTTCTGGTGCTGTACTTCACGCTCCCGGCGCTCGCGGGGTGGGTGGTGCGCGACTGGATGCCGGCCATTCTCAAACAGCAGTTCAACATCGGGCAGGGGAAAGCGGGCGTCGCCGCGACGCTGCCGTGGCAAGTCGCGGCGATCGTGGGTGCGATCGGCGGCGGGTGGTTGGCGGACCGTTGGATGCGGCACCACGACCGCGGACGCATGTTCGTCAGTGCGATCGGAATGTGTCTCATCGTCCCCGCGATCTTCGGCGTTGGGAACGCGGGCACGCTTGTGGTGGCAATCGCGTTCCTGATTCTGTTCGGGCTGGGCTGGGGCTTCTTCGACTGCAACAACATGCCGATCCTGTGCCAGATCGTGCGCCCGGAGTTGCGCGCCACTGGGTACGGCATCATGAACCTCGTGAGCATCAGTTGCGGCGGCCTCGCGGACTGGGGCTTTGGGGAGATGCTCCGCCGTAACGTACCGCTGAACATCATCTTCAGCGTGTTCGCCAGCGCCGCCATCGTCTCGGTGGCGCTCGTGCTGCTCATTCGGCCGAAGCCGGAACTGATCCCGGAGCGCGAACCGGAGAAGCCAAAATCGAATTGGTGAGACGCCCGAACCACTCAACTTCTGTTGCTTTCCGAACAGGCACCGGTTCGCGTCGAACGGTTTCACGTCTTTGAAGGCACGCGGATTGCATCTTGGTTCCCCGCAGTCGCAACGCCCACACCACGCGAGGGGCAACCCGTCATGAAACTGTTGTTACTGTTCGCGTGCGCGGTTCTTGTCGGCTGCGGGGTGATCTTCGGCATCGTTCACGGCATCGTCCCGCATCTCATCACGTTGGACATGTTTCCGTGAGCGCAGGCGAGAGAAGCCCCAAACGCGCCGGTCGGGAACACGATTGCGCAAGCCGGACACGCGGTTCGTGCCGGCGTTGTCTGGAACGACGAACAAGTCGCTGTCCGCTTGAAGTGGGCGCAAGTCCGCGGGTGGGTCGCGTTACACGCACTCAACCCACTCACGGCACCGGACGCCATGCTCGCACAAATTACCGCCACCGTTCTTCACGCGGCGCTCGCCGCAAGCGTCCTGTTTCAGATCATCACCACGACCCGGCTCGCGGCCCGCGCCGCGCGAATGCGGAATGCTCGCCGGCCGAAAGTGCGACCCGTTGCGGTCGCGTCCATCACACCGCGACACCGCTCGCCGTGTCGTCGGCGGCGCGACTACCGCCTCGCGCTTCGGACTGCACGCACCTCGTAGGATCTACGCGGTATTAGAGCGATTTCAGAAAGTTCGTAGCGGAGCCGCGACCATCAGGGAACGTGTGAACGTTCGCTCCCTGACGGTCGCGGCTCCGACCAGACGCTACGCATTCACTGAAATCGCTCTAATCTGACTTGTGTTTCGGACTTACGGAGGGTGTTGAAGTGATCAGATGAACACAGGCCACCTGGTTCGGTTGGGCTACGGTGAAGTTTACCACAACGTCACCACAACCCGTCCGGCAGGAGGCCTGTGCCATGGACCAACTTATCCCCTCA
>CAMDQN010000011.1 GCA_945905925.1 Singulisphaera sp. GP187
GCTTGACACGGGAAACCTTGGAAAACTCAGCGGTTTTCGTTTGGGTGGGATGCGGGTTGATGGCTGAAACTATTCGGTCGCCTGAGTCACAAACCATTCCCCACATTGCACTTGCTATGTCAACTCCAAAGATGTCATGAACTGTCAGCTCTGACGGTCGCGGCTCGGACCAGACGCTACGCATTAACTGAATGCGCTCGAAACCACTCTCGGACGCGATCGCGCGGTCGCCGCGCCAAACACGAGCACCAAGCCCAGCGAACACGCGCTGAGCCACCACCCGACACGGTACGAGCGCGGCGCGAAGCGAAACTCCGCGACCTTCGTACCCGCTGGCACCGGCACCGCGCGGAACGCGTGGTTCGCGCGATACACCGGTACTTCCGCGCCATCGACACGACACGTCCAGCCGGGGAACCACACGTCGGACAACACCAGCCACCCACCGGAGCCGTCGAGTTCGACCGTGACGCGGTTCGCGCGGTACGCCGCGATTCGCGCCGTTCCGGGTGCCGCGATTTCGGGGTGTGACAACGCGTTGTCACTCGCGATGAGAACGGTGCGCGCGAAGTCGCACGCCTTCAGCGTTTCGAGATGATCCCCGGTCACGCGCTCCGCTTTTGGGACGATCCACGCTCGCGGAACCGGCTTCGCTCTCTCGTTCAGCGTGTGCGGCGGGAGCCTCGAAGGGGTGTTCGGCGCGAGCGGTGCCGGGTCGTCGAGCACAACGCGCCACGCCCCAGGGAGAGGCGGCGCGTTGTTGGGAGCGAGGCGGTGCGTCACGCGGAGCAACTCGAAGAGCGTCGGGTTCCCCACCTCGAAGTTCGGCATCACCTGTTGCGTGTACGGGCTGTTCCCGCGAACCGGTGTGGGGTCGTTCACAACGAAGGCCAGGAACTCGCGGTAGTGACGCACGTCGAGCGGGTTGTAGCCGCGCGGCGTGGCGATACCGTGAACCATTGCTTGAGGCGCGCCGATCCCGAGGAACGACGCCGGGCTGCCTTCGCCGATGTCGTGATCCAACACGCGCACCGGGTCTGGTTGTGCCTTCAAGTAGTCGAGCGCCGGCGATGCGGGGTACAGGTCTGCTTGCGGCTTCACCGTGGGCAGCACCGCGACCGGGCTAACGAGATCGACAAGCAGAATGGTGAGCCACAGTGCCGTTCGCGCGCGTGTGTCGGACATCTGGTTTTGGAGGACGCGAACGAACAGCGGCAGCGCGAACACGACCGCGACCCAGTACGCGATGAACGCCCACCACACCTCACCACTCGCGAGCCACAGCCCCAAAATCGTCGGCATTCCGACGACGAACACCACGCGGCGGAACCCGCGCGCGAGTGCGATTCGCGCTTCGAGCGACCAACCCGATTGCGTGAGCACGTGCGTGGTGGAACCAGCGAGGAACGCGAGCGGGAACGCCGCGATGAGGAGCATTCGTGTCGGCACGCGGAACAGGTTGAACACCGGGATCCAGTCGACGAGCGCCGCGCCACCGATGGCGAACACGACCAAGCCGCACAGCACGCCGAACTGCCATCGTGAGCGCCCGCCACACACCAGCGGTGCCGCGACCGCCGCCGCGAGCCAGTACACGCCGAACACGCCCTGCATCTCCCACGAGTGCGGTGGCGAGTACGCGAGCGATGGCCCGAGCAGTGCCAGTGCCGTTTGCAATCCCACGGTGAGCGAACCGCTCGCGTCGAGTTTGCCGCTGCGCGCGGACCACTGCCCGGCTTCCATCGTGGGAAGCAGTTGCACCATTGCGAGCATCGCCGCGACAACCACCGCACCGAACCAGCAGGCAGCCCACGCGCGGAGGTCGGCGCGGTCGCGCGGGAACGTCCACGCGACCGCGAACATCCCCGCGTAGAGCGCCCATTGCGGGTGCGTTCCGAGCGCCAGCAGCGCGAGCGCGATGCCTGCGCACAGCACCGACCACGCCCTTTTGCGCGCGATGCCGCATTCGGCGAACAGCAGCACGAGCGGCAGCCACGTGAGGCCGGCCGTGACTGTGTGACCCGCGAGCAGCAGGTGTGTCAGCCACTTCGACGACAGCATGAACCCGACCGCCGCGACGACGCTCCCGACTTCGTTCAGCGCGTGCGAGCGTGCGTAGATGTACGCGAACACACCGGCCGCGATCACGTGCAACGCGATCACCCAGCTCAGCGCCGCGCCCACGGCGATTTCGGGGACGAGGTACACGACCGCGTTCGGCGGGTAGAACGCGCCGACCTGAACATCGTGAACGAACGGCGACCCGCAGAAATGGTGAGGGTTCCACAAAGGAAGTTCGCCGGTTTCGCGCCACTCGCGGTTGAGGAACAGTTTGGCCGGCAGGTGTTCGGCGAGGAAGTCCGAGTCCGGCGCGAAGAGCGTTTGCGCCGGGTGCAGCACGAGTGGGTGGAAGTAGAGCAGCCAGAGCAGCGAGAGAATGAGGTAAGGTCGGAGGCGCATGGTGTGACTTATTTAGTGCGCCTTCGGAACAATGTTTAGCGTTGGCCACGAAGGGGACGTTACCGCCTCTCTTGGAGCCACCGCTAAACGTCGATCGATGTTAGGGGAACGCCTGAGTGGTGCCGCTCAGGATGATGTTGAGCTTCGGCAACTCCTTCTTGAGCGCCGCTTGTGCCTCGGGCGTCGTCTTTGCGAACGCGATCTTGAGTTCGGTCAGCTCCTTCAGCGCGGCGAACTGCTTCAGGCTCGCGTCGTTCAGGTCGCTGAAGATCAGGTCGAGCGCGCGGAGCTTGGTCAATTTCAGGATGTGCGGAACCGCGGCGTTCACGCCCTTGTCGAACCGGTACAGCGCGAGTTCTTCGAGGTCGGTGAGGTTCGCGAGCGCCGCCACGCCCGCGGCGGTCAGCGGCCCGACGTGGATTCGTAGCGACTTCAGCCCCTTCAACTTGCCGAGTTCGATCACCGCGTCCTCCGGCATCGGCGGCCCTTCGAGCGTGAGCGCGGACAACTTCGGGAGCGCCTGAAGTGATTTTGCGCCGGTCGCGGTGAGGTCGTTGGTGGCGAGCCGAAGGTTGGTGAGGTTCTTCAGGGGCGAGAGGGCCGCGAGGTTCGCGTGACCGGCTGGGCCGTCGATGGTTAGCCCCGTGAGGTCGGTCAACTCCGCGACCTTCGCCAAGCCGGTCGGCGGGGACTTCGGCGGTTCCGTTTGGCCCTCCATGACGGCCACGCGCAGGGCCAGCGTCCGCAGGCTCTTCATCTTGGCAAGCGCGACGAAGAACGCTTCCGAGTTATTCGGCACCGCGCAACTCAGGTGCGACAGCGTCGCGAACCCGGCGATGTCTTCGACGGCGAACGCGGTCCACCCGTCGGCGGTGAGCGATTCGAGGTTCTTCATCTTGTGCAGCGGGCGCAGCACGTCCGGCTTGCCGCGAAACAGTTTGACGCTCACCGCGCGGAGCGATGCGACCTTCGCGACCGACTCGAAGTGTTCGGCGGTGTAGTCGCCGTCGCCGAGGAATAGCTTCTTGATGGGCGGTCCGTCCGCGAGTTCCTTGAGTGACGCGAGGTCGGTCGCCCCGGCGAACGTGATGGTTTCGAGTCGCGGGTGTGCTTTGAGCGACTTCAGTGTGCCCGGCTCGAACTTGATGTTGTAGCCGCCGAGTTCCTTGAGGTGTTTCAGCTCGTTCAATAGCTCCACGAGTTTCGTGTCGATCACACGGTAGTTGAGGAACACCGCGACGACCGGCTTGTCGGGGTGCTTCTCGTCCACTTGCACCGTGGTCGTGATTTTCTTGAGTTCGGCGATGGCCTTCACTTCCTCAGGGGAAACCTTGTCCTGTGCCCGCGCGGAGTTGGCGCACATGACCAGCGCGAGAACGAGGGCTGAACCAACGAGCATTCGAGACATTGGAGTTCCTCAGTTTGAGCTACTCGCAGAACCCCTCCCCAACCCCTCCCCTAAGAAGGGAGGGGCTTCAGACTCCGGCTCCCCCTCCCTTCTTAGGGGAGGGGGTTGGGGGGAGAGGTTCTTACTTCCGCCCGGGTAGTGTCGAGGCTTGCCCGCCCCACGCGCCGGGGAGTTCGCCCGCCGGCGCGCTCGCCGTTCCCGCGGAGCGGAACAGGCTCAGCGTCACGCCCAGCACGAAACTCACGCACCCGAAGGCGAGGACGAACTTCACCACGTTCGCAATCGAAGGTGGCACCGCCAGTTGCCACAGACACACGCCGACGAGCAGCACGCAACTGATCGGCAGGAAGTATTTCAGGCACGTCATCATGACTTGATCGATGCGGAGGCGCGGGAAGCTCCACCGCATCCAGATCATCACCAGCACCAGCACCCAGCACTTGCCGACGAACACGGTGAGGTTCAGCAAGTTGCCCCACCAGAAGCCCAGTTGCGCTGGTGCCGACGGCTCGAACGGCAACAGCCCCGTGTGCCAGCCGCCGAGGAACAGCAGCGCGGCCAAGCCGCTGACGGCGAACATGCTGCCGTACTCCGCGAGGAAGAAGTACGACCACCGGATACCGCTGTACTCCGTGTGGAACCCCGCGACCAGTTCGCTCTCGGCTTCGGCGAGGTCGAACGGGGCGCGCTTACAACTCGCCACCGCCGTGATGAAGAAGATGAAGAACGCGACGAACGTGAACGGGTCGTGGAACAGGTTCCAGTTCCAGAACGGCCCAACCTGTTGCGCGCCTACCACGTTCAGATTCAGAGTGCCGGCCACACACACGGGCACAACGACACACATCGCGCGGGGGACTTCGTAGCTCACCATCTGCGCCGCTTCGCGGACGCCGCCGAACAGCGCCCACTTGCTTGCGGACGCGTACCCGGCCAGCACGATGCCGAACACTTCGCTCGACAGCACCGCGAGCACGAAGAACACGCCGACGCTCAAGTCCTGCGCGACGAGGTTCGCGCCGAACGGCAGCGCGAGGAACCCGCAGAACGCGGCGCAGAATGTTAGATACGGTGCGAGCCTGAACAGGAACTTATCGGAGCCTTGCGGCGCGACGTCTTCCTTCGCGATGAGCTTCACGCCATCGGCGAGCGATTGGAGCAGCCCGAACGGGCCGACGCGGGTGGGGCCGGCGCGATCCTGCATTCGCGCGGATACTTTGCGTTCGGCCCAGGTGCCGAAAAACGCGGCCAGCCCGATGAACCCGAACAGCAGCGCGGCAGCGAGTACGCCACCGGCGAAGAGCTTCAACTCGGGCGACAGGAAGTCGGGCCACAGTTCGGGCACGTCGCGTTACCTGAAGGGAGAGGAGGAACGCCACCCGGCCGGGGTACTGACTCCCAGCCTCCGCTTTAGCACGAAGCGGGGTCTTGACCTGTAAGACCCGTGCGGGTTTGTGCAAGGCACAACTGACAACCGTCCACGGCGTGACGCCGCAGCAATCGCTACCTCGATACCGGCCAGGTGGCGTCGAAAGTGTATGCGAGGCGAGCGAAGAAACCCACCCCCAACCCCTCCCCCTCCCTGCAGGGAGGGGAGAAAGAGTTGGGCGATTCTTCCAGCAACAGCGGCGCGGGAATGTCTTGCTCCCCTTAACCCTTTAGGGAGGGGGCTGAGGGGTAGGTTGTCTTTTAATACGTCGCCCTTCCCCCGCTGATGTCGAAACAGAACCCCGTAGTGAAACTGCAATCCGCGCTGCTCAGGAAGTGAACCAGCGCCGCCACTTCGTCCGGCTTCCCGGTGCGGCCCAGCGGGATCTTCGACAGCATCATGTTGATGGTCGCCTGGTCGAGTTGGTCCAGAATCGGCGTCTGAATCACGGCCGGGGACACGCTGTTCACGCAGATGTCGCCCTTCCCCACTAACTCCTTCGACAGCGACTTTGTCAACGCGATCACGGCCGCTTTGCTCGCGGAGTACGGCCCCATCTTCGGGTTACCCTCCTTACCGGCGATGCTCGCGATGTTCACGATGCGCCCGTACTTCCGCTCGATCATGCCGGGCAGCACCGCTTTGCAACACAGCACGAGACCGGTCACGTTGATGCCGAGTACGAACTCCCAGTCTTCGCGAACGCTTTCCCAGATCGGCACGTCGCGTCCTTTGCGCGAGGCGACCCCGGCGTTGTTCACGAGTACGTCCACCGGGCCGGCCTTCGACACGATCTCCGCGAATACGCGGTCCAAGTCCGCTTCTTTCGTGAGGTCGCCCACCAGCGCGACGCCACCGATTTCCTTCGCGACCCGGTTCGCGCTGTCCGCGTTCATGTCGAACACGCCGACCTTCGCGCCCGCGCCGGCGAGTCGCTTACAGATGGCTTCACCGATGCCCTGGCCACCGCCGGTCACCACCGCCACCTTGCCCACCATGCCGAAATAGTTCGTTGACACGTCGCACCTGCTAGGAGAATCGTTACGGTTGGATACGTTGTAGACGCTCAATCGCAGTCTGGCCTTCCCTCAGTTGCTTGTGTTTCGCACAATAGAGTGCATTCCCAAGGTTAGCGTTGGCCCCGCAGGGCCGCGCCTCTGGTAAAGCGAGCAGGGATGAAATCACACCGCGCGGGCGACGGCGAACGGTCGCTGGCCGTGTTCATCGACTTCGAGAACATGGGCCTGGGCTTCAACAACCGTCGCGACCGGTTCGAGATCGCAAAGGTGCTCGAACGGCTCGTCGAGAAGGGCAAGATCGTCTGCAAGAAGGCGTACGCCGACTGGAGCCGGTTCGGATTCTACACCGGCGGGCTGCACGAAGCGGCCATCGAACTCATCGAGATCCCGCGGCGCGGGATGACCGGCAAGAACTCCGCCGACATTCGGCTCGTCGTGGACGCGATTGACCTCGCGTACTCCAAGGATCACATCGACACGTTCGTGATCGTGTCCGGCGACAGCGACTTTTCGCCGCTCGTTTCGAAACTGAAAGAACTCGGCAAGCACGTCATCGGGTTGGGCCTGTCCGACGCGACCTCGGATCTCCTGCGCGACAACTGCGACGAGTTCATCTATTACGAAGACCTCGACCGCGCGCCGATCATCCCGACCGCGATGAACGAGCAAATCCCGGAGAAGAAGCGCAAAGTGTTCGCGATGCTCCTCGATTCGCTTCTCGCGCTACGGCGAGAGAACAAGGAAGTCATCTACTCGTCGATGCTCAAGGACACGATCAAACGGAAGAAGCCGTCGTTCAATGAGGACTACTACGGCTACCGCACCTTCAGCGAGTTGCTCGAAGACGCGCAGCGCGAAGGCTTGTTAGAACTGGACAAGCACCGCACGAGCGGCATGTACGTGGTGACGCGGTTCGGGCTGGAACTGAAGTCCACATCGCTCGCGCCGCCGGCCGCGCGTGTGATTCAGATTCAGCCCGCGCCCCGCAACGGCGGCGAATCGCGGAAGGTGATCGAACTGCCCCCGCGCAACGGGAACGAACCGCGACCGGCGATCGAACCTCCGGCCCGCAACGCGATCGAACCGCGCAAGGCTGTGGAGCCGCCGAAGCCGGTTCCGTTGGCCGAGACTCGCTTGCCGTTGCCCGCGCCGGTTCGGCCGGTTGCACCGGTACCGGTCAAGCCAGTCGCGCCGCTGAAGCCGCCCGCACCACCGCGCCCGCGAGAGAAGTTCGAGGAGACGACCGACGACCGGCCGCTTGGCCGCGAGTTGGTGGACGATTTCGACGCACTCGACGACGAACCGCTCGACGAGATTCCGAGTTACTCGCCGAAGAAAGTGGAGCCGAAGCCTGCGAAGCCCGCGACCCGGCCCGCTGCGAAGCAACCCACGGCCAAGCCGGTTGCGAAGCAACCCGCGACCCGGCCCGTTGCGAAGCAACCCACGGCCAAGCCGGTTGCGAAGGTCAAAGAGCCGGCACCAGCGAAGCCCGCGGGCCCCCGACCCGCGGCCAAGCCGGTCGCAAAAGAACCGGTGGCGAAAGAGATCCCACCCGCGAAGCCCGAGCCAAAGCCAACACCGAAGCCCGCGCCGAAACCGCTTCCGCAGGTCAGCGACGACGACGACGAGTTCGGCGCCGGGTTGTAAGGTTCCAAGGCGAGCGGGGGGCGGAAGCCCCCTGGTAAACCTCATCACAACCTTTTGCTCCTGCGCTCAACAGGGGGCTTACGCCCCCCACTCACCTGCGCGTATACTCTTCTCCACATTCCCCTCTGCCGGAGATATCCTCTCATGCTGCGCTTGCGTCATGCCGTAATCGGTCTCGCGCTGTCGGCCGCGCTGTTCGCGCTCAGCCCGCTCGACACGACCGCACAACAACCCAAGAAGCTCGTCGATCCGCCCGCGACCGACCCCCTAACCATGAAGGTCGCGAAGGGGTTCAAGGTCGAACTGCTGTATAGCGTTCCCAAAGATGAGATGGGTTCGTGGGTGTGCCTGTGCGTTGATCCGAAGGGCCGGCTAATCGTTTCGGATCAGTACGGTTCGCTCTACCGCGTTACGCCCCCCGCAGTCGGCAAGAACGGCGAAGTGAAGATCGAGAAGATCCCCGCGAAGATCGGCATGGCGCAGGGATTGTTGTGGGCGTTCGACGCGCTCTATGTCGTGGTCAACGCGAAGGTGCCCGACCCGAAGAACGCGAAGGCGCAACTCGACATCTCCGGGCTGTATCGCGTCACATCTTCCAAGAAGGATGACGTACTTGACGCGGTGGAAACGCTCCGCATCTTCGAGGGCGGCGGCGCGGAACACGGCCCGCACGCGGTGATGATGCACCCGGACGGCAAGCGGCTCACGGTCGTCTGCGGGAACCAGACCAAACTGACGAAGCTCGACACCACGAAGGTTCCGCCGGTGTGGGGCGAAGACCACTTGCTGCCGCGCCTCCCGGACGGCAACGGCTTCATGAAAGGCGTGATGGGGCCGGGCGGCGCGATCTACAACGTGACGCCCGACGGCAAGACGTGGGAGTTGTTCAGCGTCGGGTTCCGCAATCAGTACGACGCGGCTTATAACAAATCTGGTGATCTGTTCACCTACGACGCCGATATGGAATGGGACTTCAACACGCCGTGGTATCGGCCGACGCGCGTGTGTCTGGTTACGAGTGGTAGCGAGTTCGGCTGGCGCAACGGTGCGGGCAAGTACCCCGCGTACTACGCGGACAGCCTGCCGGCGGTTGTGAACGTCGGCCCCGGTTCGCCGACCGGTGTGACCTTCGGTTACGGCGCGAAGTTCCCCACGAAGTATCAAGATGCGTTCTTCATCTGTGACTGGAGCTACGGCAAACTCTACGCGACGCACATGAAACCGAGCGGCGCGGGGTACACAGCCGAACTCGAAGAGTTCGTGACCGGCACGCCGCTGCCGCTCACTGATGTTGTTATCAACCCGGTTGACGGCGCGATGTATTTCGCCATCGGTGGCCGGAAGACCAAGAGCGGATTGTATCGCGTCACGTACACGGGGGACGTGACGGAATTCTTGCCAGCGAAGAATCAGAGCAGTGTCGAGCGCGAAACACGATTGGAGATTGAGAAGTTCCACAAGCCGGTGGGCAAGGAAGCGGTCGATGCCGCGTGGAAGGAACTGAGCAACGCCGACCGGTTCGTGCAGTTCGCGGCTCGCGTCGCGCTCGAACACCAGGACGTGAAGTTGTGGGCGGACAAGGCGCTCGCCGAGAAAGACGCGGGGAAGGCGATTTACGCAGTGCTCGCGCTGGCCCGCGTCTCGGCACCGTGCCCGGAACACACGCTCGATAAGAAGGTGAAGGGCGACCCGGAACTGCGGAAGAAGATCGTCGCGGCGCTCGGGCGATTCCGGCACTCCGACCTCACTGACCAGCAGAAGCTCGACATCATTCGCACGCATCACGTGGTGTTCAACCGGTTCGGCCCGCCGACCGATCTGGAGCGCACGCAAGTTACGCTTCAGTTAGAAGCCGCGTTCCCGGATAAGAACCGGTTCGTGAACGCCGAACTGGGGCAGGTGCTCGTCTACCTGCAAAGTCCGATCGCGGCGAAGACGATCATGACGTTGCTCCGCGAATCGCCGACGCAGGAAGAGCAGATTGAATACGCCCGCGCGCTGCGGATGCTCAAGACCGGGTGGACCCCGGAACTGCGCAAGGAATACTTCACGTGGTTCGTGAAGGCTGCGGGCTATAAGGGCGGGAGCAGCTTCAGTAAGTTCCTGAAGTTGATCCGCGACGACGCAATTCTGACGCTCACGCCGGGCGAGAATAAGGCGTTGGGCGCTCTGCTCACCGCGGAGCCGGCGACGGTGAAGTTGCCGCCGGAACCGGCGCGACCGTTCGTGAAGGCGTACAAGATCGCGGACCTCAACGACGCGCTCGAGAAGGGCCTGAAGTCGGGGCGCGACTACGACCGCGGGCGCAAACTGTTCGCGGCCGGGAAGTGCTTCGCGTGTCACCGGTTCGACAACGAGGGCGGGAGCAACGCCCCGGACCTGACCGGCGTCGCCGGGCGGTTTAGCCCGCGCGACTTGTTGGAGTCGATCCTCGACCCGAGCAAGGAAGTGAGCGACCAGTACGCCGCGGTGGAAATTCGCACGACGGACGAACGCGTCATCACCGGGCGCATCGTGAACCTGAGTGCGGACAACGTGATGGTGAACACCAACATGCTGGAGCCTGGCGCAAATACAACGGTGGACCGCAAGTTGATCGAGAGCATCAAGCCCTCGAAAATCTCACTGATGCCGGCGGGTCTGATGGACACCTTCAAGGAAGACGAGGTGCTGGATCTGATGGCGTACATCCTGTCGCGCGGGGATCGCAACGGCGCGATGTTCAAGAAGTGAGAGTTGTAAACTGAAGGGGCTTCAGCAGAGCACCATTCAGTCGTGCAAGCCCCGCGACCGCGGTCGCGGGGCTTCGTTGGTTGTTGGTGCTCGTCGTGTCAACAAGATGCGCCGGCGCATCGACTCGAAAATGGGTGAGGCGGGACTCGAACCCGCAAGCCCCTCACGGGACGGGGGATTTTCGTACCACTTCGGCTTTCGCCGCCCCGTACCGGGTTCGTGGTCTGGACTATACCTTGACCGTAGGCGCCCGCCGTAGGTCGCTGCCGTCTAGTCTCTACACTTTCTTGTTCTTCGCGTACCAATGGGGCGCGACACATGTGAAGAACAAACTTAGCTCGGTGTTACCTCGCCGGAGCAGGGGGTTCACCGACTTTGACAGCATCCCACGGGTGGTTTCCCCTCCCGTGGCTCAATCGCTTCTAAGTCCCCTGTGTCTGCCATTCCACCACTCACCCGACGTCCGCGAATCATCGCAGACGGACTACGCGTTGACAAGGCGAGGGTTACGCGAACATCTCGGCCATCTCGACCAACTTCTTCACCTGATCGGAACCCAGGCGGCTCACCATCCCCTGAACGGCTTCAAGGTCGGCGAACTGCACGCCGCCCTTCTGCTTGGGCTTCGGGCCGCGCTTGGCGCCTTTCCCGCCCTCCTTCTTGATTACGGACTTGTAGTTCGAGATGATGTTGGGCGCGAGTTCGACGTTGTACTTTTCCTTGATGCACGCTTGTAATTCCAGTGGCGAGGTCTTCCAGCCTTTTTCGTCGAGTGCGGCCTTCACCATGACCTTTTGAGTCACCTTCCCGTCGCGCGTACCCTTTGCCACGGCTGATATCCTCGTTTGTGATGTGTTGGTGTTGGGGTGCGTACACCTCAACGCCACTTGATGTATTATTTACTATGTGCGATGTGAAGACGGATGTGTAACTTTGACGCGAATCGTGGTGCGGGCACACATCACAAAAGGACATTGTGGTTCTTGTAGGGTGGGACAAGGCTTTGCGCAGGCCCACCAGCGCTGAGCTACGGTCGCAAGCTTGATCGTTCTGGTATCGCCGTGGTGGGCCTGCGCAAAGCCTTGTCCCACCCTACAAGAGAGCGGCGCGGGCACATCAGCGCCCCGACGTATAGATCTGATCGAAGATTCCGCCCTCGGAGAAGAAGTCGTTTTGGATGTCGTCCCAGTCGCCCAGTCCCATTTCCGGGTCGGTGGCGCCGAACAGTTTGATCGTGGGGAACTGCTTCGCGGTGCGCTTCGCGACTTCCGCGTGCCCTGGGCGGAAGTACGTCTCCGCGATCACTTCCTGCGCGGGTTCGGAGTGAAGGAACGTCAGGTACTCTTCGGCCGCGGCACGCGTGCCTTTCTTGTCCACGTTTGCGTCCACCAGCGCGACGTGCGGTTCGGCCCGGATG
This sequence comes from Singulisphaera sp. GP187, assembly GCA_945905925.1. Lineage (GTDB taxonomy): Bacteria > Planctomycetota > Planctomycetia > Gemmatales > Gemmataceae > Gemmata. Next base: position 12,114 of record CAMDQN010000011.1, read on the forward strand.
CTCCACGTCTTCGGGTACACGATCTCCACCGCGTCCTTGAGTTCGCGCTTCTCCAGCCACGCCTCGTTTTCCCAGGTCAGGTGAACGTCGCCGATGTTTTTGCGCGCGAACGTGACCGTGGCGCCGCGGGCCCCAGTGTCGAGTACCGGCACGCGCTGGTACATCTTTGTGATGAACTCGCGTGCCGCCTTCGGCGTGCCGCCGGGAGCTTTCAGCGCCGCGCCCCACGCGCCGAGCAGCGCGAGCTTCGCGCCACCACCGGTCTTGGGGTTCGCGGTGATGATCTTCACGCCGGGCTTCAGCAAGTCCTCCCAGTCCTTGATGCCGAACGGGTTGCCCTTCCGCACGACGAACACGATCGTCGAGTGATACGGCAACGAGCCTTTGCCCTCGGGTCGCGACTTCCAGCCCTCCGCGATCAGCCCGCGCGAAGCGATGTTGTCCACGTCGGTCTGCATCGCGAGCGTGACCACGTCGGCCGGGATGCCGTCGATCACGGACCGCGCCTGGCTGCCGGATCCGCCGTGCGACTGGCGCACGCGCACCCGCTTCCCGGTCAGCGCGAAGTAGTGGTCCGCGAACGCGAGGTTCAACTTGCGGTACAGTTCGCGTGTCGGATCGTAGGAGACGTTGAGGAGTTCAAAGTCGTAGTGCGGGCCGGTGCATCCGCCGAACGCGGACAATCCGGCGAGCGACGAAGCGCTGAGAAACTGGCGACGGTTCATCGTGGAATTGTATTGGCGAGCGGGCGGCGTAAGCCCCCTGTTTGTCTCACGCCTGCGGCGGGCGCAGCGATTCCACTTCGGGCAAGTCCTTCAGCGTGTTGAGGCCGAACGCTTGCAGGAACTTCTTGGTGGTACCGTATACTTGTGGACGCCCTAACGAATCGTGCCGACCGGCGACGCGAACCAGTCCCTTCTCCATCAGTTGCCGGACGACTTCGCCGCATGCGACCCCGCGAACCTTCTCAACTTCGGCGCGCATGATCGGTTGCTTATAGGCGATCACCGCGAGCGTTTCGAGTGCGGTTGGGGTGAGCCGCAGTTCGTGGCCGGTTCGCTTCAGCCGCGCGAGCCACGTGTGATACTGCGAGCGTGTGAGAAGTTGATAGCCGCCCGCAATCTCTTCCACCTGGAACGCGGTGCCGTCGGTGTCGTAGAGGTTTTGGAGGCGCTCGATGAGTGCGCGGGCTTCAGCCGCGTCCGCAAGACCGGCGACCTCCGCGAGCTTCCGCGCGGGGAGCGGTTCGTCCGAGATGATCAGAGTTGCTTCGAGGCGGCTGAGTTTGCCGTCTCGCGCAAGGGGGTTGTGGCTAACGGCATCGGTCAGTTCGGGTCGCGCCCGCAGCGCGAGCGGCAGCACCGCATTGCCCTGACGCTGTGTCGAAGGACGAAGGTGGGAAGTACCAAATCGCTGGCGCAGGTGATTCATGCGTGGACCTCTGTCGAAGAGGGCACCAAGAAGTGGCCCCTCCGGGTCCAACGCTAAACGATGGGCGCGAGAAATACTAGGTGGGGCGGCGTTTGTAGAAGGTGGCCGTTGGCGTCACCTTTATTACTTGCCATTGGGGGAACGTTGAGAACCACACATCGAACGCCGTGCCGGTGCGCGTTAGCGCGAAGTCGAATCGCCCGTACTTCACTTGCCAGTCGTCGATCGCGTTGCCGGGTTCGTTTGACTTGCGAACGAAGTCCACGAGCCACGGCCCGCCGGTCAGTTCGCAGCGGTCGTCCACGAACACCTTGTAGCCCGGTGCGTGATAGATCACGAACCCGCCGTCGATGTACTCACCGTTAAAGAGTTGGTTCGGTTCGCCGGGTTTTGGCTCGTACTCCTTGAGTACATCCAGCACCTCCACGGGCCACAACTTCGGGTCGTGCTGTACCCAATTGGAACCGATGAGCGGAACTGGGACGCGTGCCATTTGAAGCGTGAGCGCGAGCAGCACTGCGATCGCGGCCGGCCACGCATGCGCCCACCACGGGCGCGATTCCGCGCTGCCCGGTTGGTACATGTCGGGCCGGTACGCCGCGAGCCACAGCGCCCATCGCGTGTGTTTCCACATCGCGGTGATCGTGACCAGCGTGACGACCGCGAACAGCGATACGTGCCTGCACCGGCTGAACGCGAGCACCAGCCACACGAGCGGCAGCAACCACGAGACTCGCAGCGCGCTGCGTTTCACGCCATACAGGGTGAAGAGGTACAACGCGGCCAGCGCCAACACCGGCCACGCGTAGGGCGCGGTCACGTCGAGCGGGCGGTGTTCCGCGATGATCTCCCGCAGCTCCTTCGCGTCCATGATGACGAGCCACGTCTTCACCATGTCCGTGCCGTAGGGACTGGCGAGCGTACTCAGACCGCAACCGCACGCGACGAGCGCGAGCAAGCCGACATCGCGCCATGTCTTCAGCGGTGACGGGCGCTTCAACTTCCAGAAGATGACCCATCCGGCGAACGCGATGCAGATCGTTCCGATGCCGCCTAACACGCCGCCGTGGATATTCGTCCACAGCGAGCACAGCGGGATCAGCCAGAACAGACGCTTTAACTTGGGCCGCGCAACGTCGGTGTCGGCGAGCAACACCGCGACGACCGCCAGCGCCGCGAGCGTGAACAGGTGCGGGCGCACGTGGAAGTGTGAAGCGGTCGCGGCCAGTGACAACGCGATGACACCGCACACCAAGATCGGGTGCAGCCCAGTGCGCAGTAGACGCACTGTGAGCCACGCGAACACTGCGGCAATCAGCGTCACCGCGCCGAGTAACTGCGTGTCGAAGCCGCCGGCGCGGTGCGCGACCGCCATCCCAACTTCGCCGAACCATTGATACGGCACCCACCACTGGCCCGCGAACGTGAACGTGTACGGGTCGGAGCGGACGAAGCCGTCCTTCAGGATGAGTTCTCCGGTCGTGGTATGCCAGAACGTGCCGGGGTCGCGGAAGAACGCGGAGCGCCCGGCACCGAGCAGGATCAGCCACACGAGAAGAAACGCTGCCGCCCCGGGGCCGAGCCATCGCGGGAACTTCATGCCGGCACCGCGACGGTTTCAGGCGAGCGGGGGTGGGAAGCAGGGGGAGCCCCCTGTTTCTGTTCCTTGCGGGCGTGCAGCGCGTGCAGCAGCAGCACGGCGGGCGACACCCACAGGAACCAGAACGACGTGAGGTGCAACACGTTCATCAGGAGACAACCGAGGTTGATGGCGAGTAGCGCGAGGAAGAAAGAAGAACCTCTCCCCCCAACCCCCTCCCCTAAGAAGGGAGGGGGAGCCTGCATTACTCCCCCTCCCTTCTTAGGGGAGGGGGTTGGGGGGAGAGGTCTTCCCACCACCATCACAAACACCGCCGGCAGCAACAGTACCATGTCGAACGGCCACGCACCATACGGCGCGGTCACGAACGACACGAGTAGCAATAGCGGCAGTTGTGCCGCGTCGTTCCAGTCGTTTCGCTTGTGCCAGCGATACCACGCGAACCACACCAAGCCGAGCGCGACGGACACGAACTGCAACCGGAACAGCTCCGCGCCGAAAGTGAGGCGCAAGAGGCTGCCGAGCGTCGGCGAGAGCCACTGCGCCGGCGGGCGGTTACCCATCGCGTCCGCGTACTGGTGCCACACCTGTGGGTTGAACACCAGCGGCAGCAGTGAACACGCGACGCCCATTGCCGCACCGCCTACGAGCGCGCGCCAGCGTCCGCGAACGCCTGCGTCCACCGCGATGGCGACCCACAGCAGGTACGCGAGGTGCGGCTTGATCGCGAGCAACACGGTCGCGGCCCCGGCCCAGTATTCCCAGGTGCGGTTTACTAACGCGCGGCGCTCGCATTCAAGGAACAGCACCGCGCCGAGCAGCAGAAACGTGCTGATCTGGCCGATCGAGAGCGCGAACACGGTTGGCAGGAACATGAACGCGACCGCCCACCCCACCCACCGGCGATTGCGCGCTCCGCCCAGCAAGTACCACAAGCGGTCCGCGCAGAAGCCGGTCACGACGAGGTGAACCAGCAGCCACAATAGTTGCGCCTCGCGCGCGGGGAGCAACCCGAGTGGCAGCACCGCGGGCAGCGCCCACGGCGGGTTCCACATCATGATCGCTTCGTCCGTGTCGCGCCCGGCGTGCCGTTGCAGCGGCAACAGTAGCGCTTTGTCGAACGGGTTCTGACCGTTGAGCGTGAGTTTCGCGGCGGCCCAGTATTCAACGAAGTCGTCCGGGGGCCATACGGTCGGGTCGGCGAGCAGTTGCCGGACCTGTCCCGCGAGCAGAACCCCGACCACCGCCAGAACTGCGATTGAGAGTAGGTTGCGCGAAGTCATGCCCGAACTTAGAACGAAAACCGCCCGTGTGCGTGTCCACAGAACGCACAAAGCCCGGCCGAATGGCCGGGCCTCGTGATTGTGGTTCAAGCGGAAGGGTTACTTGCCCTTGGTCTTCCAGGTGATTTCGGTGAAGACTTCCTTCTCGACCTTGCCTTCGACCTTGAAGCCATTCTTGCCGATCTTGGCGGTGCGCTTGTCGAAGTCTTCGCGCTTCGCTTCCTTCGAGTTTTCGCCCTTGCCGTCGGTCGTCGTGAACTTGGTCTTGTCGGTGAGCTTGATGGTCACTTCCTTGTCGCCGTCCTTGACCGTGACGGTGTCCTTGTCAACCTTCGTGATCGTGAACTCGGCCGCGACGACGAGGCCGGCCATCACGAAGAACGCGACCAGGGCCAACAGCATCTTACGCATCGGGAGAAACTCCAAGGGGTGTGAAGCCGTCCCGACGTGAGTCGGCGGGTGCGGCCACGATTGTGGGGGGTTACCCTACCGGGGCAATCGTAAGTATCCAAACACCCGCGAGCAAGCCTCGGCCCCGCGATTCATGATTTTCTCACCAAGTTTCTCGCGCGCGAGCTTTTCGTTTTGGCGACCGCTCGCGGTGTGGTATCACGTGGAAGCCCGCCATCGCACCAACTTGTTCCGGTGGAGTCTGACCATGAAACTCTCCCTTTCGGCCACGATGCTCCTGTGCGCGGCGGCTTCGTTCGTCCACGCCCAACCCGCCGAACCCGCGGACCTCGTCGTTCACAACGGCAAGGTGCTCACCGTGGACGCGAAGTTCACCACCGCCGAAGCCGTCGCAGTCCGCAACGGTAAGGTCGTCGCCGTCGGCACCAACGCGGACATGCTGAAACTGAAGGGGTCGAAGACCACCGTTATCGACGCGAACGGTAAGACCGTGATGCCCGGACTGTACGACAGCCACACGCACCCAGTTGGCGCCGCGGGCAGCGAAGTCGGTGACCCCATCCCGCTACTGCGGTCCATTCCCGAAGTGCTCGACTACATCAAGAAACGCGCGGGCGAGATCCCCGAGGGCAAGTGGATCGTCATTCGCTACGCGTTCCCGACGCGACTCAAAGAAGCACGGTTCCCCACCAAGACAGAACTCGATTCGGTTTCGCCAAAGCACCCGGTTCTGTACCACGCGGGACCAGCGGGGGTGGCTAACAGCCGCGCGCTCGAAGTGTCCGGCGTGACGAAGGACACCAAAGACCCGCCCGCCGGGCAAGTCGTGAAGGACGAGAAGACCGGCGAGCCAACCGGAATGCTCCGCAACGCGTATGGCGTGCTGAAGGGCGTTCCCGACGGCGGCGAGGGCATCGCCGAGAAACGCCGCAGCGCGGTGCTGAAGTTGTTCGGGCTTTACAACGAACACGGCATCACGAGCATCGCGGACCGGAACGCGAGTCGCGGCAACCTCGACATGTATCTTTCGTTCCAAAAAGAGAACGCGCTCACGGTGCGCATCAACGTGGCCCGCAGTTTCGGGGCCGGCGGCGGGCGCGAAGCGATCGGCAAGCGGCTCGATGAACTGGTGGGCGATGACAAACGCGGCGGTCCGACCGGCGCGGGCGACGAATGGGTGCGCATCGGTCCCATCAAGATGTTCCTCGATGGCGGGATGCTCAACGGTTCCGCGTACATGCGCAAGCCGTGGCCGCGCGGCGACACGTATCAGATCACGCAGGACGACTATCGCGGGCTACTCTTCATTCAACCGGATCAATTGAAGGTGGTCGTCGAAGAGGCTTCCAAGCGCAAGTGGCAAGTCACCGCGCACTGTGCCGGCGAGGGCGCGATGGACGTTCTCCTCGATGCCTACGAGTTCGCGGACAAGATCAGCCCGATCAAGGACAAGCGGTTCTGCATCACGCACGCGAACTTTCCGAGCCAACTGAACCTCGAACGCTGCAAGAAGCTCGGCGTGTGCGCCGACGTGCAACCGGCGTGGCTTTACAAAGACGGCGGCACGCTGGTCAAGGTGTTAGGCGACGAGCGGATGCGGTGGTTCCAGCCGTACAAGAGCTGGCTCGAATACACCACGGTCGGCGGCGGGAGCGACCACATGTTGCGGTTCGATCCGCTCGACAGCACGAACCCGTGGAGCCCGTGGCTGGGCGTCTGGATCACGCTCACGCGCAAGCTCGAACGCGGCGGCGTACATCAACCGGGCGAGATTCTTACGCGCGAACAGGCGATTCGACTCTACACGATCAACAACGCGTTCCTTCACAACGAGGAGAAAGAGAAAGGTTCGCTCGAAGCCGGCAAACTCGGCGACCTGATCGTACTCGACCGCGACCTGATGACGTGTCCTGTTGACGAAGTGCGCGACATGAAGGTGACGCACACCATCGTGGGCGGCAAGGTGGTGTACCAGAAGAAGTGATCGCCGGTGGGGCGCGTCGAGGAAACTGAGACGCCGTTTAGCGTTGGACCCGCAGGGGCCAAGTATTGTTTTGCTCGATCGAGGATCTGGACCCGAATCTTTTCCTCGATCCTTCTCCCGTGCTGATTTGTGTGCGTTGCAAGCAGGATATCTCGCGTGGCAAACAGTAATATCCTGAAAAGCCCACTCCCGCGCCTCGTGGAGAAGGAATTGATGGCGGGGTTCGTCAAGCAACCGTACCGCCCGAACGAACTGGTTTGGGCCGTGGAGGACGCTCTCCCGCGCCGGCGCTGACGTGATGGTGCGTCCCCTCCGGGAACAACGCTAAACGATGTTGTGGTGTCGGCATAACTTGGGCAGATGGACGCTCACCACAACACGGAGCGCGCATGAAGTTGGAGCGGGTCATTTCTGGCGGACAGACCGGCGCGGACCGCGGCGGGCTCGCGGCGGCGAAAGCAGCGGGAATCGCGACCGGTGGCTGGATGCCGAAGGGCTTTCGGGCGCTCGATGGCGCCCGCCAGGAGTTTGCCGAGCTATACGGTCTGCGCGAACACCCGAGCCACCGCTACCCACCGCGCACGGCACTGAACGTGAAGGACTCCGACGCGACACTCCGCTTCGCCCTCGATTGGGACTCGCCGGGCGAACGGCTCACGCTCGAACTGTGCGAACGCTACGACCGCCCGCATTTCGACGTGACACTTACCGGTGAGACGACACCCGCGGACGTGGCCGGATGGTTGCGGGCGAGCGCCGTTCGCGTGCTGAACGTGGCCGGCAACGCCGAACGCACCGCGCCCGGCATCGAAGCGTTCGTGACCGCATTTCTGGCCGACGTGTTTCAACTTCTTGTGATGAATCGCGCGGAGGTGTAGTACCACAGCGCAGGGTCTTCTGGCTCGGACGGCTCCAACACGGAGTTCTTCGCATGAAATGCACATGCCTTCTGGCTATCACGCTTGCGCTCACGGCACTCGGAGTCGCGTCTGCCTGCAATCAGCCGAACGCGCCGGCTCCCGCTCCCTCCATACCGCGAGACGCAACCGATGCGGTGAAGGGCGCTGCTCCCAAAGGGTGGACCGTTTCCACCCGCGGAGACACGCTCACCGTGCGACGCGACAAAGAGGTCACGCTCTACAACCCCATCGGACTGCCACCGTCGGTCGATGGCAAGCCGCCACAAGGCTTCAAATACACCTACGAGGTGCGGCTCAAGTTTAGGCCGCGGATGAAAGCCGAAGAGTACGCCAAACTCGCCAAAGAGAATGAGACGCTCGGCGCGAAACTCGAAATGATGCGCGACGGACTGCGCAACGCCAGGATCAGTCACAAATTCGACGACTGGCTTCCCAGCACACCGGAGCAGAAGAAACTCGTGGCCGAATACCGCGACGCACAGAAAGGGATTCACCGGTTACCTGATCTCCACAACGAGACGCACAGCATCGACGTTGAGGACTCACAAGGGTACTTCCTGCTGTTCACCGACACGAAAGATCGCGACGAGTGCGCCGCGACGAAGAAGGCCGTTCTCAAACTGTTCAAATCGCATCAGCCCGAGAAGTAGCTGTCTTTGAAAGTAGTAGTAGGCCGCAGGCCGGCGCCGTGTGCCGTAACTTTGCAACTCAAGAACGCATCGCGGTTCTGAGACGTGATGCGACAGCACACGGCGCCGGCCTGCGGCCTACTACTTTGCAATCGTCCTGTCGCCGTTACGCGACAGGCGTTGTGGTCGCGAGTGCGGCGAGTTGTTGAGCCTGTTCGGGTGTGAGTTCGGGAACGGGTTCGTACACACCGGGGACGGGATACGAGCCGTTCATCGGGTTGCCGGGGATCGGGAAGCGTGTCGCCCAGTACAGGTTGCGCCCCTGCACGGTCATGTCGTAGAGCAACACCAAGGGCGTGTCGGTGGCCGGGTCCGGTTCGGTGCAGCCGATCTTGTGCGCCCCGCCCCAGAGCCACACCACCGCTTGCGTGTTGGCCGCGCGGCGAGCGTAGGTGTCCTCCTGATCCGGGCGGTGAACCTCTTCGGGCGTGGCTGCGGGCCAGTTCAGCGGCGGGTCCGCGTCTGGGTCGTCCGTCGTGCGCTTTGCGTTCAGTTTCGCGCGCGCGGTTTCGGCGCGAAGTTTCTCCACGTCGAGCCGGGCGCGGTCCCGGCGTTCGGCGGCGATGTGTTTGGCGAGCGCCTCGGCGGCCTTGCGCGCGGTGGGGGTGTCGGGGTCGCGCAGTTGGGCTCGCAGTTTCAAGAGGAGTTCGGCTTCGGTCTCGCGGCGCACGTCGCGCTCGGCATCGGCGTAAAAGCGTTCGAACGCATCGGGCGCGCCACGCAGCGCGCGGCGCAGGTCGGGAGTGTCCCACCCGACGGCGCGTGCGGTGGCGTCCCACGAACTGCCGCGGGCACGCAGATCCGCGACTTCGGCGAGCGTCTCTTCGGTCAGGCCGGTGTTGCAACTGGACATGATGCACCTCGGAGGTGAGTGAAAGGCGACCTGACTCCCCAACCCCTTCAGGGAAGGGGTTGGGGAGTTAGGTCGCCTTTGTCGTTAATGTAAATCTGTTCATTATTCTCCCGATGTCAAATCCACTCCGCGCGCGTTCGGCGTGGAATATTCGTCCCCAGCGCGGGATCATGTTGCAAGACATCCGCACCTCGACGGAGATTCGTCATGAGCACCTGTGTTCGGTTCGTTGCGCTCGCGCTGCTCGCGGGCGTGCTCGCGACGCCGTCCCCGTTAGATGCATGCGCGGTCGCGCCACCGCGGGACGTGGTCGTGGAGGTCGCTTCCGAGAGCGCGATCGTCATCTGGGACGAGAAGGCCAAGACGCAGCACTTCATCCGCCGGGCCACGTTCACCGCGTCGGCGCCCGGTAGCACGCCGGTGCCGGACTTCGGGTTCCTCGTGCCCACGCCGTCGGTGCCCGTCCTCGAAGAGGCCGACGACAAGGTGTTCGACGAACTCGCGAAGGTCACCGCGCCCAAGACCGAGACGCGTTCGCGTCCAAGTGGCGGGGGTGGGTGCGTGCCCGGCTGCGGTGCGATTAAATCAGAATCTGTTGCGGAACAGTCGCACGTCGAGGTACTCGCCGAGAAACGCGTCGCCGGCTACGACGCGAAGGTGCTCAAAGCCAACGACGCGGACGCGCTGGCCGCGTGGCTGAATGCGCGCGGGTACGAGGTGCGCCCGGCTCTCGCACGGTGGCTTAAACCTTACGTCGATAAGAAGTGGGTGGTGACCGCGTTCAAGATCGCGAACGACCCATCGGCGACCGCGACTGCCGCGATCGGGTCCGCAGCCGTGCGCATGAGCTTCAACACCGACACGCCGTTCTTTCCGTACCGCGAGCCGGACGACATGCGCGACGCGAAGGCCCGGCGCCTGTTCCGCGTGTTCGTGATCGCGGACCAGAAGATGAGCGGTTCGCTCGGTGCGGGCGAGAGTTGGGAGGGGAAGACCGCGTGGGCCGGGAAGCCCGGTGTGGAAGGGTGGAAAGGCGCGCAGTCGCACCTGAAGATCCCCGGCTTTGCGCCCGCGGAAGGGACGTGGCTCACCGAGTTCGAGGACGCGTCGTCGCCGCGCAAGGGCGACACTGACTTGACGTTCGCCACGTCCAGTGACCAGATTCCGGTGGAGCGCCCGACGCGGATCATCTACGCGGCCCGCGCCGACGCCGGCCCTGCGCCCGCGTTCGCGATGATCGCGGCCGTGGTCGCGTGTCTGTACCTGAGCCGGTTCCTCGTCGGGTTGGTGAACCGCCGCGGGTGAGAAGAAGCAGTCCCCCAACCCCTCCCTGTAGGGAGGGGTTGGGGAAAGCCACCCTCAATACAGCAGTTTCTGCAATCGCTTACGGTAGTCGTCGGCCTGCGGGCTGCGCACGCCGATCACGTCGAACACTTTCAGCATCAGTTCGCGAACCGTGGTGCGCCCGAGTTGCCGGTCGTCGTCCGCTGCGGCGAGCAGCGTGTCCATCGCGCCGGTGTAGTCCCCGCGTGCCGCGAGGATTCGCGCCAGCGCGAGGTTCCCTTCGGCTGTGGTCGCGGGTTGGACCGCGGCGAGGTCGGCGTCGGCGTGTGGAACGTCGCGCAGTCCGAGGACCGCGTTGAGGCGCTGCGCCTCGGGCGAGAAGTCCCCGAAATCGACACCCGTGAGCAGCGCGCGGGCTTCCGGCTCGCGCCCCGGTTGCAAGAGCACCACACGCGCCAAACCCACACGCGCAGCGGGGTCGTGAGACTCGGTCGCGAGCATCGCGCGGTACGCGGTGCCCGCCGCGGCTGGGTCGGTGGCTTCGAGTCCGGCGGCCACTTCCAGAGGAGTCAGTTCGGGCGGCGGCGCGACCCCGACCGGTCCGAGGCTCGCGAGGAACTCGCGGAGTTCCTCTTCCGGCATCACGCCGGTGAAGCTGTTCACCATCTTCCCGTCGCGGACCGCGAACACGGCCGGGATGCCCTCGATCTGGAACGACTGCGCAAGGTCTTGTTGCTCGTCAGTGTTGACCTTCACGAGCAAGAACTCGCCGTCCTTCTCGACGGCGAGTTTCTCCAACAGCGGCGCGAGCGCCCGGCACGGTCCGCACCACGGCGCCCAGAAGTCGATCACGACCGGGCGCTCGCGCGACCCGTCCACGACGACCTGCTGGAAATTCTCCATTGTACCTTCGACGACCCACGACGAAGCAGCCACAGCGCACCTCCTTAGTCAGGTGTCCTCAACCTACCGTTCTGGGTGGTGCTTTCGCCGCGAATTGTGTGAATTGACATCCGGTGTCGCAATGAGCTATAGTGATGTGCTTCAATTGTGATCGCGTCTTTGCGCGCGGGCCGGACGCCCGTTCTCGTGCGAGCAAGATGCTGGCTCTCCTTCTCCGGTGGGAGTCGTTCGCGAGGCCGCCAATCCCTTCTCCCGGCGGCGAACTGGTGCTTTTGCGGGCCGACGCCCGCGCCCGTGGTACGAACCGAAATGGGAACGCCGACCGATCCGACCGGCCAACCGTCCTCGGCGAAAAACGCCGTGCCGGTCCCGCCGTCGGGTGAGCCGGAGCCGAATCCCGTCCCGCCGAACGAGCGGAACGGATCCACGCATTCGCACCAACCGAACAATACTCTTTCCGATTTGGTCCGTTCCGGCAGTTCGTTGCGACCCCGCTCGACCGAGTCCGAGATCGCGCAGTTCCTCGCGTTCCCGCAAGGTGCCGCCAACACCGACGACGCGCCCACGATCATAACGCTCAACGCGAAGAAGGCCATCGGGCCGTCGCAACCGGTGCCGCTCGCGGTCGCGAGTGATCCGCTGTCGGTCGCCGGGCGGCGGCTGGGCCACTTCGAACTCATCGAAGCCATCGGCGCCGGCGGCATGGCCGCCGTGCTCAAGGCGCGCGACCTCGAACTCGGCCGCATCGTCGCGCTGAAGATTCTCCCGCCCGAAGCCGCACGCGACCCCGAGAGCGTGACCCGCTTCAAGCAGGAAGGCCGCGCCGCCGCGAAGCTCGACCACGAGAACGTTGCCCGCGTCTACTACTGCGGTGAAGACCAGGGGCTGCACTTCATCGCCTTCGAGTTTGTCGAGGGCGACAACCTGCGCGTCATCATCGACCGGCGCGGGCCGCTCCCGGCGAACGAGTGTGTCCGCTACATGATGCAGGTCGCCGCTGGTCTGAACCACGCGGCCGAACGCGGCGTCGTTCACCGCGACATCAAGCCGTCGAACATCCTCATCACCCCGGACGGGCGCGCGAAGATCGTCGATATGGGCCTTGCGCGATACCTCGGTTCCGAGTTGGTTAACGGCACCGTCACCCAGTCCGGCGTGACGCTCGGGACGTTCGATTACATCTCGCCCGAACAGGCGCTCGACCCGCGCCGCGCCGACGTGCGCTCCGACATCTACTCACTCGGTTGTACCTTCTACCACGCGCTCACCGGTCGGCCTCCGGTCCCGGAAGGAACCGCCGCACGCAAGCTCCGCGCCCACCAGGAGGACGACTTCCTCGACCCACGCGAGCTGAACCACGCGATCCCTGACGAACTGGCTGCGATTCTGGCCCGCATGATGATGAAGAACCAGAACGATCGCTACCAGACGCCGACGGAGTTGATCGCGCATTTGAAGGGACTTGCGGAGCGGTTGAACGTTGCCGACGCCCTCGCACACGACACCGCGGCGCAAGCGGTTCCCGCCGAACAGCGGCTGTTGCCCGAATCGCCGAAGTTCCGGCCGTGGTGGGTGATGGCGGCGGTCGCGGTGGCACTGGCAGCGGTCGCGTTCGTGGTGTCCACCGGCGCCCCCGGACCCGCGGTCGGTCTACCCGGCACCGGCGACCCCCTGAAAGACAAGGACACGAGCAAGAGCGAGTTGAAGGGTCCGAACCCGGTCGTGAACCCGAACGCGGGTGCCGCGGTCGTGAACACGGTCGATGAGTTGGTGAAGCGGCTCGAAGACCCGACGACAACGAAGGTGGTGCTCGCGGCCCGCACATTCGACCTGACGAAGTTGCCGCAAGGCGTCGCGTTTCAAGGAGCCAAACTGGAACTCGTCGGCGCGGCCGCCGGGGGCACCAGGGTAATCGTCACGGCCCGCGCGCAGCGCGGTAGTGCAGGCTCGTTGACCGTGAAGGCGGACACAACGGTCGTGGTGCGCGGCGTGTGGTTCGCCCTTCAGGAAGACGCCGACACGGAGGCCGCGTTTTCTGATCAACCGATCGGACTCCGCATCGAGGACGCGACGAGTGTCGATCTCACCGACTGTGTGTTCATGCCGAGCGAGGTGCTGCGAGCCAATCACGAGCCGCGCGCGGTGTCCGTGACGCGCGCAACCGAGGGTGTCGCGACCGCGTCGGTCACCGTGACGCGATGCCTGTTCGCACCCGGCGCGGTGGCACTGGCGTTGCCGGCCGGCACGACGGCGACCATCACCGACTGCGGTTTCGCGCCACACACCATCGCGGCGATTCAGTTCGACACCGCCGCGAGCGAATCGCTGCCTCGCTCTGAGATCCGGTTCGACCGCTCATCGTTCATGCTCGACCCCGGCGGGGCCGCGGTGGAAACCGGCACGCCGGTCAGTCTGAGCGTCAAGGCTTCGGGCTGCCTGTTCGCGCCGGTCCACGGCAAGTCCGCTGGGGCCAGCGCGCCCGGTCCCGGCGTTGTCGTTCGCGTCCGCGGCGAGAACTTCGATGGCGTGCAGTTCTCCGGCACTGGCGGGCGCACGAACGCGTTTTACAGCGTCAACCCGGTCGGAACCCCGGCGGGGTCACTCACGTTCGAGGAATGCAAGACGGCCGCCGGTCTGTCGGTCGAGGTGCAAGGGCGCGTCGAGCTCAAGCAGCGCCCGTGGTATGAACTTGAACCGGGCGCAACGGTCGCCTCAACGAGTCCGTGGAAGGCGTTCCGACTCCAGGTGAAGACCGACCCCGTGCTCTTCACGAGCAACAAGGGCGAGCGCCCCGAACCGCTCGGCGTCGCGTTCCACAACAAGGCCGACACATCGTCGTTCGGGCGCCACCGCGCGTACCCGGACCTGCGGCTCTGGCCCCCGGACCGCCCGGTGAACGCGGCCGACGTGAAGGAAAAGATCTGGTTTCCCGACGCGCCGGCGACCGCGGAACTCCCGCCGGGCACGTTCCCTGAACTGCGCGCGCTGCTGAAAGTCGCGCGCCCGGATGACGTCATTCTCATCAAGCACAACGGCGAACTGCAGGTGGACGGCGAGGAACTGAAGAGCCAGACGAAGCCAAGCGACGGCGACATCCGAGTCACGTTCAAGCCGGCCGCGGGCTTCAAGCCGGTTCTCGTGATCCAAGGCGATGTGGGCAACGACCAGACGCTCTTCAAACTGATGACCGGCGAAGTGACGTTCGTGGGTGTCCACTTCCATCTGAAACCGAACCGCCCGAAGGACGGGCAGAGCGTGTCTGCGGTCTCGGTCCTCGGCGGCAAGAGTTGCACGTTCAAGAACTGCGTCTTCACACTCGCCGAGGAGGACGACTCGAAGGCCGCGGCCGTTCGCCTGCCGGACGCGGAGAAGGTCATGAAGATGGACGCGGCCACACGGCAACCGCCGAAGGTCGTGTTCGATCATTGCGTGATCCGCGGGAAGGGGCGCGGCGTGTGGGTCGAAGTCACGCGCCCGGTCAACCTGGAGATGACCGACACACTCACCGCGATCGACGGCCCCGTGCTGCTGGCTGAATCCGGTGGCAAGCCGGGCGCCGGCGGCATGAGCAATGCGAAGTTCCTCCGTGTCACGGCGCTCGCGGGCGGGCCGATCGTCGAGATGCGCGGCGGCAAGGCGACCGACGCGATGCGCGCCTCCGGGCTGGTGAAGTTGGAGGTCGAAGCGGACGAGTGCCTGTTCGTCGCGGTGCCGGGCGCCGGTCGGCCGCTAGTGGAACTCGAAGGCGTCGAACCGACCGACTGGAAGTCCCTGCTGGGCTGGCAGGTGAAGAAGGCCAACCGGTACGCGAACTTCGACACGTCCGCGGAAGCCGTGGTCGCGCTGATTCGCCCGGTGGACGGAACCGCGAAGGAGTGGGGCTGGGACGACTGGGTGAACAACGTGGGCGAACCGGCCTCCGCGACCGGCAAGCGGCTCGGCAAGGTGACGTTCGCGTCGTTCCCGGCCGGTTTGAAGGAGCTTTCCGCCGTGAAGCCCGCGGACCTGGCGGTGAAGACGGTCGATTTCCCCGACCTGATGGGCGCGAAGTTAACCGACGCCGGCGCCGGCCCCAAATTGCTGCTGGTTCTGCCCGACGAGCCGAAGCCGGAGTAGGTTCCACCTTATCTTTGTGGGGCAGGCCGCTGGCCTTCGCTTCGGCAGGCCAGCGGCCTGCCCCACGAAAAAGAGTCACGTGCCACTTTCCACCGACTTTCGGGACGCTCACCGGGTGAACCGGCACGCGAGCCGCGGGCCGTTCGGTGCCGGCGCCAGTATCTGAACAAGGTACGGGTTCGCCGACACCGCGAGGGCGCCGGTCATGCCGCGTCTGTACCTCTCCCCCCGCTACACGCTTCTCATTTGCGCTGCGCTCGCGTGCGCCGCCTTGCCCGGCCTTCCACGGGACGCGCGCGACGGAATCCCCACCCCGGCAACGAACAAGGCCGACGCGCCCGACTTCAACCGCGACGTGCGTCCGATCCTCGCGGCGCGGTGCTTCAAGTGCCACGGTCCCGACGAAGGCGCGCGAAAAGGAAAGCTTCGGCTCGATACCCGCGACGGCGCGGGACATGTCCTCGGCAAAGCGAACAGTGAACTCGTGCTTCGCATCAGTTCGACGGAACCGGGCACGGTGATGCCGCCACCGGCGACAAAGGTGACGCTCACCGCGAAGGAGAAAGAAACGCTCGCGGCGTGGGTCGCGTCCGGCGCGAAGTACGACGCGCACTGGAGCTTCGTGGCGCCGAAGCGGCCGGAGATCCCGAAGCTCAAGGCGCAACCGGCGAACCCGATCGACGCGTTCGTCACGGCCCGACTTCAGAAAGAAGCTCTGTCGCTCTCCTCGGAAGCGGACAAATACACGCTGGTGCGTCGCGTCTACCTCGACCTGATCGGCGTCCCGCCGACACCGGAGGAAGTGGACGCGTTCGTGAAGGACAAGGGCGCGGACGCGTACGAAAAGTTGGTGGACAAACTCCTCGCGAGTCCTCAGTACGGCGAGCGGTGGGCGCGAAAGTGGCTCGACCTCGCACGCTACGCCGACACCAACGGCTACGAGAAGGACCGCCGGCGCTCGGTGTGGCCGTACCGCGACTGGGTCATCAACGCGCTCAACGCGAACATGCCTTACGACCAGTTCACGATCGAACAACTTGCGGGCGACATGCTCCCGAACGCGACGGTTGCGCAGAAGGTCGCGACTGGGTTCCACCGCAACACGATGCTGAACGAAGAAGGCGGGATCGACCCGCTGGAGTTCCGCTACCACGCGGTCACGGACCGCACCGCCGTGACCGGAACCGTGTGGCTCGGTCTCACCGTCGGATGCGCACAGTGTCACACACACAAGTTCGACCCGATCTCGCACACCGAATACTTTCGCCTGTTCGCGCTTCTCAACAACGCCGCCGAACCGGACCTCACGGTGCCGTCGCCGGAGTTGGAGAAGCGGCGGGCGGGGATCGAGGCGCAAATCGTCAAGTTGGAGGCTGCGGTCGGGGACAGGCTGAGAGACAAGAAAGGGATCGAATCGCTGGCCGCGTGGGTCGCCACGGAGCGCAAGAAGGCGGTGAAGTGGGCCTCGCTAAAGCCCACCAATATGGACGGCGGCCCCGCCACGAAGCTGGCGATTCGACCGGACGGCTCCGTCTTCGCGAGCGGCGACGCGCAGAAACGCGACCTGTACACGCTGACGCTCAGCGACCTGCCCGCCGGCGTCACCGCGGTCCGCGTCGAGGCACTTGTCGACCCGGCGCTGCCGGCCGGCGGCCCCGGGCGTGCGTACTACGAGGGGCCGAAGGGCGACTTCCTCCTCAGCGAGTTCGCGCTGAAAGTGGACGGCAAGCCGGTGGCGGTGGCGAGCGCGTCCGAGGCGCACCCGCGCGGCAACCTGACGGCGAAGGCCGCGCTCGACGGCCACCCGCACACCGGTTGGGGCGGCAGCGGGCAGCCGGGCAAAGCCTCCAACGCGGTCTTCAACCTCGCCAAACCTCTGACCACCAAAACCGCCACCCTGGAGTTGCTGTTCGAGCGGCACTACGCCGCGAGCCTTGGCTGTTTCCGCGTCTGCGTGACCACGGCGGAAGGCGAAGTCAAGGCCCACGCCATCCCGGCGGAAGTGGAAGAGGTACTGGCACGCGACGCGATGCCGCTCGTACCGAATCCGGGCGAACCCGAGGTTCTGGCCCGCTACTGGTTCGCGACGGCCCCGGAGTTCAAGGCCCAGCGGGACGAGATCGCGAAGCTCCGCGCGCAGTTGCCAGCGATGTCCGAAACGCTCGTGATGCAGGAGCGGCCCGCGGACAACCCGCGACCGACGTTCAGGCACCATCGCGGCGAGTTCCTTCAGCCGAAGGAAGAGGTGAAGCCCAGCGTGCCCGCGATTCTCACTCAGCCTCGGGGGGCTGACGCACCCCGCTCGCCAAGCAATCGACTTGAGTTCGCGAAGTGGCTCGTGAGCGCCGAGAACCCGCTCACGGCACGGGTGACAGTCAACCGTCACTGGCACGCGCTGTTCGGTCGCGGGCTGGTCCGCACGCTCGACGACTTCGGCTATCAAGGCGAACTCCCTTCGCACCCAGAATTGCTCGACTGGCTCGCGCTCGAATTCGTTGAACGCGGATGGAGCGTGAAGAAGCTCCACAAGCTCATCGTGACGAGCGCGACCTACAAGCAGTCGTCGCGCGTGACGCCCGAGTTGCTCGCACGCGATCCCGAGAACAAGCTGCTCGCGCGCGGCCCACGCATGCGGCTCGAAGCCGAGCAGATTCGCGACTCCGCACTCAAAGCCGCTGGCTTGCTTTCGCCGAAGATGTACGGCCCGAGTGTCTTTCCGCCGCAGCCGCCGGGAGTCACCACCGAGGGCACTTACGGCAAACTGGACTGGCAGGTGAGCACGGGCGAAGACCGCTACCGCCGCGGGCTGTACACGTTCGCGAAGCGCACCGCGCCCTACGCGATGTTCGGCACGTTCGACGGGCCGAGCGGCGAAGCCTGCACCGCGAAGCGCGAAGTCTCGAACACCGCACTTCAAGCGCTCACGATGCTCAACGACGCGGTGCTACTGGAAGTCGCCCAGGCGCTCGCGAAGCGGACCGCCGCGCACGACGGCAAGACCGCGGATCGCGTCGCGTTCCTGTTTCGCCTCTGCCTCGTGCGCCAGGCCGCCGCGGACGAACTCGCATCGGTGAGCAAGTTCTACGACGCGCAGCGCGAGCGATTCGCGCGCGACCCCGAGCGCGCCGCGAAAGTCGCTGGAGCCGGCGACGGTGCCGTGGAGCGCGCTGCGTGGGCCGCCACCGCACGCGCGATTCTGAACCTCGACGAGTTCGTCACACGGGAGTAAGGCCATGCTCGATGTCACCCGTCGGCACTTCTTCCGCGACTGCGGTTATGGCGTGGGCAAGGCAGCGCTCGCGTCGCTGCTGTGCGCCAACGCCCGCGCCGCGGAGGCGCCGCAAGCGAATCTGCTCGCGCCGAAGAAACCGCACTTCGCGGGTAAGGCAAAGGCAGTCATTCACCTGTTCATGACCGGTGCGCCGAGCCAACTCGACCTGTTCGACTACAAGCCCGAACTCGCGAAGCTCGAAGGCAAGCCGCTCCCGCCGGAGGTCATCAAGGGCCAGCGGTACGCGTTCATCCGGCCGGAAGCCGCAGTACTCGGGCCGCGGTTCAAGTTCGCGAAGCACGGCAAATCCGGTGCGGAACTCTCGGAGGTGTTGCCGCACCTCGCGACGATCGCGGACGATGTGTGCATCCTGAAGGCGGTTCACACGGACCAGTTCAACCACGCACCGGCGCAGATCTTCTTCAACACCGGGTTCTCGCAACCAGGCCGGCCGAGTATGGGATCGTGGATCGTGTACGGCCTCGGCTGCGAGACGAAGGAACTCCCCGCGTTCGTCGTAATGTCCACCGGCGGCGGTATCAGCGGCGGTGCGGCGAACTGGTCCAGTGGGTTCCTGCCGACGATCTACACTGGCACGCGGTTTCGCAATCAAGGCGACCCCATACTGAACGTCTCGTCGCCGGGCGGCATCGACGCGGAACTTCAAAAGGACACACTCGATCTGATCGCGGACCTTAACCGGAAGCGGTTGACTGCGGTGGGCGACCCTGAGATTGCGACCCGCACCGCGGCCTACGAGATGGCCGGGCGGCTTCAGACCGCGGCGCCGGAACTCACCGATCTGAAGAAGGAAGATAAGGAAACGCTCGCGCTCTACGGGGCCGACCCGGACAAGCCGAACTTTGCGCGCTCATGCTTACTCGCGCGGCGCATGGTCGAACGCGGCGTGCGGTTCGTCACGATCTACCACGAGGGCTGGGACGCGCACTCCGACGTGACCGGTAACTCGCGAAACAACTGCAAGGCGACGGATCAGGCGTCGGCCGCGCTCGTGCGCGATCTGAAGCGAAAGGGAATGCTCGACAGCACGTTGGTGGTGTGGGGCGGCGAGTTCGGGCGCACACCGATGGTGGAAACGAACCCGGTGTTGGGACGCAGCCTCGGGCGAGACCATCACCCGCAAGCGTACGCAATTTGGATGGCCGGTGGTGGGATCAAACCCGGCATCACGCTCGGCAAGACAGACGAACTCGGCTTCCACCCAGTCGAAGGCGCGGTTCACGTTCACGACGTTCAGGCCACGATCCTGAACCAGCTCGGATTCGATCACGAGAAGCTGACGTTCAAGCACGCGGGCCGCGATTTCCGGCTCACCGACGTGTTCGGGAAGGTCATCAAGCCGGCGCTCGCGTAGCGCCGCACCTACGAGAGAATCGCCTTCACCGGCGTGCCGCTGCTCACGACCATCGGGCGCCCCTGCTGGTCCGTGATGTGACCGCGTGGGTCGATGCCGAGGCAGTGGTAAATCGTCGCGGCGATGTCGGCCGGGCTGACCGGGTTCGTCGAAGGATACGCCGCTCCGCGATCCGACGAACCGTAGACCTGCCCGCCTTTGATGCCGCCACCAGCGAGGACCACCGAGTAGCAAAACGACCAGTGATCGCGGCCCGCGTCCTTGTTGATCTTCGGCGTGCGGCCCATGTCGCCCATCCACACCACCAGCGTTTCGTCCAGCATTCCGCGCGCGTCCAAATCGCTCAACAGCGACGAGAACCCGCGGTCCATCGGCGGTGCGAGCGAACCTTTCAGGTGCCGGAAGTTACCGCCGTGCGTGTCCCAGTCGCGGTTGCCAATCGAGTAGAGCGTGGTCAGCGGAACACCGGCTTCGACCATTCGCCGCGCGAGCAAACAGTTTTTCGCGAACGGGTGCGAGCCGTAAGCATCGCGCACCTTTTGCGGTTCGCGCGACAGGTCGAAGGCGTCTCGTGCGGCGCTCGACGAGAGCAGATCGAATGCGCGGCGCGACGCATCGTCGAGTGACCGAACTTCGGCTGCGGTGCGCAGACTCGACGTGGCACGGTTCATCTGATCGAGTAACGTGCGGCGCCCGCCCATGTCGGTGCCCTTCGTGTCCGTCATCACAGCGGTTACCGCGCGAAGGTCAATCGCACCGTTGGTTCGCGTCTCGAACGGGAGCGTGAACGGTTCGTAGGTCGAACCCAAACACCCGGCTGTCGCGCCGAGGCTGTCGTTGTTGCCGAAGTGCCGGAGGTCGCCGAGCGCGACGTAAGGGAACACCGGCTTCGTCGCGGGCTGGAGTTTCGCCACAACCGAGCCAATCGCGGGCATGTCGAGCGGCGTCGCGGGCGGTTCGATGCCGAGCGTTTCGTGCTTCGGATGCGAGTAACCTGTGAGCGCGAGATACGCCCCGATCGCGTGGTCGTTGTCGTTGTGCGTGACGGACCGCACGACCGCATAGCGGTCGGCCATACTCGCGAGCCTCGGCAGGTGTTCGGAGATGGAGACGCCGTTCACGTTCGTGCCGATCGGCTTGAACTCACCGCGAATCTCGGCCGGCGCGTCGGGCTTCAAGTCCCACAAATCGAGGTGGCTCGGCCCGCCGTAGTTGAAGACCACGATGCACGCCTTCGCCCGTCCGAACGTGCCCTTCGGCGCACTCGATGCAGCGCGGGCGCGACTGCGGAAGAGATCGCCGCACGCGAGTCCGGTGAACCCCAACCCGCCGACGCGAAGCACTTCGCGCCTGGTGATGCCGGCACGCAAGTGAACGCCGGGACTGAGAAAGGAGAGCATCGAGCCTCCGCGGGTCGGGAGTGAACCGGTCGGGAGAACTGATGATACCCGCGAAGCGGAGATTGGAGCCAAAGAAATCAGGGGCTTACGCCCTGGCTACGAACAGCCGCCCTTCCAGGGCTAAAACCGGAAACCGGCTCTTGGTCTTCGGCCCTGGAAGGGCGGCTGTTCGTAGCCAGGGCGTAAGCCCCTGGTTCTTTGTTCCGCGTGCCGGCCGTGTGGTGTCGGGCCGGCGTTCCGGTAGAATCGCAGCGAATAGTGCCGGCTCTCACAACTCGATTTACCAACAGTGTGTCAATGCACGCGGCAGCACAAAAGGCACTCGGGGCCGACATCCGGTTACTCGGAAACCTACTCGGTCAGGCGATCCGCCGGCTCGCAGGGGACGCCGCGTTCGACCTGGAAGAAGACATTCGCGCCGCGGCGAAGGAGTTACGCGCGAACCCGTCGCCCGACGCCGCACGCCGGCTCCGCGACCGGCTCAGCACGCTCGACCTGCCGGCGCTCCGCGGTCTGATCCGCGCGTTCAGTGTGTTCTTCGACCTCATCAACTTGGCCGAACAGCAAGCTCGCGTTCGGGCGTTGCGGCACCGCGCCGCGAAGGCCGACGGCCCGCGCGCCGAGAACGCCGAAGCCGCGCTCCGCAAGATCGCTGATCGCGGTATCACGGTCGAGGAAGTCGCGGACCACCTGAGCCGCGCGCTCGTCGTGCCGGTGTTCACGGCGCACCCGAGCGAGGCCCGTCGGCGCACCGTTCTGGAGAAGCTCGCGTCCGTCGCGCACCTGCTCGATGACACGGAGTACGGTCTGCCAACGCCAGCCGAGCGCGACACCGCGGTTGGCGCCATCGCCGAAGAAGTCGAAGCACTCTGGCTCACGGACGCGGTGAGGTCCGCGCGGCCGTCGGTGCTCGACGAGGTGCGGCAGGTACTGGGCCTGGTCGAAACGCGCCTGTTGGATGTCGTTCCGAAGGTGTACCGGAAGCTCGAAACGGCACTGGCGCAGGTCTACCCCAATCACAACCGGCGCGTGCCCGCGTTCCTGCAATTCGGGTCGTGGATCGGCGGCGACCGCGACGGCCACCCCAACGTTACCCACACTGTCACCGCCGACGCCGTGCGACTCCAACAAGAAACGATCCTCAAGCACTACCTCCACCGCATCGAATCGCTGGGTAGCAAACTCAGTCACTCGACTCCATTCGTCGAAGCCGGACAAGCACTGAAGGAATCGCTCTTGGCAGACGCAAAACTCTTCCCCGCCGTGTCCGCGGGGAAGGGCCGCGAACCGTATCGCGCGAAGTGTCGGATGATCGCGGAGAAGCTCCGCCACACGCTGGAGTACGTTCACGCGAACGTCGTCGATTGGGGCGCCGAAGGTTCGGTTCCGCCGCCCGGCGTTTATCTTGGTCGTGTGGGGTTGCTCACCGACCTCACGCTGATCGCGGACGACCTTCGTCGTGCCGGGGCGACGGCCAGCGCGGACGGGGCCGTGCGCGACTTCATTCGCGTGGTCGAAGTGTTCGGCCTTCACCTGTTAACGCTCGACATCAGGCAGCACAGTGGGCGGCACGAACAGGCGACTGACGAAGTGCTGCGCGCCGCCGACGTGTGCCTGAACTACCGCGAACTTTCACCAGACGCACGGTTCGCGGTACTCGCGAAGGAACTCGAATCCGCCCGGCCGCTGGTCCCGGCGCACCTGCCGTTTACGCCCGACACCGCGGAGGTGATCCGCACGTTCCGCACGATGGCCGCGGTCCTCGAACAGCGGTGCCCAGAAGCGCTCGGGACGTACATCATCAGTTCCACCACCGACCCGGTTCATCTCCTCGAAGTGCTGCTCTTTGCCCGTGAAGCCAGACTGTTCCGGCCCGCGGAGGGCGTGAGCCGCATCGACATCGTGCCGCTGTTTGAAGCGCTCGAACCGCTCCGCTCCGCGCGCGGCATCATGTCCAAACTCCTCGAACTGCCAGTGTACCGCCGACAGTTGGAGCTTCGCGCCAACGTGCAAGAGGTGATGATCGGCTACTCGGACAGCAACAAGGAGAGCGGGTTTTTGCAGTCCGCGTGGGCGCTCTACCGCGCGCAGACGGAACTCACCGATCTCGGGCGCGGTGCCGGTATCACCGTTCAGTTCTTCCACGGGCGCGGCGGGGCGATCGGGCGCGGCGGCGGTCCGGCGAACTACGCCATCCTCGCGCAACCGCGCGGCACCGTTGACGGCCGGTTGCGAACCACCGAACAGGGCGAGATGATCGCCGACCGCTATGGACACCCCGCAGTCGCGGAGCGGCACCTCGAACAGGTGCTCGACGCGGTGTTGCGAACGAGCTTCCCGGACGCAGCCGATAGCGTCGATCCGGCGTGGCTCGCGGCACTCGACGAACTCGCGGAATCGGCCCGCAAGCACTACCGCGAACTGGTGTACGAGACGCCCGACTTCCTGAGCTACTTCGAGCAGGCGACGTGCATCGGCGAGATCGCGGAACTGAAGATCGGCTCGCGCCCGGCACGCCGAAGCGCGGCCCGCAGCATCGAAGAGTTGCGCGCGATTCCGTGGGTGTTCAGTTGGATGCAGAGTCGGCACACGCTCCCCGGCTGGTACGGCCTGGGCAGCGCCGTCACCGAGTTCTTGAAGGCGAAGCCCGACGGGCTGAAGATGCTCTCCGACATGTACGCGCGCTGGCCGTTCTGGCGGACCCTCATCGACAACGCGCAGATGATCCTCGCGAAAGCGGATCTCGTCATCGCCCGGTTGTACGCCGACCTCGTGACCGATCAGGAAGTCGCGTCAAAAATCTACGGGCGCATCGAAGCCGAGTACCGCAGCGCCGTCGATGCCGCGTGCCGGATCACCGGCCAGTCGGCGCTCCTCGAACGCTCGCCGGTGCTTGGCACGTCGATCGAGCGCCGGAATCCTTACGTCGATCCGTTGAGCTTCATTCAACTGGTGTTGTTGGACAGGCTCCGCACCACCGACGGACCGCGCGAAGAGTTGGTGACCGCAGTTCTGGAGAGCATCAACGGGGTCGCGTCCGGGCTGAAGAACACCGGTTGAGTTGGCGACCCATCACAACGACTTTTGTGGGGCAGGCCGCTGACCGGCCTTCGCTTCGGCCGGCCAGCGGCCTGCCCCACAACATCCACCGACAACAAAGACGCTCACCCGGTGGCAGACGCGGACAGGAACTTGCGACGGGGCAGAGCGTTCATCGTGATCTCCTTGTGACGTGATGTGCACTGAACATGGCGACACAGATACGACGCAGCACCGGGCGGAACGGATTGGGATCGTTCCGCCCAGTGCCGTACTGGAAGCCGCGAGTGCCAACAGGTCACTTCTTCTTAGAGTCCAGATCCCAGTCCTTGGAGTTGCTGCCCGCGACGACGTCGAACGTGAGTTCGGACTTCGCGTTGTACTTCTCCGGAATGCTCTCGATCATTGGGGTATCCAGCGAGACCTGATCCTTCTGCCGTTGTCCGGCGACCGGTGCCGAGATGAGCACCATCTTACTGCCGGCGGTGGTCGCGATCTCGTACCGTCCCTTCTTGATCTCAGCGGTCGCGGGCGCACCGGTGCCGTCGGTCGGGGTATAGGAAATTACGCCCTTCTCCACCGGCACGCCGTTCAGTTTGACCTCGCCACTGACGGTCGCCGCGGCCGGCCCCTTGGCGCCGCCGCACCCGGCGAGCAGCACGGCCGCACCGAAACCCAGCACACCCACCAGCGCTCGCAACGTCATCGTAACCTCCACATCGTGTCCGTCGGGGCCGAAAATCACCAGTCGCTGCCGAGGACTTCGCCACCGTTGAACGAGAGGGCCGCGTTCCAGGTGCGGAGCGTGATCGAGGGATTGACTCCGCGAACGCTGCCGTCTGCCAAGCCGACGAGCACGCTGCCGCTGTGCATCGAACTCGCGGTTGTCGGGTCGCAGGTGCCGGTCGTGCCGAGGGTCGGCGTCGCCTGAGGGCGCTTGAAACTCGGGAGGTTCCCGTTCGCGGAGTCGGGTACCATCGCCGTCGTGTACTGACTGGCGAACATGCCCGGACCAACTCCCGGTGGCGCGGTTCCCGTGATCCCCGGCCAGTAGACGACCGAGTCGCCGGTGGTCAGGTTGATAGCGGGCCACACGCTCCGCCCGTCGGTGGCGGTGTTTCCCCCGCCCTGACTCCGGCAGATAGCGATGTGTTCCACGAACGCGACCGTGTTGGAGGTGCCGTCGGTGAACGAACTGCCGAGGTCTGGATACCGACCGGTCGAGAACACCATCCCGTTCACGTTGTAACTGTTCAGGTTGTACGCGGGGTACGGGGCGGTACCAAGCCCAGTCTGGTTCGTTGGGTCCGACTGGCAGTTGTACGACTTGATCGGCACCGGGCGGCTGGAGGCGTTGAAGTAGGCGCTGTTGTTCGGGGTCGGCAGGCTCTTGAAGATGTTGTCTTGTTCCATGTACGGCAGAATCGACCAGAACGTTGATGACTGTGGCAGCGAGGTGCTGCCCTTGGGCCACGCCCACCCGAACTGCGGCAGGTAGCCGACCGCGTCGTTGCAGGTATGGAGGGCCAAGGACTGTTGCTTGAGGTTGTTGCTGCACTTCATGCGCGCGGCGGCTTCGCGCACCTTCTGCACCGCCGGGAGCAACAGCCCAATCAGGATGGCGATGATTGCGATGACAACGAGCAGTTCGATCAGCGTGAACGCACGCCGACTGCGAGAGAGGGAGAGCATGTGTGATCCCCTGAAACGAACGGGAGTAAAACGCCGGGCAACCGGATCGAGAATGAAATGCTAGTCTGATCGACACATGGACCGATAGCAAGAGGAAACAGCGCCTCGCCGTTACGCGCGCGGTTCGCTCACCTCGCGCCAGCGGGCGCGGACCTGCTCCGGGGTCGCGGTGCCGGTCACGCCGATCTGCTGAATCGTGATCGACGCCACCAGGTTCCCGAACGCCGCGGCTTGCTCGTGCGTTGCGCCGCTGACCATCGCCGCCGCGATTCCCGCGGAGCAACTGTCGCCCGCCCCGCAAATGTCGATCGGCCCGGAGACGGGGTAAGTGGGAACTACGAATGCACCACTTCCTTCCGAAGTTCCGTCCTTCCTCCATGGTGTCGGCACAAAGGTGCCTTGCTCGCCGCGAGTGAGGAAGACGTGTCGCCCAGTCGAGTGAGCAAGCGCAAAGGCCTTGTCCTGCGACTCCCGTTCTGGCTCCCACTGACACCAATCTACGGCGTCACAAATCTCTCTCTCGTTGGGCTTCACACACACGTTCTTGAACAGCCCAATCTGCTCACGGCTGTCGGCCAATACGAACTTCGCGGGGTCGCCCGCGGCGACCTGCGCCAACCGATCCCTGACGAGGCTGGTTACAACGCCACACTCCGCTTCGCTCACCTGATCGAGTACGAGCAGCGCGTCCAACTGCGGCCACGCTTCGTCCAGCAACTCGATGATGTGTTCCTGAATGCCCTCCGGCGTCGGTGTGCGGTTCTTGATGTCGAGCCGGTTCAGCTCCTCCTTGCCGAGCATCGGCTTCGTGTACGTCGGCGTGCGCCGCTTCTCCGACTGGATGATCCCGCCTTGCTCGACGACAGAGAGAGCGCGAAGCGCGTGACGAAGCTCATATCCTTCGCCGTCGTCACCGATACAGGAGATGGGATAAATGCGGCCCACGCCCAGCGCCGCGAGGTTGTTGATCACCGTGCCCGCGGCGCCGGGATAACGCCGCACCTTCACCACTTGATACGCGGTGAGACCCGTTTCCACCGACGGCTCGTTTAAGCTGGGATCGATGTCGAGGTAACGATCAAGGAAGAGGTCGCCGAGTACGCCGACCGTGCGGACCGGGATCGTCGCGAGAATGTGTTCAACGAGTTGAATCGTGAGCATTTTGGGGTTCCCGACCGGGCCGGAGCGATTTCTTCTTGTGTTCGTGTCCAATCTTCATTATCTACGGCAACTCGCGAAATCTGTGACGTTTGTCCGCGAAGAACGTTGTGCGGCACCTCAGGTTGCTTTGGCTCCTTTGGGATTGCGATTGCCCATTGGGGAGTGACTAACCTAGAATTATCGCGTTGCTCCTCGACCGTGAAAGGGCCCATGATTCGATTCGGGGCGATTGTCCGAGCCGTAATGCTTGTCGTGTGTCTGGTGCCGTTCACCAGCGTGCAACAAGCTTCGGGGGCGCTCGCGCCGTTCCTGCCCATCACGCCGGTGTCCGAGAGCGAAGCGCCCGGCGCTCCTGTGGGCGAAGAGGACGAGCGCGAAACCGACGGGAAAGAGCGGCACGCGTCCGCATCCCGCCACCACACACCAGTCCGCGAGTTGGTCGATACGCTCCCACCAACGCACGCCTCGCACCGCATCCACGTCGCCCGCATTCAGTCCACCCCGCCCGTCGCCGTCGATCCGTTCCGCAACGGTCTCGGCACGCCCTATCGCTGTTAATTCCCGTCCGTCTACCGGCGTGTTCGCACGCCCCTGATCAACGACCGGTATTCCGGCCGCGACGCCGTTGCGTTCGCTGCCGTCCTTACCCGTTCAACGATTCTGGAGACGGCACAGTTGGAAAAGCTTATCAGTGGTATTCACCGCTTTCAGGCGGACGTGTTCGCGCCGAACTGCGAGTTCTTCCGCAAACTCGCGGACTCACAGAATCCGCAGACGCTGTTCGTCACGTGTTCCGACTCGCGCATGGTCCCCGAATTGATCTGCCAGACCGACCCCGGTGATCTGTTCGTGTTGCGGAACGCGGGCAACATTGTGCCACCCTACTCACCGGGCGTGCCGAGCGGCGAGGCCGCGACGATCGAGTACGCGATCCACGGGCTGGGCATTCGCGACATCATCATCTGCGGGCACACCCGGTGCGGCGCGATGCAGGCCGTGGCCGAACCGCAATGCACCGCGGCCATGCCGCGCGTGCGGCAGTGGCTCGAACACGCGCAGGCGAGCGCGGAGATCGTTTGCGCGTGTTACTCGCACCTGGTCGGCGAGGCCCGTGCGACGGCCCTTGTTCAGGAGAACGTGCTGACGCAACTCGAACACCTGCGGACGCACCCGGCTGTGGCGGCGGCGCTCGCGTCGGGCGAACTAAAGTTGCACGCGTGGGTGTATAAGATGGAAACCGGCGAGGTGTTCACCTTCGACCCGGAGAGCGGTCAGTTCGCCCCGCTCGAAGTCGGCGCCACCCCGGCCGCCCCCTGATCCAACCCGCGACGGCGATTTCGCGTGATCCGGTCGCTCCGTGATCGGTTCTTCGCTTTGTTGTGGCGCGATCGCTCGCGGCACCACAACCCGATGAAAACAAGAACCGGTCACGGAGTGACCGGACCACACTCCGAATCCAGGACGGCCAATTCATGTCCGCGACCCCCACACCCAACCCGCCAGCGCTGCCCACTGCGGGCAGCACCTTCGTCACCGACTTGCTCGCCTCGCTCGTCGTGTTCATGGTCGCGTTGCCGCTGTGCATCGGGATCGCGCAAGCGTGCGGCTTGCCACCGGAAGCGGGGATCGTCACCGGGGTTGTCGGTGGGTTGATCGTCGGCTTCCTGGCCGGCAGCCCGCTGCAAGTTTCCGGGCCAGCCGCCGGGTTGATCGTCCTTGTCGTCAACTTCCTTGCCGACGCGAAGGCGCAGGTGCCGGGCACCAGTCCGGTCGTGCTGCTTGGCATCGCAATCGGCATCGCGGGGTTGCTCCAGATCACCGCGGGGTTGCTGCGGCTCGGGCCGTTGTTCCGCGCTGCGCCACCGGCCGTGGTCGAAGGGATGCTCGCGGGCATCGGTCTCACCATCATCGCCAAACAATTCCATGGGCTGGTCGACGCGAAGGCACCGGAGAAGATTCTGGAAGCCCTGGCAACGATCCCGGAGTCGGCGGCGCTCGCGTTCAACCCCGAGGGCGCGACCGCCAACCACACCGAGGCCGCGATTCTCGGGGTGATCGCGGCAGTGATCCTCGTGGTGTGGAAGCCGATCGTTCCGAATCGCCTGAAGATCGTGCCGGCCGCGGTGATCGCGGTGCTGGTCGCGGTGCTGGTGAACGAGTTCGGGCGGCCCGTCTTCGAGGCGCTCGGAATGCACATCGGTCCGGCCGCTGACACGCACGGCGGGTTGGGCGTCCTGCGGGTGCAGGTGTCATCGAGCCTCGCGGACTCGGTCAAGCCGATCGCGTGTCCCGGGTGGGAGATCCTCACGCTGGGTTTAATTTGGAAGGCGGCGTTCACCTTCGCGCTGATCGCGAGTGCCGAAACGCTGTTGTGCGCCGTCGCGGTGGATACCAAGCACAACGGACCGCGCACGAACTTCGACCGCGAACTGGTAGCGCAAGGCGTCGGCAACACCATTTGCGGCGTCGTCGGCGCGCTGCCCATGACGGGCGTGATCGTCCGTAGTAGCGCGAACCTCGAAGCGGGCGCGAAGACACGTCTCTCCGCGATCATGCACGGATTGTGGTTGTTGCTGTTCGTGTCGCTGTTACCGGGGCTGCTCGCGCGCATCCCGACCGCGGCGCTGGCGGCCATTCTGGTAAACACCGGGTGGAAGTTGCTCAACCTGCCGGGGCTGCGGAAGCTGTGGAAGGAGAGCAAGAGCGAGGCGCTGATCTTCGTCGCGACGGCCGGGACCATCGTGGGCGCCGACCTGCTCGCGGGCGTGGTTCTGGGCGTGGTTCTGTCTGCGCTGAAACTCCTCGTCCGGTTCTCGCACCTTCGCATCGGACGGACCGACGAATTCGAACACAATCGCGTGCATTTGCACCTCGAAGGCGCGGCCACGTTCCTCCGGTTACCGGTGCTGGCGAAGGCACTCGAAGCGGTGCCGCAGGGTTTGGAGTTGCACATCCACCTGGACGAAGTGCAATACGTCGATCACGCGATCCTGAACCTGTTGGTGACGTTCCAGAAGCAGTACGAGGCGACCGGCGGGCAGTTGTTCATCGACTGGGAGCAACTGCACGCGCACTTCTATGGCTCGGACGCACACAACGGCAAGCCGGGAGTGTAAGCAATTGTCGGAAAGAACCCCTCCCCAACCCCTCCCCTAAGAAGGGAGGGGCGAAGACACCGAGAGGTTTTAGCCCCTCCCTTCTTAGGGGAGGGGTTGGGGAGGGGTTCTTTCCGACTCACTCCAGGGTGAGGTCGTACACGCGCACGTTGTTGTCGAACGACGCGACCGCGAGGCGATTGCCGTTGGGCGCGTAGGCCACGCGACACGGCCCCTTCGCTGTCTTCGGCAGTCGGATCACGCTGACCTCTTTTCCGCTCTCCACTTCCCAGATGCGGACGGTGCCGTCTAGCCCGCTCGCGGTCGCGACGGTCTTGCCGTCCGGGTTCATCGCGACACCGAACACCGGGCCGAGGTGGTTCGTCAGCTTCCGCTCTTCCTTGCCCGTTTCGATGTTCCACACGCGCACCGAATGATCTTGTCCGCCGCTGACGGCCCGCGCGCCGTTCGGCGTAACCGCGACCGCCAGCACGATCCCCTGATGGCCCTTCATGGTGTGAATCAGCTTGCCCTTGTCTGGGTGCCACACGCGCACGGTGCCGTCCTCGCTCGCGGTCACGAGGCACCCGCCCTGCGCGTCGAGCGCCAGCCCAAGAACTGTTCCCGCGTGGCCCTCGAACGTCACCTTGCGCTGCTCGTCGCCGGTCCCGTCCCACGCGTACGCGAATTTGCCGCTCCCGCCCAGAACCCGCCGGTTGTTCGGGTCGTACGTCACCGCTTCAACCGCGTGGAGCGCGATTTCAGAATTCGGAGCACTCTTCAGGTCGGATGACCACCGTTTCACTTCACCCTCCTGATGCCCCTTTCCTTCTGGCTTCGGGCCATACCCACCGGTGACGAGTTTCTTGCCGTCGGCGCTGAACGCGACCCCGGTCGCGGTGCCTCTGTGCGCGTCCACGGAAGCGAGCTGCTTCCCGGTCTTCGCGTCCCACACCCGCAGTGTCTTGTCCGCGCTGACGGTGGCAACGGTCTTGCCGTCGGGCGCGAACGCAACCGCGTTGATACGTTCCGTGTGGCCGCTGATGACGACCGGTTCGGCCGCGATCACCGGCGCGACAAGTCCCAGCACGAGCGCGAGGGCAACAAGGCGGTGCATGTCGATGTCTCCGGGGTCACTTCGCGGCGCTCACGTCGGCCTTCTGTGCGGCGTTCCACTGCTCGATGGTGCCGATGGGCAGCCAGTAGTTCGCGGCGACGACGTGGAACGGCCCGGTCGCGGCGAGTTGGCTCACCGCGTCCGTGATCTCGTACTCGTTCCGCGGCGACAGCGGCAGCGTCAGGTTGAAAACCGCTCGCGGGAAGACGTACCCGCCGATGTTTGCTAACTGCGGCGGGGTCAGTCCCTTCGCCTTCTCGACAACTTTCTGAAGCGTGCCGTCCGCGTTGCGGAAGAGGATGCCGTAGTGTTCCGGGTCGTGTACGGGATGCGCGAGAATGCCCATCGGCACGGTGGCGAGGTTCGCGAGGTCGGCGCGGCCGATAAGGTCGTCGCCGTTCAGCACCATCACACGATCGGAAGTGACCTCGCCTTTGCAACTCATGAGCGCGTCGCCGGTGCCGCGCGGCTCGGCCTGCCGAACGGTCGTCCAGTTCTTCACGTGGGTCTGGTTCGCGAGGTAGTCTTCGATCTGGTTCGCGAGGTAGTTGACCACGACCACGAGGCGCTCAACCGGCGGCAGCGCGCCGATGATCCAGTCGAGGATCGGGCGCCCCTGCACGTCGAGCAGCGGTTTCGGAACGGTTTCGGTGTGTGGGCGCAGTCTCGTACCTTTTCCGGCCGCGAGGATGACGGCGTCCATGCGTTCTGAGTCTCCGAATCGTGTGGAGTGGTGGCCCCGGCGTCTCCGGTTGCTTCGGCACGATTAGCTTAGAAGGGCAGTTGTGAGAAACCGCGTGGTTCGGCGAAAACGAGTGAACCCGGTTAACGGCCGTCGTCGATATAACCGGCGTCGGGTGCGGTAGCGGCGGAGCCCAACACCCACCCGGCCGCTGGCGGTTCGCGCACGGAAGCGGGCCGTTGGTGCGTTCACCCTCCCGCGCTGCCGTCGGGGTTGGCCACCGGTTTCCGGTGTCCCCCCTGACGGTGGCCGTGAGCGGAGAGCGGCCCTTCCCTTTTTGAATTACCAAGCCACGGACGGTAACAGGTCATGCGCCGATACATCGCGTTGATGTCAGTTCTCGCCGCGCTGGTTGCCGCGCTCGGCTGCCAACACATCGGCGGAAAGTGCGACTGCGGGTACAACCCGAGCGACCACCAGATCACCGGGCCGACGAACCCACACCCGGCGGCCCCGGTTGTCAAGCCGGTCGAGAAACCGGTCGAGAAGCCCAAGACCGGCAACGAGTAGAAGAAGACAGAGGAGTGTTCTCTGCGGTGAACACTCTTCGCTTTTATCTTCGCTTCGTACGGCGGACGGTTTTGGGCGCGGCGGGCGGGGTCGGTGATGGCAGCGGCGTTTCGTTCACCTGATCCAGGAACCGCAGTTGGCTGCGGATCGGTGGCTGACCCTCTGGAGGCACGACGCGCCGGTAGCGGCCGTCCGGCATCAGCTCGCGGGCCTTCGCGGTGTCCGCGAGCGTGGTCCGCAATACGTCGATGACGCGTTGTTTCAGGTCCGGCTGTTCGATCGGGAACACCACTTCCACGCGCCGGCTCAGGTTGCGGTCCATCCAGTCGGCGCTGCCGATGTACACTTCCGGGCTTCCCGCGTTCTCGAAGTAGAAGATCCGGCTGTGTTCGAGGAACCGGTCCACCACCGAGATGACGCGGATGTTCTCGCTCACGCCCGGAATGCCGGGCCGCAGCGAACAGATGCCGCGACACGCGATGTCGATCTTCACCCCGGTCTGACTCGCCCGATAGAGCGCCTTCACCACAGCCGGTTCCAGAATGCCGTTCACCTTCACGAGTAGGCGCGCTGGCTTATTGGCTTTCTGGTTCGCGGCCTCGCGGTCGATCTTCTCGATCATCTGAATCTGAAGGCGCGCCGGAGCAACGAGCAACTTCTGCATCGGCGGCAGCGTGGTGCTGGCCGTGAGGTGGTTAAACAGTAGCGTAGCGTCCTCCGCGACATCGGGGTTGCAGGTGAACAGTCCGAGGTCTGTGTACACGCGTGCCGTCTGCGGGTTGTAGTTGCCGGTGCCCAGGTGAACGTAGCGCCGGATGGTGTGATCCTCGTCGCGCCGTACCACCAGCGACACCTTGCAGTGTGTCTTTAGCCCGACGAACCCGAAGACGACGTGAACCCCGGCTTTCTCCAGTTCCCGCGCCCAGAGGATGTTCCGCTCCTCGTCCATGCGGGCCTTCAGTTCCACCACCGCCGTGACTTGCTTGCCGCGATCAGCGGCGCGCTGCAGCGCGCGCACGATCGGCGAATCGCTCGACGTGCGGTAGAGCGTCTGCTTGATGGCGAGCACGCGGTCGTCGGAGGCGGCGGCTTCGATGAACTCGACGACTGGTGCGAACGACTCGAATGGGTGGAACACAAGAACGTCGCGCCCGCGGATGACGGACCACGGGTTGCTCGCCTGTGCGAAGGCGGCGACCGACGAGGGCGTGAACGGCGGGTCGCGCAGGTCCGCGAACCCGGGCAGGCCGAGGATCTGGAACAGCCCCGTAAGGTCGAGCGGACCGGGCGCCGTAAACACGTCAGCCAGGCTCAGGTTCAATCCGTCGATGAGGAACAATTGCATGTCGGCCGGTGCGTCGGTGTCGATCTCCAGGCGCACCGGGTGCCCGCGGCGCCTGGCGCGAACGTGAGCTTCGATTTCCTCAAGAAGATCGTCCACCTCGTCGTCGAGTTCGTACTCGCTGTCGCGTGTTACACGGAACGCGACGGCCCGGCCGATCGTCAGACCGGGGAACAGTTCCGCGAGGTGAAGCCTGATCGCATCTTCAAGAGGGAGAAACGCATGCTGAGGAGGGGTCAGGGGGGGGGGGATAGGGGGTAGCGAAGGCGTCGCATCGCCGTTCGAGGAGGGCGTCTTCGTTTTCGTTTTCTCTTCGCTACCCCCTATCCCTTCTCCCCCCACCCCTGGTAAAGGCAGGAACCGCGGCAGCACGCTGGGCACCTGAACGACGGCGTAGAGCGGGTCGGGGTCGTGGGACCGGTGCAGCGTGACGGCCAGGTTGAGCGACTTGTTCTGGAGGTGCGGGAACGGGTGCGCCGGATCGGTGGAGAGCGGCGTGAGAACCGGGAATATTTCGCGCGTGAACAGGTCGCGAACGTGCGCGCGGTCCGCGTCGGAGAGTTGCTCGGCGGTGCGGAGTACGATCCCGCGCGTGGCCAGAACGGGCAGCACCTCTTCGCGCAGCACGCGGTACTGCTCGGCCACGAGTTCGCGTGTGACGGCGCGGACCCGTTCGAGTTGCGCCCGTGGCGAAAGTTGGTCGGCGCCGGATCCGATCGGGATGTTCGCCAGCACCTTCTGCTGGACACCGCCGACCCTGACCATGTAGAACTCATCGAGATTGGAGCTGAAGATCGCGAGGAACTTCAGTCGCTCGAGCATCGGGACGGTCGGGTCTTGCGCCTCTTCGAGTACGCGCCGGTTGAACTCCAACCAGCTCAGGTCGCGGTTGGTGTAGAGGACCGGATCGTCAAGGTTGGTCGGGTTCGCGGACGGTTGCACAACACTCTCCGAAACAGAACCGGATCACGCTCAGTGAGTCAGTATACCCGCTGCGGGACGAAGCAACCTACCCCCAATCCCTTCCCTTCAGGGAGGGGTTGACGAGTAGGTTGCTTCGCGATTACGAACGAGAAAACCCCACCGTATCTTGGCTTGCGCCTTAACACGGTGGGGCCGGAACAGAGAAGAGGCAGAACTTCGGGGTATGGTGACCAAACGCGCGAATCTTGTCAACACCAACCGTGGGGGAATTTCGGGACCATTTCTGGACCGTCGGGTGCGCGACGGGCGTGGCCGTTCGACTCACCTTTTGGGGTGCGTCCGGCGTGCCTACAATTACCGGGTTGGTGTACACCCGCACTCCAGTTCGGAGACGCGCCGATGGCCAAGTTCCAACTCACCAGCAACTACGCACCGGCCGGCGATCAGCCCAAAGCCATCGAACAACTCACACAGGGCTTCGCCAACGGCAAAAGCATTCAGGTACTGCTCGGCGCGACCGGCACCGGGAAGACATTCACGGCTTCTTGTATGATCGAGAAGCTCCAGAAGCCCACGCTCGTACTCGCGCACAACAAGACGCTCGCGGCCCAACTTTACAAGGAGTTCAAGGGCTTCTTCAAGAACAACGCGGTGCATTACTTCGTCAGCTACTACGACTACTACCAGCCCGAAGCCTACATCCCGCAGCGCGACATCTACATCGAAAAAGATTCCTCGATCAACGAGAACATCGACCGGCTCAGGCTCGCGGCCACCTCCGCGCTCGTCAGTCGCGAAGACGTGATCATCGTCGCGTCGGTTTCGTGCATCTACGGTCTTGGTTCGCCGTCCGACTACAAGCGGATGATGGTCTACGTTCAGAAAGGCGACACCCTCGAACGCGACTCCACACTCCTGCGACTCATCGACATCCAGTACAAGCGGAACGACATCGCGTTCGAGCGCGGCACCGTGCGCGTGCGCGGCGATACGATTGATGTCTGGCCCGCGTCGGAAGAGTTCGCGTACCGCATCGAACTGTTCGGCGACGAAGTCGAAACGCTCTCGGTGATTCATCCGCTTACCGGCGAAACGATCAGGCCGCTCGGCGACCTGTACATCTACCCGGCGAAGCACTTCGTCACGCCGGAAGATCGCGTACAGGGCGCGATCAAGGGCATCGAGGACGAGTTGAACGCGCGGTTGGAGCAGTTCAAGAACGAGGGCAAGATTCTCGAAATGGAGCGACTGAAAGCGCGCTGCCGGTACGACCTCGATATGCTCCGCGAAGTCGGCTACTGCTCCGGCGTCGAGAACTACGCCCGGTGGTTTTCTGGGCGCGCACCAGGCGAACCGCCGTACACGCTCATCGACTTCTTCCCCGACGACTTCCTGATGGTCGTGGACGAGTCGCACGTCAGTCTGCCGCAGGTTCGCGGGATGTACTTCGGAGACCGTAGCCGCAAGGAGACGCTCGTCGAACACGGCTTCCGGCTACCCAGCGCGATGGACAACCGGCCGCTCAAGTTCGACGAGTTCGAAAAGCGGATGAAGCAGTGTCTGTGCCTGTCCGCGACGCCTGGACCCTACGAACTGGAGAAGGTCGGCGGCGAGGTCGTCGAGCAAGTCATTCGGCCGACCGGTTTGGTCGATCCGGTGATTCACGTGAAGCCGGCTCGCGGGCAGGTGAAGGATTTGGAAGCGGAAGTCCGCGTGCGCGCGGCGAAAAGCGAGCGCACGCTCGTAACCGTACTGACAAAGCGCATGGCCGAAGACCTGACGACATACTTCCGCGACGCCGGGATGCGGTGCAAGTGGCTCCACTCCGAGTTGGACGCGATCGAGCGCATCACGGTCCTGCGCGAACTGCGCGAAGGCGCGTTCGACGTGCTCATCGGCGTGAATCTCCTGCGCGAAGGTCTGGACTTACCGGAAGTGGCACTCGTCGCGATTCTCGACGCCGACAAGGAAGGGTTCCTTCGCTCCGAGAAGTCGCTGATTCAAACGATGGGCCGCGCCGCGCGGAACGTGAACGCAGAGGTGATTCTCTACGCGGACACCGTGACCGATTCGATGAGCCGCGCGATGAACGAGACGAACCGCCGGCGTGTGATCCAGACCGCGTACAACGTGGAACACAACATCACACCGACGACGGTAAAGACCGCGATCAAAAACGAGATCGAGGACGAGATCGCGGCGCACGAACTCGCGCAGGCCGCCGCGACCGGCAGCACGGCTGCCGCGGAAGATTACATCACGCTTGAGTACGTTCAGAACCTTTACGAAGAGATGCTTGAAGCCGCGAAGGTACTCGATTTCGAGCGCGCACAAGCTCTGCGCGACCAGATCGTGAAACTCGAAACCGAGTTGAGGAAGAAGCACGGGGCCACGGCGCCGCCGAGCGTGCTGGGGAACAAGTCGGTGCCCGTGAGCCAGCCGTCGGGCGCGAAGAAGAAAGGCAAGTGGAAGAAGGCGTGACCGAGCGCGAGGTGCGCGCCGATCGCGTTCCACCGCTCATCCTGGTGGGAGTCGCGAACACCCCCGATCGCCTTCACGAATACGGCCCGCAACGGTGCGGACACAAGCGCGCGCACGATCAGTCGCGCAACTGCAGCCGGTTCCTGGTGGAAGAGGTGAAGCCGTTCATCGACGCGATCTACCAAACGCAGCCCGAGCCGGAACACACCGGCGGCGGCGGTTCGTCGATGGGCGGTTTGATCTCGCTGCACCTGTGCAAGTGGTATTCCACCGTGTTTGGGAAGTGTGCCGCGATGTCGCCGTCGCTGTGGTGGGACCGCGAATACTTCCTGCGGAACGTGACCGTGTCGCCCGGGTGGCTGACTCGGTGCCGCGTGTGGCTCGATGTCGGCGAACACGAAAGCTCATCGCGTATCGGCAGCGCCGCGACGATGCGGCGCACGCGCCGATGTTCGCTCGCCACGGGCTGCGCGAAGGCAAAGATTACCGTTACACCGAAGTGCCCGGCGGCACGCACAACGAGGCGTCGCGGGCACCCGATTCGACCGCGTGCTGCAGTTCTTGTTCACTTCGTAGGGCGGGACAGGGCTTTGCGCCGTCCCACGTCTTCTGTCTTCTCTTCGCGCTCACCCGTCCAACTCGGGGATCGGTTCGCCGTCGGGAAGGATCGGGAGCGGGCGCCCGCTGAACTCGCGGAACTCCTGCGCCGGGTCGATGCCCAGGTGCGCGTACACGGTCGCGAGGAAGTCCGTCGGGCGCAGCGGACGCTCGCGAGGGCGCTCCGCACGTGCATCGGTGGAGCCGATTACCTGTCCCATCTTCAACCCGCCGCCGGACACCAGCACGGACATCGCGGCCGGGTAGTGTTCCCGCCCCGGTCGGCCGCCCGGACCTTGACTGACCTTCGGCGTGCGCCCGAACTCGCCGAGCGCCACCACCAGCACGCGCCGGTCCAGACCGTGGTCGTAGATGTCTTCGATGAGCGCCGTCAGCGCCTGGTCGTACACCGGCAACCGGAGCTTCATCTGGTCGAAGATGTTCCAGGAGACCGCGTGATCGTCCCAGTTCCCGTTGCCGTTGGGCGTGTCGAACGACCCGGCCATGACGGTCACCAACCCGACGCCGGCCTCCGCGAGCCGGCGCGCAAGGAGCAAGCTCTGGCCAACGCGTGTGCGTCCGTAGCGGTCGCGCAGGCGCGGGTCTTCGCAGCCGATGTCGAAGGCCCGCCGGGCCGCGTCGCCGGTGAGCAGGCCGACCGCCTCACGCTGGTGGTAGTCCATCGCGTCCATCACGCCGGCGCGGTCGCGTGCCCGTTTCACATCGTCGAAGCCGTTCAGCAGTTCCAACCGCTCACCGAGGCGCGCGGCGCCGGCCCCGTTGAGCGAGAGGTTCGGCACCTCGAACCGCGCCGCGTTCGGGCTGACCGGCACGACGAACGGTTCGTACTGCTTGCCGAGGTATGCCGGCCCGCCGCTCTCGAACCTGAACGGCATCGTCACATACGGAGGCAACACCGGCTTTCGCTCGCTCCGCACGCGTTTCACGATGGAACCGACGTCGGGGTAGTCCGGTTCTTCCTTCTCGACCGCGAGCGGGCGCCGACCGGTCAGCACCTGTTGAACGCCGCCCGCGTGCGCGGAGAAGTTGTGCGTGACGGAGCGGATCAGGCTGAATTTGTCCGCGACGCGGGCATGTCGCGGCAGAAGTTCGCACACCTTCATACCGACCACGTTCGTCGGCACGGGCGTAAACGGCCCGCGATACTCGTCCGGCGCGTCGGGCTTCAAATCGTAGGTGTCGATGTGACTCGGACCGCCGTTGAGCCACACCAGAATGCACGACGTATCCGGTGTGGATTCGCTGGCCGACGCGCGACTTCGGAGCAGGTCGGACAGGCCGAGACCGCCCAACCCCAACACACCGGCGCGAAGAAATGTCCGCCGATCAACGGACGCAGAGGTTTGGTGTGCTGTCATGTTCGCCCCGAACGTGAACCGATGGCGGGAGTCGAGCCGGTGTGTGGGTGTGAGTGTACCCGCACGCGCCGGCCGACGCCACTCCGCGACGGCTCACTTCTTGAGCTGAAAAATCGCCTCGACTTCGACGCTCGTGCCGAGCGGCAGTTGCCCCATGCCCAGCGCGGTGCGGGCGTGCCGCCCGGCTTCCGGCCCGAACACTTCCTTCAACAAGTTCGTCGCGCCGTTGATAATCAAGTGGCAGTCGGTGAAGTCCGGGTCCGCGTTCACATATCCCGTTACGCGAACCACGCGCTCGATGTGGTCGAGCGAACCGAGCTTCGTGACGATCGCGCGGAGGATGTTCGCGGCACAGAGTGCCGCAGCCTTCGTCGCGTCTTCCACCGACACCTGCGACGGGACTTTGCCCTTGCTGGTCAACACACCGGCGTCGTAAGGCACCTGACCGGAAGCGTACACGGTTTCGCCGAGAACCGAGAGCAAGTCGATGACCGGTCCTTCCTTCGGTCCGCGGTCGAGCGGGAACCCGGCGGCTTCGAGCTTCTGTTCGCGTTCGCCCATCGTCGTCTCCGGTTGGTGTGCGGTGTCCGGGAACTGTTGTATGGCTCGCGTTTCCGGTTTCCCCGGTCGCAAATTCCGAGTAAGATCGTGAGAAGATTTCCCGCACGCACCGAGGAACCGGAGATGCGGCTGTTGCCCCGCGCTTCCGCCGTCGTCATACTGCTCGCTGTCGCTTCCGGCGCGCCGGCGGCCGAACCGCCTGGGCCAGAGTGGGCGTACAAACCGTTCAAGCGACCCTCCGTGCCGGAAGTACGAAACCCGAAGTCCGAAATCCGAAATGAGATCGACCGGTTCCTGCTCGCGAAGCTCGCCGAGCAGAAGCTCACGTTCGCACCGGAAGCGGACCGGCGCACGCTGATCCGCCGTGTCTACTTCGATCTGATCGGACTTCCGCCGACACCGGAACAGGTCGAAGCATTCGTCAACGACAAGGCGCCGGATGCTTACGAGAAAGTGGTCGATAAGTTGTTCGCGTCGCCGCAGTACGGCGAGCGGCAGGCGCTCTTCTGGCTCGATCTCGTGCGGTTCGCGGAAACTGACGGCTTCAACGCCGACGCCGTGCGCCCGTTCGCGTGGCGCTACCGCGATTACGTCATCAAGTCGTTCAACACCGACAAGCCTTTTGATCGCTTCGTGAAGGAGCAACTCGCGGGCGACGAACTGTTCCCCGGCGAACCAGATGCGGCCGTCGGCACCGGCTTCTTGAGGCACTACCCAGACGAACACAACGCGGTGAACCTCGAACAGCGTCGCTACGAGATCATCACGGACATCTCGGATACCACGTCCGCAGCGTTCCTCGCGCTCACGTCCGGGTGCGCCCGCTGCCACGACCACAAGTACGACCCGATCACGCAGAAAGACTACTTCCGTCTCCAGGCCTTCTTCGCCGGCTTCTGGCCGACCGAGGCGCCGCTGATTCCGCCAAGCGAGCGCGCCGAGTACGAGAAGAAGAATGCCGCGTGGGAACTGAAGACCGCCGACATCCGGGCGACAATCGCGAAGATCGAGGAACCGCACCACAAGAAGGCGAGCGCGAAGCAACGCAGCCGGTTCCCCGAGGAATACGCGAGCCTGCTCGACATCGCGCCCGAAACGCGCACGCCGATCCAGAAGCAACTCGCAACGATGATCGAGAAACAGGTGTACGCGCGCGGCGACATCTCCAAGAGCTTAAAGCCCGCGGAAAAAGAGCAACTCGACGCGCTGAAGCTAAAGCTCGCGGACCTCGCGAAAGAGAAGCCGCCCGAGCCGGCGAAGGCGATGGCGATGACCGATCTGCCCACGCCGCCGGCCACGAAGTTGTTCAAACGCGGCAACTGGCAGAAGCCCGGCGACGAACTTTTGCCCGGCTTCTACTCGGCCATCGACGACCGCGACGCGGACGCGAAGCCGCTGGCAACGTCGTCCGGTCGGCGCGCGGCGCTGGCGAACTGGGTTGCGTCGAAGGACAACCCACTCACGGCGCGCGTGATCGCGAACCGCATCTGGCAGCAGCGATTCGGCTTCGGCCTCGTGCGCACGTCGAGCGACTTCGGCGTGACCGGCGACCGGCCCACGCACCCGGAGTTACTCAACTGGCTGGCGAGCGAACTGACTGCGAAAGACTGGTCGTTGAAGCACATTCACAGGCTGATGGTGACGAGCATGGCGTACCGACAAGGAACGCGCGGCGCGAACGAAGGCACAAAGATCGACCCCGACAACAAACTGCTGTGGCAGTTCCCGCGGCGCCGGCTCGACGGCGAGGCGCTTCGCGACGCGATGCTCGCGGTGTCGGGGCAACTGGATCTCAAAGCCGGTGGGCCAAGCGTGTTCCCCGAACTGCCACCGGAGTTGCAGAAGACCGCAGGTGCCGCGTGGAAGGTGTCCGCGGACGTCGCGGAGCGGAACCGGCGCAGCGTGTACGTGTTCGTGAAGCGGAACCTGCGATACCCGCTGTTCGCGCTGTTCGACGCGCCCGACCGCAACGAGACGTGCTCTCGCCGGTTCATCACCACGACCGCGCCGCAGGCACTCGCGCTGCTCAACGACAACATCGTGCTGAGCTTCGGGAAGGAACTGGCTAATCGCGTGACAAAAGAGGTCGGTACGGATCGCGAGAAGTTCGTGGACCGCGCGTTCCGCTTGACGATCGGCCGACCCGCGACGAGCGAAGAGAACACCGCGATGCGAGGCTACATGGCGCGTCACAAGGGTACCGCCCCCGAAGCCGCAATCGACCTGTGTCACGCGCTGCTGAACCTGAACGAGTTCCTCTACGTCGATTGAGTCTGGGTGGGCCCGCCGAGCCGAGGCGGGCTGCGACGGAGTGCGTTCACCGAGACGCGCCGACGTTTACCGGTGGTGTCGCAGTACCGCTCGGCTCGCGGCACCTACCCAGAGCCTACGAAAGCTCCCCCACAAGCAATTCGTACAGCGTCTCCAGTGATTGCGAAATCACGTGCGTGTCGCCGGTCACGGCCATGAAGTTCTGATCGCCATTCCATCGCGGGACGATGTGCCAGTGAAGGTGTCCCGGCACACCAGCCCCCGCGGCGCGGCCCAGATTCAACCCCACGTTGAAGCCGTCCGCGTTCATCCGCTTTTCGAGGATGCCGATCAGCTTCCGCATCACGAGTTGAAGGTCGAGCAGTTCGTCCGAGGTGAGTTCATCGAGGCGCCCTTTGTGCGCGCGAGGGGAGATGAGCAGGTGCCCGTTGTTGTACGGGAACCGGTTAAGCACCACGACCGACAGCTCCGTGCGATGTACCACCAAGTTCGCGCGGTCGTCCGCTTCCGCCGCCGCGCGACACAGGAAGCACTCCGGGCCGGTCGCCGGCGGCTTCTCCTTCGGCGCGGTGATGTACGACAGCCGCCACGGTGCCCACAGCGTGTCCATTAGAACCCCTCCCCAACCCCTCCCCTAAGAAGGGCGGGGCTTCAAACCAAAGACAAATCGAGCAGTGCGTTCTCTGGTGTTGGTTTTGCTCCCCCTTCCTTCTTAGGGAAGGGGGTTGGGGGGATAGGTTCTTCGCGAGAACGCCCCGTCCCGTTGTCCGGTCAGTTGCGGTCGTGTAATCATAGCGGAACGTCGGGCGGGCGCGTTCCTTGACTGTCACTGCGGCCGGTCCTAACATGACCGTCTTAACTCGAAACCGACACGACCGCGAGAATAGTCATGGCAGTACCCAAAAGGCGCACCTCCCGC
Organism: Singulisphaera sp. GP187; assembly: GCA_945905925.1. Classification (GTDB taxonomy): domain Bacteria; phylum Planctomycetota; class Planctomycetia; order Gemmatales; family Gemmataceae; genus Gemmata. The sequence goes on from CAMDQN010000011.1 coordinate 55,464, forward strand.
TCCCGAAAAGGCACGCGGCGCAGTCACCACCACATTGTCGCGGTGCAGATCCAGTTCTGCGTCAAGTGCAATGAACCGGTGATGCCGCACCGCGTCTGCTCCAACTGTGGGTTCTACCAGGGTCGTGACGCGATCGTGGTGGAAGACGACAAGCAAGGGAAGTGACCCATGCGGATCGCCCTCGATGCGATGGGCGGCGATCACGGTCCGGCCCCAAACGTCGGCGGCGCCGCTCTGGCGCTGACCGCGAACCCCGACTTGACCGTCGTTTTTGTCGGCGACCAGGCGCAACTCGAACCGTTGCTCGGCGCGGCTTCGTTGCCAGCCAGGCGGTTCGAGGTTGTTCACGCTGCGCAAGTCGTCGAAATGAAGGAGAAACCGGGCGAAGCGTTCCGCCGCAAGCCGGACGCGTCCGTGTTCCGCGCCTGGCAACTGCTGGCTCAGGGCAAGGTGGACGGTCTCGTCTCGGCGGGTAACACCGGGGCCGTCGTCGCCGGCGGGCTGATGTCGCGCCGGTTCCTCAAAGGCGTTCACCGGCCCGGCATCGCGACCGTCATGCCCAACGCGAAGGGTCGCTGCGTCATCATGGACGTGGGCGCGAACGTCTTCCCCAAACCACCGCACCTGCTCCAGTATGGCGTGATGGGCAGCGCGTTCGCTCGCCACATCTTGAACATCGAACGCCCCACGCTGGGCCTGATGAACGTGGGCGAAGAGGAAGGCAAGGGGCACGAACTCGTTCAGAAGACTTACGAGTTGTTCCGTGCCAGTCCGCTCAACGACCGCTTCGTGGGGAACATCGAGGGTCGCGACATTCACCGCGGCACGGTCGATGTGGTCGTCACCGACGGGTTCACCGGCAACGTGGTGTTGAAGCTCAGTGAGGGCGTGCTCGAATTCGTGCTGGGAGTCGTCAACCAGGAAGTGATCGGCACGCTCCAGGTCGAGCGCGAGCAGGCCCAACTCGCGATGAAGGGCGTGGTCGCGAAGTACCACTACAGCGCCGTGGGTGGGGCGCCGCTTCTGGGCGTCGAGGGCGTGTGCATCATCTGTCACGGTTCGTCGAAGGACCAGGCCATCGCCGGCGCACTCGCGGTCGCGGCGATCAACGTGCGCGTGAAACTCAACGAGAAGATCGTCGCCGAACTCGACGCGCTGCCCAACAGCGATGAGTGAGTTTTGTAGGGTGGGTCAAGGCTTTGCGCAGGCCCACCATTCTTCGCATCGTTGGTGGGCCCGCGCAAAGCCTTGACCCACCCTACAGAAGACACTCCATGCCAAAGACAGCCTTCCTCTTCCCCGGTCAGGGCGCGCAAACGGTCGGCATGGCAGCCGCGCTGTGCCAGTCCCTCTCGGCCGCCAACGACCTGTTCCGGCGCGCCTCCGAAATTCTGGGATACGACCTGCTCGACGTGTGCGCGAACGGTCCGGCCGAGAAACTCGGCGCGACCGACGTGAGCCAACCAGCCATCTTCGTCGCGAGCCTCGCGGCGCTCGAACAACTGAAAGCCACCGAACCGGACGCGTGCTCTTCCGTCGTCGCGACCGCCGGCTTGAGCCTCGGTGAATACACCGCACTCGCGTTCGCCGGCTCGCTGTCGTTCGAGGACGGCGTAAAGCTCGTGCAAGCTCGCGGGCGAGCCATGCAAGACGCCGCGACCGCGACCCCTTCGGGCATGGTCAGCGTGCTCGGCCTGGAAGTGCCGGACGTGGAATCGCTGGTGATCGAGGCCCGCGAAACTGACACCCTCGAAGTCGCGAACCTGCTCTGCCCCGGGAACACGGTGGTGTCCGGCGCGATTGTCGCCCTGGGACGCTTCGAGCAACTCTGCGTGCAAAAGGGTGGCATCCGCACGATCCGCCTCACGGTCGCCGGCGCGTTCCACACGGCCCTGATGAAGCCCGCCGACGAGAAACTCGCCGCGGCCCTCGCGAACGTTACGCTGAACGCGCCCGCGGTGCCGGTGTGGTCGAACGTGGACGCAAAACCACACACGTCCCCGGAAGAGATTCGCGACCTGCTCGTAAAGCAAGTTCTTTCGCCGGTGCGGTGGGAGGACACGCTCCGCGGACTGTTCGCCGAAAGCGTGGAACGCTTCTACGAGATCGGTCCCGGACGAGTCCTGGCGGGCTTGATCAAGCGCGTGCAGCGAAAAGCCGATATTCGGAACGTCACCGCCTGATGGGAAAATTCGAAATTCGAAAGGGAGCAAGCCGCTCTGCTCTTCAATTTCGGATTTCGAATTTCGTGCTTTGAATTTGCCTCTTCCCGTCCGGTCTTTTCTTTTCGGGGTCGCGTCAGTAGAGTTTTGTTCGTGAGTCGCTGCACAGGCACCGGGGAAAATACCCTTCGCGGGTGGGGCCGAAGCGATACAAAATACCAGACGCTGCGCGCGGGGCCGGTTGGAGCCGGTCGGGGGCGCGGGTGTTGCGGTGACCATCACCGCCCGGAGGGTCGAACCGTGTCCGTTGAGCAACGCGTAATCGATATCGTGAGCGAGCACTTCGCCTACGACAAAGAAAAGATCACTCGCAGTACCACGTTCATTGAAGAGATCGGCGCGGACTCGCTCGACATCGTCGAGTTCGTCATGGAACTGGAAGAAGAATTCGACATTCAGATTCCAGACGACCAGGCCGAAAAAATCAAGATGGTCGGCGAGGCCGTTGACTACATCGACACCGCGATCAAGAACAAGCCACAGTGACAGCTCCCACAACCCGTCGGCGGGTGGTGATTACCGGGCTTGGCACGGTAAACCCGCTCGCGCTCACCGTTCCCGACTACTGGCGAGGGCTCCTCGCCGGGGATAGTGGCATCGCGCCCATCACGCTCTTCGACACCGCCACTTTCAAACTCACGAACGGTGACACGGTCCCATTCAAGGTGCGGTTCGGTGGTGAGGTGAAGGGCTTCAACCCTGAACCCACCATTGACACGCGATCCGCGCGCAAGCTCGACCGGTTCACGCAGTTCGCCATCGTCGCCGCCGTCGAAGCGGTGGGCGAGAGCGGGCTGGACTTCGCGAAAGAAAATCCGTTCCGGTGCGGGTGCATCCTCGGCAGCGGCATCGGCGGCATGTCGGAGTGGGAAGACGGTTACCGCACACTGATCGAGCGCGGCCCTGGTCGACTCGGACCGTTCCTCATCGCCAAGATGATCGCGAACTCGGCCAGCGGAAACATCTCGATCCGCTTCGGCCTTCGCGGACCAAACACCACTGTTTCCACCGCGTGTTCGTCCGCGGCGCACGCCATTGCGGACTCGCTGGCCGCGATTCGCCAGGGACAGGCCGACGTGATGGTCACGGGCGGCAGTGAAGCCGCGATCACGCCGCTGGGCCTCGGCGGGTTCATTGCGTGCAAGGCGCTGTCGCAGCGCAACGACGACCCAGCCGGCGCGAGCCGCCCGTTCGACAAGGATCGCGACGGTTTCGTGCTGAGCGAAGGCTGCGGCATTCTGATACTCGAAGAGTACGAACGAGCGAAGGCGCGGAACGCACCGATCTACGCGGAGGTGTGCGGTTCCGGGAACACGGCGGACGCGTTCCACATCACCGCCCCGCACGAGGACGGGATCGGCGCGGCGCAAGCGATGCGCGAAGCGGTCGCGGACTCCGGCTGGAACACCGACGAAGTGCAGTACGTGAACGCGCACGGCACGAGCACCGGTCTCGGCGACGTGGCAGAGACAAAAGCCGTGAAAGCGGTGTTCGGCGCGCACGCGAAAAAGCTGATGGTTTCCAGCACGAAGAGCATGATCGGTCACCTGCTCGGCGCGAGCGGCGGTGTGGAAGCGGTCGCCTGTGCGTTGAGTATCAAGCACGGCGCGGTCCACCCCACAATCAACTTGCAGAACCAAGACATCGAATCCGGTTGCGATTTGGACTACGTGCCGAACACGGCCCGCGAGGTCCGCGTGCGAAAAGTGCTGTCGAACAGCTTCGGCTTCGGCGGCCACAACTGCTCGATCGCGCTGGGCGCAGTCTAAATCACCAAGAAGAGTAGCCGCACGAAAAACGCAGAAGAAAGACACGACCAGAGAAAACAGAATGCAGTGCTTGAAAACACTCTTTCTCTTCTCTGGTCGTGTCTTTCTTCTGCGTTTTTCGTGCGGCTATTCTTCTGTCTTTTCTGAGGTCGCGTGATGCCGCTTCCCGATTTGCTTGGTGGCCGGTGGGCCGACGTGTCGCTCACGCAGCCCGAGTTCGCTCGCTACTCGCGGCACATCATCATGCCGGAGGTCGGCCTCGACGGGCAGCGCAAGCTCAAGGCCGCGAAGGTACTCGTCATCGGCACCGGCGGCCTCGGTTCGCCGCTCGCGCTGTACCTCGCGGCGGCCGGTGTGGGCACGCTCGGACTCGTAGACTTCGACATCGTGGACACGTCGAACCTTCAGCGGCAGATCATTCACGGCACCGCGGACGTGGGCCGCTCGAAGTGCCAGTCCGCCGCGGACCGGCTTCGCGACGTGAACCCCGAAGTCGCGCTCGACCTGTGGGAGACGCAGTTCACGTCGAAGAACGCGCTCGACATCGTGAAGCGATACGACATCGTCGTGGACGGCACCGATAACTTCCCGACGCGATATCTCGTCAACGACGCGTGCGTGCTGCTGAGTAAGCCCAACGTCTATGGGAGCATCTTCCGGTTCGACGGTCAGGCGACGGTGTTCGATCCGCGTGTGGGGCCGTGTTACCGGTGTCTGTACCCGGAACCGCCACCGCCGGGCGAGGTGCCGAGTTGCGCCGAAGGCGGTGTGCTGGGCATCCTTCCGGGCGTGATCGGTTGCATTCAGGCGACGGAAACGATCAAGCTCATCCTCGGTATCGGCGAACCGCTCATCGGTCGGTTGCTGCACTACGACGCGCTCAACATGACCTTCAAGACGTTCAAGATTCGGCGCGACCCGAAGTGGGCCGTCGGTGCGCCGCACCCGACCATCAAGGGACTCATCGACTACGAGGAGTTCTGCGGGGTGCGCGGCGGCCCGACGCCGCTCGCGGCTTCGCCGAGCGCGAGCGACATCACGCCGGAGCAACTCAAGAAGCGCATCGACGCAGGCGAGAACCTGTTCGTCCTCGATGTGCGGAACCCGAACGAGTTCCAGATTTGCCGCATCCCGGGGACGGTGCTGCTGCCGCTCCCGGAGTTGCCAGCGCGCTTCGCTGAAGTACCAAAGGACCGCGAGGTGATTGTCCACTGCAAGAGCGGAATGCGCAGCGCGAAGGCGATCGAGTTTCTGAAGGCGCAAGGCTACACGAAGCTCGTGAACCTGACCGGCGGCATCCTCGGCTGGGCCGACAAGGTGGACACGGGGATGCCCAAGTATTGATTTGTAGGGTGGGCACCGCCCACCACGCTTCGCGTCTCGCTTGAGTGCGGCGCAAAGCATGGTGGGCAGTGCCCACCCTACAAAACATCACGCCGCCGGTGGCTTCTCGGTCGTCGCCGGTTCTTCGATCCGGCCGGGCCGGTCGCGGAACAGCAGCAAGAACACGCCCAGGCAGACCATCACACCGATACTCGGCACCATCCAGAACTCACTCCAGTTCACGATTTTCGTGTTCGGATCGGTGTACTTGTCCACCAAGATCCCGCACAGCAAACTGCCCAGCCACATCCCGACGCCGTAGGTGAGGAAGCTAAACAAGGCTTGAGCGCTCGCACGGATGTCCTTCGGCGCCTTGTTGTCGCAGTGGATGAACCCGGCGGCGAAGAAGAAGTCGAAGCAGAACCCGTGCAGCGCCACGCCCATGATTGCCATCACGAACCCCACGCCCTCCGGCCCGGCATTGGCAAAGAGCAGATACCGCACACCCCAACACAACATGCCGAGCGCCAAGACCCACCGCATTCCGAATCGCACCAGGAACAGCGGCAGCAGCGGCAGAAACACCGTCTCGCACACCTGCCCAATGAGCATCGTCGAGCCGATGTTCTTCACGCCACACTGCTTCGCCAGGAAGTCGGACGTCACGGTGTAGTAGAACGCGAGCACAATGGTGATCGCGAGGGACACGAGGAAGAACGCGGCGAACGAGAAGTCGCGGAACAGCCCCAAGGCGCGCACGAACGGGATGCCTTTGACCTCACCCTTCGGCGGAGTGTGCGGCAGGAAGAAGCTGTACACCCCGAGCGCGGCGGACAAACCCGCGGCCAGCAACAGCGGTCCGTTGGACCCGGCCGCAGTCTTGCCGTCACTCGCGAACATCGCGTCGATCCCGAACCCGGCCGCGATCCAACCGAGCGTGCCCAATACGCGAATGCCCGGGAAGTCGCGCTGCCCGTCGGGCACGTGCTCGAAGGTAATCGAGTTCGCCAGCACCAGCGTCGGGTTGAACACCAGCGCGTACACCAGCGTCAGCGCGAACAGCGTCCAGTACTGACCCGGTTCCTGAATTTGCGCGATCCCGTACAGCAACCCGGCCCCGGCGAGGTGGCAAATCGCCATCAACTTCTCGCTCGACAGCAACCGGTCCGCGAGGTAACCGGCGAAGATGGTCGAGAAGATCGCTCCGAGCGCCATGTTGCCCATCAGAGCGCCGGCCTGCTCGCCGGTGAAGTTCAGCCCGCGAAGGTATGGGAAGAAGACGACGAACCACGCCCCCCAGATCCCGAACTGAAGGAACATCATCACCGACAAGTTGAGTCGCAGCGGCAATGAGAGCGGCGGCGCAGTTGCGGGCTGAGCGGCAGACATGTTGGCTCCGGTACGGGAACAGCAGCGAGGAATGTCGCTGAATGTAAAGCCCGGGGCGCGCCGCGGCAACGAGAAACAAATGCGCCGGCCGGATTAACACCGCTTTCCGGTTGACCGTGAGAGCGCCCGCGCGAGAATCACCCCTGTCCACCTCTTCCCTTCCTCTCGGAGACCGTCATGCGGTCCGCATTCGCTCTCTTCGTCGGTGTGCTGGCGTGCGCGCTGGCAACCGGTCAGCCGCCCGCCGAAAGCCTTCCCACGAAGACCACCTACAAACTCGGTCCCGACTCGCAGAAGCAAGACAACGTGCCCGCGGGCGAACTCGTTGGGCCGCTGCTGTTTAAGAGCAAGGCGTTCGACGGCACCGTGCGGCAATACTGGGTGTACGTCCCAGCGCAGTACAAGCCGGAAAACGCCGCGTGCGTGCTGGTGTTTCAGGATGGACAGCGCGCGATCAACCCGAAAGGCGTGATCCGCGCGAATGTGGTTCTCGACAACCTCATCCACAAGAAAGAAATCCCGGTAACGATCGGCATCTTCGTGACGCCGGGTCACAAAGGCGCCGAATACCCCGCGACGCTCGGCACCGGGAACCCGAACAATCGAAGCGCGGAATACGATTCGCTCGGCGACTCGTTCGCGAAGCTGATCGTCGATGAGATTTTGCCGGAGGTGGCGAAGAAATACACGCTCACGAAAGACCCGAACGAACGGGCCATCGCGGGGTTTTCCAGTGGCGGGATCGCGGCGGGATCGTGCCGCCGCGCAGACTTACTTGGCGTTGGGGTGTAACACGGACAGATCCCACACCGTGAAGTTGGCGTTCTCGAACGTCCCGAGCAGCGTGCCGCCGGGGAAGAAGCTGAGACTCCCGATGCCCGCGGCGAACGACTTCGTCGTCTTCTGGGCGCCGGTCGCCACGTCGATCACCTGGATCATATCCGGACTGCTGCTCTGGGCGAAGGCGAGCCGCCCGTCCGGGGACAGGCTGAAGGTGCTGGCCTTCTCGGCCTTGACGTAGTCCTTCGGCGCATCGCTCTTGAGGTCCCACGAGCTGAACTTCGCGTCGGAGGTCGTGGGCTGGTATCGCAGGGTTGCGCCGTCCGGTGAGAATTGCAACTTCGTCGGGTTGGTGAACGCGCCTTTCGGCTTGAGTTCGGTGATGAGGTCGCCCGTCGCGGCGTTCCACAGAGCGACGCCGTAGTCCTTGCTCCGCGAAATGCTCGTGGCGAGGAGCGACCCGTCGGGCGAGAGGGTGGGGGTCCAGAAGTCCGACTTCCCGTACGTCCGGACCTGCTTGCCCGTGATGACGTCGAACAGGGTGGGCGTGCCCTGGAGGCAGACGATCACGCCCGACCCGTCCGGGGTGAAGACGGTCCCCCAGGGGATCTGGGCGATCGGGATCGACTGTTTCTGCTGGCCGGTGGCCGTGTCCCAGAGGGTGACCGCTTGCTTCTCGACGGCCAGCGCGAAGAGCGAGCCGTCCGGGGAGAAGGCCATGCTCATCGAGAAGCCCGCCTTGAACCGGCAGACCTCGAGGTCGGACAGCAGATCCTTGATGTAGTAGACCCGCTCCTTGGACCCGCTTTGCTTGAGGTCCATCAGCGCGACGGCCACCTTGGAGCCGTCCGGGGACAGGACGGCCGACTGCGCGTATAATCCGTCCTTGCCGGAGAGGCTGAGGACGCCGACCACACCATCTTTGGTCGCGCCGCCGGGCTTCCGCTTCCGGATGGCGTCGGCGAGGGTGGCTTCGGCCTGGGCGTACTGCTTGGTCTGGGCCTCGCGCTGCTTGGCGGCAGCCGCGTCCTTGGCTGGGTCGCGCGGCGGCAGTTGCCCCCGGGCCTCGCCGGACCCGCCGCCCGGTCCGCCGGAGTTAGCGGGGTTCGGGTCGCCCGAGGGTGTGCTCGAATTGGTTGCCTTCTTCCCGCAGCCGACCAGCACCTGCGCGAGCAGGAGCACCGCCAGCCCGAAGGCCCTTGAAAGGCGATTCATTCGTGAAGTCTTGAAGGGAAACTGGGCACGCGACCGAACGTCGCGGGGGGTATTGTCGGGTCAGCACCCGCGCCAGGCCAGATCCGTCGCCGGTTGCGGCCGAACGCCGCCCAGTAGGATGTACCTGCCGGACTGTCGGGAGCAAGGCCAGCGCGTATTCAGGTCACTGTAGGGGTGCAGTACGCGGTTTGCAAGCCGGTTGGTGCCTCGGTTGTAGTACTAACCCGAAGTCAGTTTCGCGATCGGGAACGGCTTGATCGTCGGCGGGCGGCCGAGCGTCGGGTTCTGCTTCCCACCACTCAGTTGACGGACGCGAGCCGTCGCGTACATGTCGAGTTCGTGAATGTAAACGATCCCGTCGCCGTCGATGTCGCCGTGACCACTCAACCCCTCGACCAACCCGAGTGTGTAGAACCCGGCCTTGGTGAGCTTGCTCTCGATCGCGTACTCGCGGCCGAGCGAGGCACACATCACGATCACGCCGGAGTCCTCGGCCGTCAGGTCGCGGACCAAGTTGTCGGTCCGCACCGGTTGCCGGTCCTTGTCGGCCACCGCGCCGGAGTGGCACGCGTCCAGAATGGCAACCAGCCGACCGGGCATGTTGTCCAGCCGGGACTTGAACTCGTCGCCCGAGATGCACGACGCGCAGTCGTCCTTCTCCGCCACGTCCACCGGAACGAGGTGGAACCGGTCGAACGAATCGCGGGTGCCGTGCCCGGAGAACGACACGATGCCCACGTCCTGCGGCTTCATCTTCGACTTCAACCAGTCCAGACCCTCGCGGATCCCCTTCTTGGTCGCGGCCTTGTCGGTCAGCACCTTCGTCTCGATCGCCGCGAACGCGCCCTTCGACTTCTCCTCGAACGCTTTCGCGAGCATCTCGGCGTCGCTCCCGCCGTAAGTCAGCTTGAGTTTCCCGGGGTAGTCGGCGATGCCGATCGCGAGGACGTACAGGTTCGGCTTGGGCGGGTCGCCGGCCCGGACCACCGCGCCCACCTTCGACATGCCCTTGCTCACGGGCGTGTCGGCGATGACGGCGACGGTGTGCTGCCCCGGCAGGAACGGCACCTCCCACGTCATCTCGGCGGTGACCTGCGGGTTCTCGAACCGCTTGACCCCGGCGGTCCCGTTGAACGGCCGCCCGTCGATCAGGAGCCGCATCGCGGTGATCGGGTGCTTGGTACTCGTGGCGCGGCCCTTCACGGTCAGTGTCGCCTTGTCCTTGTCCATCTTCACTTCGGCCTCGGTGAACCCGTCGAGCGTGACCTCGGGCGGGAGTACGTCGGCCACGCTCGTCGTCTCGACCAGCGCCTTGTCGAACTTCTTGGCCATCGCCATCGCCCTCGGCAGATCGCCCGCCGGGATCAGGTACTTGAGCAGCGCCGGCTGGTACAGCGACGGGCGGAACCGCGCCGCCGGGTGGATCTGCGGGAACTTCACGTTCCCGGCGTTGATCTGCCACGCGATGAGCCGCTCGCCCTGCGCGGAACACGCGTAGAACCCTTGCGGGGTCCACGCGATCCACTCGCGCCCCGCGATGAAGATCGACAGCACCGGTTCGTCGCGGTCGCGCGCCCAGATGCGGATCGTCTGGTCGTTGGACCCGGTCGCGAAGTACCGGCTGTCCGGCGACGGGGTAACGGACGTGATGTTCCCACTGTGCCCGTAGAACGTCTTCGTCACCTGGGTCGTGGACGGGGTGACGAGGTACAGGTGCTGGACGCCGCCGACGAGGATCGCGTTGCCCTTGGGCAGCACGGTGGCCGAGTAGATCTTCTCGCCGTTGGGCAACCTCATCGGCGTCGGTTCCCGCCCGGTCGTCTGGACGATGAAACCGGCCGGCCCGGTGAGCAGTTTCACGTGCTCGTCGCTCTCCACCGTGTGCGTGTACTTCGACGGGTCGGGCGCGTCGCCGACACCGAACTCGTCGAGCCGGAATGTGCCCTCCAGGGGCAGCGGCGTGTCCGGCCCCGACCGCTTGCTGTTGTTGCCGAAGGCGATCGACTTGCCGTCCTTCGACCACGCAACCGCCCACACGTTGTTCCCGGTGCCCTGGAGCCGGTGCTGGATCTTGCCGTCGTCCGCCTTCCAGATCAGCGTCTCGTGCTGGTTGCCGCCGCTGGACACGACCTGCGTGCCGTCCGGCGAAACGTCCAGCGCGAACACGACGTTGGTGTGCTCCTTGACCTCGCAGCGCACCTTGCCCGTGTCCGCGTTGATGACCCCGGCCCACCCGGCGTTGGCCCACCCGGCAACGGCGATCTCGCGGTCCTGTGGCAGATACCGAATCTGGTGAATCCGCAGCGGGACGCCACCAACCGTGATCCGGGGCAAGGTCTTGATGATCTTGCCCTCGAAGGTGTTGAGGGCGATCTCGCCCGTCGTGCTGCCGATCGCGAGGGTGAGTCCGTCGTTACTCCACGCGAGCGCGGTCGGCGTGGCGCCCTGAACCGGGATGTCCTTGTTCTGCGCCACGTTCGCGAAGTTCCAGATCTGCACGAACTTGTCAGCGCCGAGGGTCGCGAGCAGTTTGGCCTTCGGGTTCGGGTTGTACTTGACCTCCCTCACCAGCGCCTTGCTGATCGGCGGCGCGGGGTAGGAGACGCCGCTGGTGACGTTGACGAGTTGGATCGCCCCGTTCTCGCACCCGACGCCGAGCCAGACGCCATCGGTGGAAAAACTCAGGCCGGTGATCGCGGCGGATCCCACTTCGAGCGGCGGCCGAAGTTGGGCGCCGGTTTCGGGCGAGATGATGTAGATCGGCACCCGACCGGGTTGAACCTCGGCCAGCGGTGCGCCGGCGACCGCGAACCGCTTCCCGGACGGCGAGAGAGCCGCGGTGAACAGCATCCCTTCTTTGCCCGGCCCGGACGGGAACCGAACCGTCTTCACCACCTCGTTCGTAGCCGGATCCCAGATGCGCACCGCCTTGTCTTCCGCGACGGTGATGACGCGCTCACCCTTCGGGGTGAAAAACACCTCGGTGATGATGCCGGTGTGCCCGCTCGAGTCGAGCGTCAGCAGCGGGCGACCGGTTTTTGGCAGCGCCGGCAACGTCGGGAGCAGACCTTCATGCTTGAACCCGTTGGCGCGCACGAACGGGTCTTCGTCCGGGGCCAGCGGCGGGATCGCGGGAGCTTTCCCGAGCGGCTTGCTCGTGGGCACCAGCGACCCGTTGACGCGAATTCTCGGCGGGTCCGGGAGCGTAGTCGCCAGTTCCACGTCTACCGGTTGGTTCTCCTTCGGCGGCGGGTTCGGGTTCTCCTTCGGCGGCGGCGGCGGGTTCTCCTTCGGCGGCGGCGGCGGGTTCGGGTTGACGACCGGTTCGGGATTCGGGTTCGGCTTCACTTCAGGAGTCGGGTCCGGCACCGGGTCGGGAGCCTTCTGCGCCGTCTTGTCCTTCGACGTGACCGCGTAAATGATCCCGCCAATGCCGCAGAGCAGGATAACGCCGGCGATGGCGCCCATGAGGATGAGTTTCTTCCGCTTGCCGTCCTCGTCGCCGGCGCCCTTCTTCTTTTTCTTTTTGGGCGCGTCGTCATCGTCGTCGTCGGTGGTCTTCTTCGCCTTGCCCTTCACCGGCTTGGCGTCTGCCTTCTTCGCCCTGGTCGGCGGCTCGTCCGATTCGAAGGTCGCGGTGAAGTTGTGCCCGCACTTCAGGCAGGTGACCTTGTGGTCGCCCTCACCGTCAACGGTGAACCGCATGCTGGCTTCGCACTTCGGGCACGGGGTCTTGAGTACAGGCATGGGCGCACTGGAGGTTGTGGGAATCTGGAATCGCGCGGTGTGCGAGGAGAAATCGCACAAATGGGAGTAACGAAATGCTGACGGCTGCGTTGGCAGCCGTCAAGGGAAATGAGGACGGGATCGCTCTGGTATCAGATTCTCTTCATCGCGCCACGGCCGTACTACTCAACGAATTCCACCGCGACCGGGTTCGGGATGATGCCGGCGCGATGCGCCTCACCGAGCAGCGCACGGATCGCTTCACGACCTCGTTCGCCGTAATCGAGCGTCCAGTCGTTCACGTACATGCCCACGAACTTGTCCGCGAGTGACACGTCCATGTCGCGAGCGTACTTGAGGGCATACGCGAGCGCCTCCTGTCGGTGTTCAAGGGCGTACTTGATGCTCGCGCGAATCAAGCGGCTCACTTCCTTCATGGTCGCGGTGCCGAGGTCTTTGCGAACCACGTTCCCACCGAGCGGTAGCGGCAACCCGGTGCGTTCCTGCCACCACACGCCGAGGTCCGTGACGAGGTGCAACCCCTGGTTCTGGAACGTCAACTGCCCCTCATGAATGATCAAACCCGCGTCGTACTTCCCTGACGCGACCGCCGGAATGATCTCGTCGAACGGGATTACCTCGTAGGTCAACTTGTCGCCAGCGCCGATCGACTCGAAGAGCAGTTTGAGTGTGAGGAACGCGGTGGTGAGCGTGCCGGGAACCGCGATCTTGATACCGGGCAAGTCGGTGACTTGAAGCGACTTCCCGGCCACGACCATCGGTCCGTATTTGTCGCCCATGCTGCACCCGGTCGGCAGTAGTGCGTACTTGTCGAGCAGGTAGCTGTAGGCGTGGATGCTGACCGCGGTGACTTCGAGTTCGCCGGTGAGCGCCCGGCGGTTGAGTGTCTCAATGTCCACGAGTTCGTGAACGAACTTGAGGTTGCCAGTGGGAAGTTTGTCGTTGGCGAGCGCGTGGAACATGAACGCGTCGTCCGGGTCCGGGCTGTGCCCGACGCGGATCAGTTGCTGTGCGGTTGCGGTGGTCATGGTTGGTTCCTGATTGTTGGTCGCGTGAAGAACCCACCCCGGCCCCTCCCTGCAGGGAGGGGCCGGGGGTGGGTTCTTCCCCTCACTCCAGTGCGCTGGCTGGGCCGCCAGGAGCGAACGCTTCGGCGGCTGGCCCAGAGTACACCACTTTGCCCTTTTCCAGCAGATACACTACGTCGGCGATCCGCTTCACGGCCGCGATGTCGTGCGAAACAATCACCATCGCGACCTGCAACTGCTCGTCGTCCGCGAGGTCGTCGATCACCCTCATAACTTCGGCCGCCATTTTCGGGTCTAACGCGCTTGTCGGTTCGTCGAAGAGTATCGCCGCGGGGTTAACCGCAAGCGCCCGCGCGATCGCAACACGCTGTTGTTGACCGCCCGAAAGTTGCCCCGGTTTCGCGTCGTGCTTCTCCGCCAAACCGACGCGTCCCAGCCACTTCTTTGCGGTCGTTTCGGCTTCGTCGGTCGTTTTGCCGAGCGCGTACACCGGGCCACTCATCACGTTCTTGAGCACGGTCATGTGCGGGAACAGATTGAACTGCTGGAACACCATCCCAACCGTGTGGCGGAGTTGCAACAGCGTGTGCCGCGACGGAATCTCGCTGCCCTTGAGTTTGAGCGTGCCCACCGCAACTTCGCCTTCGTGAAACTCCTCCAGGCCGTTGATGCAGCGCAAGAGGGTGCTCTTCCCGCCACCAGACGGCCCGACCATCGCCGCGACCTGACCCTTTCGCACTTCGATTGAGGCGCCATCAAGAACGCGCGCCTCGCCGCGATACTTCACGATGTTCGTTGCGCGGATCATCGGTGCCCCCCCGCGGCGCTCGCGCCCATTCGACGTTCCAGAACGCGCGCTACCACCGACAGCGGGTAGCTCATCAGCAGATACAAACCGGCGGTGATGAACGCGAGTTCCACGACCAGATCGCGGTTGAAGTTGTACAACTCGTTGTACTTTCGCGTCAGTTCGGTAATGAGGATCACGGAACACACGGAGGTGTCCTTGAACAGCGCGATGAAGTCGTTGGTGACGGGCGGGATCACAACACGAACCGCTTGCGGCACGATCACGGTGCGGATCGCGGTGAACGGACTCATGCCCAAAGCGAGCGCCGCTTCCAACTGCCCTCGCGGGATGGACTGAATTCCGGCGCGATAGTTCTCGGCTTCGTATGCCGCGTAGTTGATCGCCAATCCGAGGATGCCAATGTAGATCGGGTCGAACGCGAGGACCGGGAACTGTTTCGGCAGGATGAAGAACAGGAAGTACAGTTGGAGCAACAACGGCGTGCCGCGAATCACTTCCACGAACACAGCGAGCGGGATCTTCACCCAGACCGGTCCGTACACGCGGCCGGTCGCGATGACCACGCCCGCGAGCATCGCCAACGGGAACGACGCAATCGCCAGAAAGATCGTCATCCCCGCGGCGCGGAGCAACTGCGGGATCAGTGGCCACACAGACCTGGCCCCACCGCGCCCGGTGCGTTCGACCTGCGCGTCGTCGTCCGGCGGGAAGTCGCCCGTCAACTCCTTACACAGCCACTCCTGGTCCGCGTTCCAGATGCCGTACTTCTGGTAGATCTTCCGCAGTGTGCCGTCCTTCAAACCTTCCTTGATTGCAGTATCGAGGGCGGAGAGTAATTCCTTATCGTCTTTGCGCAGGTAGATGAGGTAGGCGCCCGGTTGCCGGCCGTCGTCCACCAGTTTGAACTTGTCCTTGTACTTCGGGTCGGCGACGTAGAACACGCACGCGGGGTTGTCCTGCACGGTCACGTCCGCGTGCGTCTTGTCCGCGACTGCGTTGAACATGGTCGCCACGTCCTTGTTCGGCACCACCTGTCCGGGGTATCGCTTGTTGCAGTAGTCGAACGCAACGGACGCTTCGAGTACGCCGATACGCGACTTCTTCGGACCGAGGTCCGCCCAGCCGGTAATCGAGTCGTCGTCCTTGCGCGCGACGAGTTGCAACCGATACTGGTAATACGGCACCGTGGACGCGTATTTCTGCTTCAGGTCATCGCGCGCTTCGTAGCCGTTGAGAACAATGTCGATGCCCTTCTCGCCGGTGCGCGGCTTGTCGAGCAACTCCGGAAGCGTACTCCACTCCGCTTCGACCGGCTTGCTCGTGCGACCGAGCTTCTTCGCGAGGTACTCGGCGAACTCCACCTCGAACCCGACATACGGGCCGTTCGGATCGTCCTTGTAGATGTACGGTCCGCCACCGGTTGGGTCGGTGCCCCAGCGCAGTTCCTTCTTGTCCTGTGCGAACGCCGGTGCGCCGATCAACAGCGCGAACGCGACGAGCAACCAGCGCTGGTTCACCGGTGGACTCCTTGCGGGTAAAAGCGTCGAGGCAAAATGTACGACGCGCGCCCCAACGTGGCGAACGCTAAACTGATTCGTATGCCGCGCGAACACTTGCCCATCGACGACACCCTTCCCCAACTACTCACCGCGTTGCGCACGAACGGCGCCGTCGTGCTGCGAGCCCCGACCGGCGCCGGGAAGACCACCCGCGTACCGCCCGCCATCGTCGAGAGCGGCCTCGTTGGGAACGGGTTGGTGTTGATGCTCGAACCGCGGCGCGTGGCCGCGCGAGCCGCGGCACGCCGAATGGCACTCGAACACGGCACGCCCCTCGGTGATTTGTTCGGCTATCAAGTGCGGTTCGACAAGAAAGCGAGCGCACGCACGCGGGTACTCGTTGTGACGCCCGGCGTGTTGCTCCGCCGATTGCACGACGACCCGTTCCTCGAAGGCGTTGCGTGCGTGGTGTTCGACGAGTTCCATGAACGCGGACTCGAAGCCGATCTCGCGCTCGGCATGGTGCGACTGATCCGCGAGAGCGTGCGACCCGAACTGAAGTGCGTCGTGATGTCCGCGACCGTCGATCCGGCCGCGGTGTCCGCGTACTTCGGCGGCTGCCCAGTCGTGGACAGCGAAGGGCGCGCGTTCCCGGTGGAGATAACGTACCGCGCGCGGCGCAGTGACACTGCGGTGTCACTCGCGGTCGCGGACGCCGTTCGCGACGTGATGAATGAACGCGATGGCGACGTACTCGCATTCCTTCCCGGACTGCGTGAGATTCGCCAAACCGCCGCTGAGCTTGAAGCGTTCGCACGCGAGCGCGACATCATCGTGCTTCCGCTGCACGGCGACCTGCCGCCGGAACAGCAGGACCGTGCGCTTCAGAAGCTCGACCGGCGGAAGGTTGTACTCGCAACGAACGTCGCGGAAACGTCGGTGACAGTTGACGGCGTGACCGCGGTAATCGACTCCGGCCTCGCGCGGCAAATGGAGTTCGCGCCGAGCGTGGGCATGGACCGGTTGCGGCTCGTTCCAATTTCGCGCGCGTCCGCAGATCAGCGTGCCGGTCGCGCCGGGCGCACCGCACCGGGCGTGTGCGTGCGCCTCTGGGACGAACCGAGCCATCGCGGGCGCGCCGAACAGACCATACCCGAAATCAAGCGCGTCGATCTGTGCGGTGCCGTGCTTCAACTCGCGGCGCTGGGCGAACCCGATGTGCGGAAGTTCCCGTGGCTCGACCCCCCGACCGAAGAAGCCGTGCAGCAGGCTCTTTCGCTGCTCGACGCACTGGAACTGTTCCGAAGCGGTGCGATTACCACGCTGGGCGAAGCCGCGGGCACGCTGCCGGTTCACCCGCGACTCGGCCGGCTGTTACTCGAAGGTCAGCGTTTGAACTGCGCGAACCGCGCGGCGATCACAGCGGCGCTGCTGTCCGAGCGCGACCCGTTTTTGCGCGAGTTCGACAGCGGCCCACCGGTTCGCACCGCTCCGCCGACGGTGTCAGACGTGCTCGATCGCGTCGAGGCGCTCGAACGCTTCGAGCGCGCCGGGAGTGTGGACGGCCCACTCGGAAGGCTGCATCGCGGGGGCGCGAACGCGGTGCTGGAAGTGCGCGACCAGTTGTCGCGATTGATACAACCTCTCCCCCGACGATGCTCTCCTGCGCTGTATCTTCGTGGCGTACCCGGACCGGCTCGCGCGGCGCCGCGAGCCGGGCAGCACGAAGGCGATTACCGTGGGCGGGCGCGGCATCAGGCTCGCCCTAACCAGTGGCGTGAGCGAACCGGAGTTGTTCGTGTGCGTCGATGTCGATGCCGGCGGCGCGGATTCATTTGTGCGGCTCGCGTCCGGCGTCGAGCGCGAGTGGCTCCCGCCCGAACGCATCTCCACGCGAATCGAAGTGATCTTCGACGAGAAAGCCGAACGCCTCGCGGCCCGCAAGATAACTCGCTTCGACGACCTCGTTCTGGATGAAGTGAACGCGCACATCGCCGACGAAAGCGAGGCCGCGAGCGTGTTGGCGTCTGCCGCCGCCGAGCGGTTCGAGAAAGTGCTACCGACACCGGATTCCGCGGCAGGCGAGTTCCGCACGCGCGTGCGGTGCCTGCGCGCGTGGATACCGGAGTTGGAGTTACCCGCGTTCGAAGCGGCCGATCTTCGCGAGGCGCTCCAGTGGCTATGCCGTAACCGGCGCTCGCTCAGCGACGTGCGCAACGGCCCGTGGCTCGACTTCCTCAAGGGCCAACTCACCTACCAACAACTTCAGATCGTCGAGAGCGAAGCCCCGGAGCGGATCGAAGTGCCGAGTGGGAGCCACATCCAGATCGAGTACGCGGAGGGCCGACCGCCGGTGCTCGCGGCGCGGATTCAAGAGATGTTCGGGCTGACGGAAACGCCGCGCGTCGCTCGCGGTCGCGTGAAAGTGTTGTTGCACTTGCTCGCGCCGAACTACCGCCCGCAGCAGGTGACGGACGACCTCGCGAGCTTCTGGAAGAACGGCTACCCGCTCGTGCGGAAGGAACTGCGCGCAAGGTATCCAAAGCACAGTTGGCCCGACGACCCGCTCACGGCCGTGGCTGTGAGGGGCGCGAAGAGAAGACAAGAGTAGCGCCTGTCGTTTAGCCGCGACCCGTAGTCCGCGGAGGGGAGCGCGCCGCATAAGTTGCGCGCTCC
>CAMDQN010000012.1 GCA_945905925.1 Singulisphaera sp. GP187
TGCTTCACCTCGCGTGAAGCAACGACACATGGCGTGTGCCTACTACTTTTGAATTCTGCCGTCGGCGCAAGAACCGGATAGCGGCCCCGCCCGCCCCTCGCGTATCGTGCGTGCGGAGGTGTTGCGATGCCGAGCGCTGATCCCGATACCGTTTCGCTCGTCTGCGAGCTGTGCGACTACATTCGCACCCATCTCGAAACACCTCTCACGCTCGCGCACCTGGGCGAGCAAGCGGGCCTCAGTCCGGCGCACCTCCAGCGGGTGTTCAAGCGGGTCGTCGGTCTCAGTCCGCGCCGGTTCGCTGATGCGTGCCGGCTGAACCTGCTCAAATCAAAACTGAAAGAGAGGGACTCTGTGACCACCGCGATGACGGCCGCCGGCTACGGGTCGAGCAGTCGGCTCTACGAGCGCGCCGCGGACCAACTCGGCATGACACCGGGCCAGTACCAGAAGGGCGGGCCGGTCGCCATCCGCTTCACGACCGCGAAGTGCGCGCTCGGCCGCGTTCTGTTGGCCGCGACGCAGAAAGGCATCTGCTGGTTGAGTTTCGCCGACACCGACAAGGACGCGGAAGCCGCGCTCCACGCCGAGTTCCCTAAGGCGGATGTTTCGCGCGCCAGCGCCGAACTCGAGCCGTGGCTTGCGGAGCTCGAACGCCACCTCAAAGGCGAACAACCACACCTCGACCTTCCGCTCGACGTGCGTGCCACCGCGTTCCAGCGCCGCGTGTGGGACGCGCTGCTCGCCATCCCCTACGGCGAAACGCGGAGCTACAAGGAGGTCGCGGAGGCAATCGGGGCGCCGACTGCGGCTCGAGCCGTGGCCCGCGCGTGCGCCACCAACCCGGTCGCGGTGATCGTGCCATGTCACCGCGTCATCGGCACCGACGGCAAACTGCACGGCTACGCTGGCGGCCTCCACCGGAAGAAGAAACTGCTGGCGTTGGAAGATAAGAAGGACTAACTACAGAGAGGGTCCCCGCCTGTGGGGCAAGAGAGTACAGAGAGAAGACCAACACCGAGAAGACAAGAACTTGTTGTTGAACTGTTTTCTCTGCCTTTAGCTTCCTCTGTGTTCTCTTGCCCGCAGGCGGGGACCTCTCTGTGGTTAATCCTTCTTCGGGGGTTTTCATGTCCGACGTGCGCGACGACAACCTGCCGCCGAACTTCCTCATCCCGGTCGGGTCGCAGGTCGTGCTGCGTTACGACCGCCGCGTGCCGAGTACCGACATTACGAAGCCCGCCGGCACCGTCGGCGAGGTGGTCGAAACGCCCGCGTCCAACGACCGCCCGTACCTCGTGCGGTTCCTCGATGGCGTTTCGTTCCGCTTGAAGTTCGGCGAGCTGCTCGTGCGCCGCAGCGACCACACCGTCGAAGCCACCGCGACCGCCGGGCCAGACGTGTCCGCGTTCGTGGTCCTTCGCGTGCTGCTCGGATCACGCGCGTTCGGTTTGGCGACGGAGTCTTCGGACGAGGACCGGCGCGGCGTGTTCCTGCCGCCGGCAGACTGGCACTGGTCGCTTACCAAACCGCCTGAACAAGCCGAGTTCTTCAGCGAGGGCGTGGAAGAGGTCGATTGGGAGATCGAGAAGTTTGTGCGGCTCGCGCTTCAGGCGAACCCGAACATCCTCGAAACGCTCTGGTCGCCGGTCGTGCTGCACATCGACGAAACCGGTGAGGCGCTGCGAGCCGTTCGCACCGCGTTCTTGTCGCGGCACCTGTACCGCACGTACTCGGGATATGTGCTGTCCCAGTTCCGGCTGATGAAACGCGGGTTCGCGACCGACCGCCGGTACAAGCCGAAGTACGCGATGCACCTGATCCGTCTGTTGCACAGCGGTATTCGCGCGATGCGTGACGGCGACATTCAGGTGGATGTGGGCGAGCACCGCGACGAGTTGCTCGCGATCCGCCGCGGGGAAGTGCCGTTCGAGCAAATGGAAGCTCGTGCGCTGGAGTTGGACCGCGTGTTTCAGGAAGCGTTCGCGAATACGAAACTACCGGAGAAGCCGGACACGGAGCGCGCCAACCGGTTCCTCATTGCGGCGCGAAGGAGACGCGTGTAGCCGCTCGCGGCTTCATACCCTCTCGATCAACGATTGCGTTTTCACGACAGCGAATTCGTCGGGGAATGTGTGGAACGCGTTCACACTCAGGCACCGCGGGAGCGATTCGACGATGACCACGCCGAGTGGTGACAGCCCAACGCGGTTGTTCTCCCGGCAGTGGAACACCAGCCCTTTGCGCGTGCCGTCGGCGAGCAGTTCCGCGTGGACGTGGACGAACTGCTCCGGTTCCAGCACCTCGAGTTGCGTCGCCACGTGATATCGCACGCCGGGGAACTCGGTGTGCCCGCGCTGTCCGCGGTCGAACCGATGCGTGAGCCGTAGCCCCGCGTCTGGTAACTCCCCACTCGCCAACGCAATCACTTCTTCCAGGTGCGCGCCCGATTCTGACCAACTGAGTGTGTGCCCGGTCCGAGTCAGCCGGACCGTGAGTTTCGCGCCGTCGCCGTCCACGGTCCGAGTGGCAACCGCCTCGAACAGTTCGGGGTGCAATGGCCGGTCGTACAACCGAAACACGATCTCCGCGACGCGCGGTCGCACCAGAGAGACACTCATTCGCATTCCTCATCGAGTGAGGAATTATAACGGGTCCCCGGAAAAACAGGAACGGGAGCCAAGTGACTCCCGTTCGTGCGTCGTTCCAGATCGTTACTTACCGGCCGTGGCAGCCGCCCTTCTTCTTGAAGAGGCCGTCGCCGTCGCGGAGACCGAGGAACCCGCCGCCGTGGCAACCCGTGCTCGCGGCGTGGCCACTGCAACCGGTCGGGGCCTTAGCGGCCGGAGCGACCGGAGCGGCCGGAGCGGCCGGAGCAGCCACCACGGTCCCGGTGCAACCGGCCGGCGTGCCGTGGCAGCCGCCCTTCTTCTTGAAGAGGCCGTCGCCGTCGCGAAGACCCAGGAACCCGCCGCCGTGGCAACCCGTGCTGGCGACGGTGCCGTGGCACCCGCCCTTGTCCCCGAAGCTGGACATGTCACCGCCCGAAGTAGCCGCGACCATCAGAACAACGCTGTACATCTCGAAGCCCTCCCGATTCCGCCTCGTGTGCGATCGGCTCTCGGTCGCGGCTCCGTGTCCGCGACAGAACGAAAACCGGTTTTTTCGCGCCTGGTTACCGCCTGTGAGGGAGCTCTAACCAAGTGAGGCGGGTGAATCCGTGTATAGGGGATGGTAGATTGAGGGTAAATGGGAGTCAACGGTAAATTGAGACACTTGGGATATTAGGGTGGTACGACGACAACGGTTGTACAGCCCGCTCCTGAACTCCCTACACACGGGGGAAATGCCGGTGGCGCGACCGCGGGCCGGTCGGCACCAACGCTGACCCCCCAAACGGGGTTATCACCTCCGGTGTAGCCCGCCGATGGATGGAGTACCTTCCGCGCCGCACCGTCGAACGAGGGCCGTCATGGACCGGGACGCAGTACCCGCCGCCGAGTCAGTCTCCGAAGTCGTGCCGCCGCTGGAATGGCTTTTCGTCCGCAAGGTCGGGTTCGTCGGCTTGGGGATGCTCGCGGGTGCTGCGGTTCTGGCGCTGGTGGCGACCGCAATGGGGTCGCCGCCGTGGGTGATTCACACCGCGAGGCTCTGGCTCGTTTTCGTCGGGGTGATCACGGTGGGTTCCGCCGTGTCGATGCGCCCGGACCTGTGGCAAACCTGGGCGATCGGGGCCGGAGCGGGGTTGCTCGCGGTGGCTGGCACTCCGGCCCACTGGGACTCGTTTCGGCTGCTGTTCGGGGTGTTCACCGCGGTGTCGCTCGCGTGGACGCTGACCCTTCTCGCACCGTGGCAATACCGGTTGCCGATCCTCAGCGCGGCCCTGCTGTTTCACTTCACCGGTATTTTCTTCGCCACGACCACCCCGCCCCCGACGCCGTGGGTGACCGAGCAGATGTATACCCGTGTGTACAACCCGTATCTGCAGTTCATCTACATGCGGAACGCGTACCACTTCTACTCGCCCGAACCGGGGCCGGCGAGCGTGATCGTTTGTTTGCTGAAGACCGAAACCGGGACCGACGCCCAGGGGAAGAAGCAGTACGACACGCGCTGGTATGTGCTGCCGAAGCGCCCGTCCGACGTGAAGGATCCGCTCGGACTGACGTACTACCGGCGGCTGTCGATCACGGAGCAACTGGCGCGGGCGTCGCCGGGGCTGGTCCAGGGAACGCACGCCGCCGAGCGGGCCGAACTACTCCCGCGCCGGCAGGCGGTCACGTACCTCATCCCGACAAACCCCGGCGAGGAATTGGTGACTCAGTACCGACTCCCGGACCCGACGGTCATGCGGTTCATCCTGCCGTCGTACGCGTCGCACATCATCCTGGAAAACACGGACCGGGAGAGCGCGGGCAAGACGACGGTGAAGATCTACCGGCTCGAGCACCAGACGCTGAACGTGGAGGCGTTCGTCAACCCGCGGAACCGGTCCGGCGCGATCGCCAGCGCGTATCACCCCTCGACCTACCGCCCGTACTTCCTGGGCGAGTACGGGTTCGTTTCGGACCCGAACAGGCCCGGTTCGACGCGCATCGAACTGTTGCACTCCCAGGAACCGCTGCTCTACTGGCTCGTGCCCATCACCTCGCGCCAGGGCTTCGTCGGCCCGGACAAGCGGGACTTCGTTGACAACCTGTCGATCCACGCCTTGTTCAACGTGATCGAAACCGGAGAGCGGAACGAGCGGGGCCAGCCGGTCGAGTTCGGCGAGCGCCATGTGGACGACAAGAAGTACCGCGACCGTGTGTTCGACTGGGACCAACTGCGCTGAGTACGGTCTGACCCACCCCCGGCCGCTCCCTGCAGGGAGCGGCGCTCGCTACGCTCGCGGACTGTCGCGCTGTTGTCCCGCGAGCGCCAGCGAGCAGATTCTTTCTCCCCTCCCTGCAGGGAGGGGCCGGGGGTAGGTCTCTTCAGGGAGTGAGATTCGCTATGGCTTCTGAGTTGACGCCCATCACCGCGCCCGAACCCGCGTACAAGTCCCCGTGGCAGCGGTGGACCGGGTTCTGGTTCCCGGCCGCGGATCCGACCACGCTCGGCTTCATCCGCATCACGACCGGGTTGCTGGTGTTGTACATCCACCTCTCGTACAGCGTGGATCTGCAACAGTTCTTCGGTAAGCACGCGTGGTATGCGTCCGCCTACATCGAACGCGAGCGGGCCGAGTACCCGTGGCAGGCGTCACCGGTTCTGAACTGGGATCCGCAGTCGGTGATGCCCGCCCGGTTGCCGGAGTTTCAGCACCGGCGCAAGGCCGTCCTCGATTTCATCCGCGCGCTGCCCGAGGACGAGGCGAATCGCAAGCGGGCGCTGGAATTCCTCCGGCGCATCAGCGCGAGCGACAGCTCGGAGAACCCCGTTTACGCGCTGAACTGGCTCCAGGACATGCAGACGTTCCCGGAACGCCGCGAGCGATACCTGGCCGTGCTGACCAGTGAGGAGGCGCCGAAGGTGGTGCCGGACCAGCCGGCCACCCCGCCCCCACCGCCTTTCATCGCCGCGCTCCCCGTGGGCGAGCGCAAACAGGTCGCCGACGAGGTTCGCGCGTTCTGGGACGTACTCCCGGACAACCGCGCCGACAACACCGCGCGGGCCTACATCCTCAACCACTTCGTTGAGATCGTACCTGAGGTCCGGCGCGCGCTCGTCGAGTTCCTGTACACGCTCCCGACCGACCCGGCGCAGCGCGCGAAGAAGATCGAGTACCTCGAATACTGGAACAACGAACCCGAGAAGACGATTCAAACTGGGCACAACATCTTTTCCGTCTGGTTCCACGTCTCCGACCCGACGCAGATGGCGCTGATCCACACCGCCATTTTGCTCGTGATGGTGCTGTTCACGGTCGGGCTGTTCACGCGGGTCACGTCGGTGATCGTGTGGCTCGCGGTGCTCACCTACGTCCACCGAACCCAGCAGATTCTGTTCGGGATGGACACGATGATGAACATCCTGCTGTTCTACCTGATGATCGGGAACAGCGGGGCGGCACTCTCGCTGGATCGGCTCATCGCGCGGTATCGCGCGGTCCGCGCGAGCCTGCGCCGCACGGGCACGGTCGACCCCCAGACGCAAACGTTCCTGGCCGCCCCGTTGCCGTCCCGCAGTGCCGGGTTCGCGCTCAGGTTGATCCAGGTTCACTTCTGTTTCATCTACATGGCATCGGGGCTCGCAAAGCTGAAAGGCAACGGGTGGTGGGACGGGCGCGCCGTGTGGGACGTGATGGTGAACCCGGAGTTCACTCTGATGCAGTACGAGTGGTATGAAAAGACGCTGCGGGCGCTGGCCCGCATCAAGCCCCTCTATTACGCGATGACCGCGTTGGGCGTGTGGTTCACGTTGTTCATCGAGATCGCGGGACCGTTCCTGCTGTGGACCCGGTTGCGGTGGCTCATCATCCTCCTGGCGACCGCGATGCACGCGATCATCGGCGTGATAATGGGGCTGAACCTGTTCGAGTTGCTGATGATCGTGATGGTGCTCGCGTTCCTGCCGGACTTCGTAATCCGCGACCGCCTGCGGGGCGGATTGAGTTTGCCGAAGGTGAGATTCGCGTTCACCGCAGCATCGGCGCGAGCCGCGGCGCTGGCTGTGGCCGCCGACACCGATGGCCAGGTCACGCTCGTGCCCGACTCGGCCCTCGGGTCGCCGGTCCTGACCGACGCGACCGGTGACAAGCACGCCGGGGCGGGTGGGGTGACGGCGCTCTTCAGGTCCGTGCGACTGCTCGCTCCTTTCGCCTTCGTGTTGTGGATCCCCGGCGTGCGAAATCAGTTGGCGAAGTGGCTGTTCCCGACCTCGTTGGAAGGGAAGGGTTCGGAAGAGAAGGGGTGAAGGGTGAAGGGGAGAAGGGGAGGGAAGACAAAGACAATGCGCTCGTGTCTTTGTCTTCCCTCCCCTTCTCCCCTTCTCTTCCAAAGGGGATATACTGTGCGAATCCGCGACCGGTCGCCCTCCGGCGGGCGGTCGCGGAGCACACTTTTCCTTTCAGGAGTCGCTAATGGCCGACGAAGTGAAGCCCGCTGCGCAACCTCAGCAACAGGTTCAGATCCCGGTTGACGTGACGAACCGGGAGACGGTGTACGCGAACTTCGTTCAAGCACACCTGAACGCGGACGAGGTGTATCTGGAGTTGGGTACGTTCTCGCAGGTGGTAACGCCGGCCGGACCGGACCCGATCGTGTTGACGCACCGGGTCATCATGAACTTCGTGACCGCGAAGCGCCTGGCCGATCTGTTGAAGCGCGCGGTGGCTCAGCATGAGCAGATGTTCGGCGCGGTGGAACTGGATCCGAACCGCCGTCTCCGCGTCCCGCAGCAGCCCCCGCGCCCGCCCGGCACGTGAGATCGGCAGAGGGCCGAAAGGCAGT
Source organism: Singulisphaera sp. GP187 (assembly GCA_945905925.1). Taxonomy (GTDB): domain Bacteria; phylum Planctomycetota; class Planctomycetia; order Gemmatales; family Gemmataceae; genus Gemmata. Next base: position 7,434 of record CAMDQN010000012.1, read on the forward strand.
ATTAACCACAGAGTCACAGAGAATACTGAGAGAAGACAAAAGACCGAGAGGAACAGAAGAATTGAATTCTGTCTTTCTTTGCCTTTGGTTTTCTCTCTGTGCTCTCTGTGCCTCTGTGGTTAATACTGCCTTTCCTCTTATTGCTCTCTTTTCATTTCTTGACCGGGATCGCTTCGGGTGGCAGCACGGCGGCTTGTTTCGGGGCGGGGACGCCCAACGCCCACGCGAGCGTCGGCGCGACCGATAGCGACGACACCTTCTCTTTACGCTGCCCGAGCGCCGGAACACCGGCTCCGTACACCAGGAACGGAACGTGCGCGTCGTAGGGGTGTGGGCTGCCGTGGCTCGTGCCGGCCGGATACTTCGTGACCAGCACGCCGGTCTTCGGAACGATGATCACGTCGCCGCACCGGTCCGGGTGATATGCGAGCGCCGCGGACTTCTTGAACGGCTTGTCCTCCGGGAACTGCCCGTCTTCGAGTTCCTTCCGGGTGTACGCGGTTTCGATGTACCCGCGACCCGCGAGCCAGTCTCTTGCCTCGGTCGTTACGTCTTCGAGCTTTAGTTTTCGCGACTCGATGACCTTGTGGTTCAGGTACACCCACGGCCACGTGTCGTCGTCGAATACCTCGATCCACCGCGTCGGTGCGTTGCCGGTCGCGTTGTGCATGGCGTTGAGCGCGGCCTCAAGCCCCTCGGCGAGTTCCTTCACCGGCGTGCGTTTCGCGGCCGGGTACTTCTCCTTCGTGGACGCGAGTTCCGGCAGCGGGCAGACGCCGTGGTCGGCCGCGATCACCAGCACGTATTTCCCCTTGCCCACCTCCGCGTCGAGGAACGTGAGGAACTCCGCAACCACCTTGTCGGCGCGGAGCGTCACGTCGAGCACCTCTTGCGAGTCGGGTCCGTACTGGTGCCCGACGAGGTCGGTGGACGAGAAACTCACGCACAGCAGATCCGGCACGTCGCCGCGCCCGAGTTTCTCCGCGGTGACGGCTTTCTTCGCCAACCCGAGGAGCAGATCGTTCCCGAACGGCGAAGCTTCCATTGCGGCGTAGTACGGCGCGGCGGGCGCGGCGAGCCTGCCCTTGAGGTCGTGTGGAAACTTGCGGTTCTGCCACTCGAACCAGTTCGCCTCGCCGTTCGCCTCGTCCGGGCCGCTGTACTTCGCGTAATCGAGACCGGGCTTGAGCTTGTCCCACGGCTTGTCGAACCACGCGTCGGCGGGCTTCGCGGCGTTGAACTCGTTCATCCACGGGTGCGCGGCGTCGCGGCCGTAGAACGCACCGGTGTGGAACTTGCCGTCGCGCGTGTCGAAGCAGTACGCGCCGGCGGGCTTCTGGCCGCCCATGAGTACCGCGGTGCGGTCCTTCATGGAGAGCGAGAACGCGCGCCCCTTGCCCTTCGTCGCGTCGTGGAGCGAGTCGGCGACGGTCTGCGCGAGGAGCTTCTCGGGCGAGTAGCCGAGCGCGGACCCGCGGCTGGGCTTGCCGAATTCGGCCGGCACCGGCGGCACGAGATCGTAGGGCCGCGTCGGCTGGCAACAGTAGACGTGTGCCCCGGTCTTGCGGTCGTACCACACGTTTTCGATGATCCCGGTCACGCTCGGCGGCGCGCCGGTGGAGAGCGATGCGTGCCCCGGGCCGGTGGACGTGCAGGCGTAGGGGACGTGGCACTCGCTGAACCAGATCCCTTCTTTCTTGATGCGCTCGAAGCCGTCGGGACCGTAGTGTTCGGCCCAGCGTGCGAGGTAGTCGCCGCGCATCTGATCGAACACGACGAACACGACGAGTTTGGGTTGCTCGGTCGCGGACTTCGGGTCGGTGCCGGGCGGGACCGGATCGACCGGCGGTTCGCCGTGCCGCGGCCCGGGTTTCGGCGCCGGTGGGCGCAGCAGGAAGTACCCGCCGACGCCGGCGACGAGAGCCATTGCGAACAGTGCGGCGAGGATGACCCGGATGCTGGGCATGTGAACTCCAGAAGAAACCTCTCCCCCCAACCCCCTCCCCTAAGAAGGGAGGGGGAGCAAAACCAACACCAGAGAACTCACGGCTCGATTTGTCTTTGGTTTGAAGCCCCTCCCTTCTTAGGGGAGGGGTTGGGGAGGGGTTGTTTGACCTACTTCCCGTCGTTCTCCAACAACTCCCACTTCTCGCCAAAGAAGCCCGCTCGCACGACCTTGCCGGGGTAGCGTGCGTCCGGCGGCGTGGTGGTGTCGATCACCGCGTAGTCGGGCAACTTCGACACCTGTCGCGCGTTGTTCAGGTAGTCGTACTCACGGAACGTGAACCCGCTGTTGATGACGACGTACTTCGACGGGTTGAGCGGGTTCGGGTAGATCAGCACCGGGACGTGCGTGCCGATCTCGTAGGTTTCCTTGCCGACCGTGACGCCCTTGTCGGTCCACTTGATGGGAAGCTTGTCCGCGATCTTCGCGAGGATCGCGTTGCTCATCGGGTCGCCCCAGAGAATCAGGTTGTTGTTCTTGATGTCCTCGTCCTTGATTTCGGTATCGGCCTTCACCGGGGCGTCGCCACGGAACTGCTTCCGCCAGTGCTCGGCCGCGTGTTTCATCTCCTTCTCGGCCCACTCCGCGGTCTTGGAATTCATCGGCCGACCAGTCGGCTTCACCATCACGAACGAGTCCATGAAGGCGTCGTCAATCGGGCCTTGCAGCCCGTGAATCTTGTGTAGACCAGCGTCGAAGGACGCTCGTTCAGTCCATTTGCCGTCCGCGCCTTTCTTGTATGTCAGAACCCGGTCAGTTCGCGCGGCCCCTACATCCATTTTGTTTCCGTCGATCAACGTCGGGCCAGTCTTGTAGCACGGCACGAACACGCTGAACGAGGTGATCCCCTTCGTTTGAACGGTGTAACCGTCCTTCAACGAGACCGTAATTTCCGCCGGTTCCCAGTGCTTTCCCAGCCCGGTTATCGTGATTTGACCGCACTGGTTGTACCGCAACGTGTATGTGACGAACTTCAACTCGCGCGGCTTCTTCGGGTCACGGTCCTTCTCCACGATCGCGTCGATGAGCTTGTTCACCTCTTCCTTTGCAGCCTTCTCGTAGCTGTGCCCGGTTTTCGGCCCGATGATGTGCTTGAGTTCCAGCCCGACCTTCTTCATCTCGCGGGCCATCACGTCGGCGGCTTGCTTCTGCGAGTCGATCTCGCCGCTGTATGCGACCGTCGGCAGGTTGAAGAAGTTCTCGGCGGTGTCGCTGGCGTTGTACATGTGCCACAGTTTCTTCTCGTACCACGTCGGCTCAAGTTTCTCGTTCTGGAACACCTTGAGGAACTCCGGCGTCTCGCTGAAACCGGCGCCCGGGGCGCACGCGGCCCACAGCGTCGGGTAGTGCGCGCCGTACTGCCAGCACGCGGCCCCGCCCATGCTGAACCCGCGCGCCACCAACCGCGACTCGTCGATGCGGTAGTGCTTCTTCGCGTGTTCGAGGCACTCGAAGGTGTCGATTTCGCCCGCGAACTTGTTCGCGTTGCTGAAGCGCCCGAATGGGTGGAGGATGATCGCGCCGGGCGCGGGAATGATGCCGCTGCCCGAACCGGGCGAGTTGGCCATGAAGCCGGCCTCGACGGTGTTCTCGTAGCGGCCGTGCCACCAGAAGTCGAGCCGGTGTTTCGTCTTCGCGGCGAAGTCGTATTCCTTCGGGACGATGAGCCAGTACGGTTGCGCGCTGCCATCGATTTTCGATTGGTAGCCGCGGAGGACACCGCCGGTCTGCGTGGTCCACGGCGTCTTGCCGTCCTTGAGTTGCTTCGCGCGTTCGAGACCCGCGGCGAGAGCCTTTTTCACGTTCGTGGCCGGCTTCGCGCCCTTGCCGTCGTAGATCTCCTTGTAGTCGAGCGCCCACCGCACCGCCTTCTCGTAGACGAGTACGTCCGGCAGCAGGTCGTGCTTCCCGATGTCCTTGATGAGTTGTTGAAGCTCCGCGAGTCCCTTCTTGATCTCCGCGAGGTCTTCGGCCGGGATGTCGTTCCCGACCGGCGGGACCGGTCGCACCTGGGTCGCGATGTTGTCTTTGGGACCGTCCGCGAGTGTGTTGCTCGCCGGCAGCGCGGCGAGAGCGGTGAGGGTTGCCAGGAAGAGAGCGGCAGCGAGAGCGCGGGGGAGCGCGAACATTAGGGCACCTCTGGGGTGTCGTAGGAAGTGGGCAGTTGGCAGTGAGCAGTGGGCAAGAGATAAGATAGAGAAAGCTGACATCGCTCGCTTCTGTCCGACGGGGTCTTTCCTCTCCGCCCACTGCCCACTGCCCACTGCCCACTGTTCCGCTAGAACGACAATTGAGCGATTCACACGACCGGGACGTTCCGCACGGAAGCGGCGTCCCTGTAACAGGAGGCTTCCAGTGGCGTCAACGAAGATGATCGACATCCGGCGCGGCATGGTGCTGAACATGGGCGGCACCCTCTTCTACTGTCTCGACCGCGACCTCAACACGCCGGGGAACTGGCGCGCGATCCTGTACCTCAAACTCAAGAACATGACCACGGGTTCGATCACGCAGGAGCGGGTTCACCCCGACGACAAGGTCGATGTGGTGTACCTCGACACCAAAGATTACTCGTACTCCTACAAGGACGGCGACGACTTCGTGTTCGTCGATAAGGAGTCGTTCGAGCCGGTCACGCTGAACGGCGACATGGTCGGCGACATGATGAAGTACCTGCGCGAGAACGACGACGTGAAGATCACATTCCACGACGGCAAGGCGCTGTCGATGGACTTGCCGCAGACGGTGACGCTGAAGGTGGTCGAGACGGAACCTGGGATCAAGGGCGCAACAGCGGCCGCGCAGACGAAAGCGGCGACGCTGGAAACGGGGCTGGTGATTCAGGTGCCGTCGTTCATCACGCAGGGCGAGTTGGTGGAAATTCAGACCGAAGACGGCAAGTACCTCAAACGCTCGAAGGAAGGCAAGTAGGGATTGGTGATTGAAACGCGCCGCGTGCCCACGTCGCCAAGAACCCCGGGCGTTGCCCGGGGCTGAGGAATGTCGCCCTTTCAGGGCTTTGCAGGCTGAAGGCCTGCGCTTCCTCAGCCCCGGGCAACGCCCGGGGTTCTTATATCCGGCGCGGGCGCTCCACCATTCAGAAGGGTATGTCTTCCACTTTCGTCCCCGGCAGCCACTGTTGCAGCCATCCCTCGCTGTCCATGTCGATCCAGACGCGCGGCAACCCGCGAAGCGCGTCCAGGTTTGCGTACCAGTGATCGCGCGGGACCGGGAAGCAGCCGTGAAGACGAACCTCGCGCACGGGGCTGGCGCGCCGCACCGCGACGCCGTGCTTTAACCACTCCGTCGCAGGGCATGTCACCTGTTCCACGAACCCGCGGCGCCACGTCAGGCGCTCCGCGCCTTCGACCCGCGGCAGCGCGAGCGGCGAATCGCCGCGTGCCGGCGGCTGCACGCGAACCAACTCCGGGCACGCTTCCGCTGCCCACAAGAGCCGAAACATCGACATTGACCCGAGAAACGCCCGCTCCTTCTTTCGGAGTTCGTCCGCTTCCAGCGACTTCGCTTCCACGCGCGCGAGCGCGCACTGAATGCGGATGAAGGCGGCGCGGTCTGCGTCGCCGTTCTCTTCGAGGAAGTCGGCGGCCACGAGGCGAACCGTGTCGTCGTCCGGTTCGGCGAGGATCGCGGCCATGAACGCGGGCCAGTCGGGGTGATCCATAATCACACGCGCTCCACGCGATACGCCACGGGATAATTCGCGTAATCGAAACTGATGACTTCGTTGCGGTGGCTCCCGGCGTAGACCAAGCCCGCGCCGTCGAGGATGACCACGCGAACCAGTCCGCGTTCGCCGGTGCGCACGAGGCCCGCGTGGACCGCGACCGTCGCGAGCCGGGAATCGGATGTGTAAGTGTCGGTTCCCCACACGCTGCCGTCGGTGCGTCCGGTCACTTCGACCAGGAGCGTACGCCCGGCATCGGCGGGGGTGAACTCGGTGAGGTTCCCCGGGTCGGAGCGCACCCCGAGCAGGTCACCGCGAAGTTGCCGCACGCGGGCGCGAATCGCGAGCGCTTCGTCGAGTAGCCCTTCACGCGTGTACCGTTGTTGGAGCTCTCGCAGTTGGTCCAGCAACTCTCGCACGAGCGGGGCGAGTTCGCGCGTGGTAGCGTGCTGCACCGCGGCGAGTTCGGTTTCGGCCCGGGCGCGGATCACGTCGCACTCGCGCTCGGCGGCGAGGCGAATTTCGGTGGCTTCGTGGTCCGCGCGCTCGCGCACCTCCGCGACCGCTCGCTCAGCCGCGTCCACCACGCTGCGGGCTTCGTCCGGTAGGTCGTCCAGGCCGATCAGGTCGTTGTCGTCGCTCATTCGGAACTCCAAGAACCCCTCCCCAACCCCTCCCCAACCCCTCCCCTAAGAAGGGAGGGGCTAAGACACTCTTGGTTTGAAGCCCCTCCTTCTTAGGGGAGGGGTTGCCTATCGCCCATCGTAGGGGCTCCGCGCGTCGACCCGCAAGACGCGACTCGCCCCGCAGCGTAATATTCCCGTACCTCTCCCACCGAGATTTACGTGATGGCCGCACCGAACATCTTCCAACCGATCCCCGGGCAGGACGAATTACAACAGATCCCGCGCGACCTGTCGTTTCATCCGTGCGCCAACACCAACCCGAAGGTTCTCACGCGCGAACAGATCGCACACTTCAACCAGAACGGCTACATTCTGCCGCTTCGCATCTTCACCGAAAACGAAATCGCGGGGCTACGAACATACTTCGATAACCTCCTCGCGAAGTACATGTCGGAAGGCAAAGACAGCTACTCGATTAGCTCGGCACACCTGCGGCACGCTCGCGTGTGGGACGTGCTCACGAACCCGCGAATCGTCGCGATCGTGTCGGATCTGCTCGGTGAAAGCGTGGTCGCGTGGGGGTCGCACTTCTTTTGCAAGATGCCACAGGACGGCAAGACCGTGAGTTGGCACCAGGATGCGAGCTACTGGCCGCTCACGCCGTCGAAGGCGGTGACCGTGTGGCTCGCGATCGACGACGCGGACCGCGGTAACGCGTGCATGAAGTACATCCCCGGCACGCAGGGACTCGGCCACCTCACCTACAAGTTGAGCGAGACCGACGAGAGCAACATCCTGAACCAGACCGTGCCCGAAGTGGAGAAGTACGGCGACCCAGTGGACGTCGAACTGAAGGCCGGCGAAGCGTCGCTGCATTCCGATTTGCTGTTGCACGGCTCCGACGCGAACACCAGTGACCGTCGCCGCTGTGGACTGACGCTGCGATTCACGACCGGCGACGTTCGCGCGTACATGGGCTGGCACGACAAGGGTGCGGTGGTGAAAGGCGAAGCCCCGCCGCACTGGGGCAACCGCACCCGACCGGGGGAAGAGTAAGACAGAGAACGAACCACAGAGGTACAGAGACACCGAGAAAATAGGAGAGACAGAATTATGGAAATCACACCGGCTGCGAGTGAAGGGGTTGCTCGCGCGCCTCGTGGGTTCTCGGGAAAGATTCGCATGCTCTTCGTGTGCGTGGAGAACAGTAACCGCAGTCAGATGGCGCAGGCGTTCGCCGCGATGCTCGGCGGCGAGGCGGTGGAATCGCTGTCGGCGGGTAGCCGGCCGAGCGGGAAGGTGAACCCGAAGGCGGTCGCGGCGATGGCCGAACTTGGCTACGACCTCGCTTCGCACGCGTCGAAGGGCTTAGATGACTTCAACGGCACCGAGATCGACGCGGCTGTGACGATGGGCTGCGGCGACGCGTGCCCTCTGGTGAAAGCTGCGCGCCGCTACGACTGGCAGATTCCCGACCCACGCGAGATGCCGCCGGAAGAGTTCAATAAGGTTCGCGACCTCATCGGCACGAAGGTGCGCGAACTGTTGACCGAGTTGGGAATCGAGTGTTAGCCGCAAGCCAAAGGCGAGCGTGAACAACGCTCACTTCAGCCACTTCTCGAACCACGCGAGCATCTCCTTGCGCATCTCCGGCGTGTAGGTGTGGCCAATGTCCGGGTAGCGTATGCTCTTGAACTTCTCTTCCGCACCGACAGCCTTGAACAAGCTGCCGGCCTTCGCCTCGACCACCTTGATGCCGTCGGCCGGGCTGCCCGCGTCGAGATCGCCCGTCAGGAACAGCGTCGGACGCGGCGCGATCAGCGATACTACCGCTTCCGTGTCGAAGTGCTTCAACAGGCCGTTCACGAAGTAGTAGTTGCCGTGCTGCCTGAGTTGGCCGTGCTTGAGCAGGTTCTCGTAGCGTGTCAGGCACGCGACCCCGACCACGCACGCGACGCGATCGTCCACGGCCGCGAGCCACCATGCCCGCGTGCTGCCCATACTCATCCCCGTTGCGCCGATCTTCTTCGTATCGACCTCCGAGCGCGTGCAGAGGTAGTCGAGCGCGACCTGATCGTCGCGCACAAACATGCCCCACAACGTGCGTCCGAACCAGAGATGATACTTGTGCAGGCTGTCCGCCTGCTCACGCGTGAGTTCGCGCGAACCGGCGGGTCCTTGACCGGCGCGGTCGCCGTACCACGCCGCGTCGGGCGCGAACACGACCCACCCGCGTTTCACGAACGTCACGCCCAGCGGTTCCTCCCCACCGTTGCTGTTCGGTTGCAACAGTTGGTGGTGATCGTAGCTCGATGAGTGCAGCCACAGAACGGTTGGCGCCGGTGCTTTCGCGCCGTCGGGAATCAGCATCAGCGCGGACATGATGCCGTCCACACCGTTGTCGATCCTGAGCCGTTCGAGCCGGAACCCCAGGCGAATTTCGGCGGACACGAGATGCGCCTTCGGCTTCGCCGGGCGGGGTGGGAGGTCGCCGAGCGTCGCGACCACTTTCGCCTTCACGTCGGCGTGTCGCGTGTCCCAATCCGCTTTCGTGGCCGGTACCGGGAACTCCGGCACCTTCATTTTCTTGAACGCGTCAAGAACGAGTTTGTCGTTCGCGAGTTCGGCGTCGGTGTACGTTTTCACCGCGTCGGGGCCGCTCGCGGGCGTCTTCAGAACCGTGGGAGTGCGAAGCTTCAGTTGCCGCTTCACGCAATCGGTGACTGCGTCCGCGAGGCGCTCGTAACCGGCTGGCGTGTAGTGCGTGCCGTCCTTGCCGAGTAACTCCGCCGGGCCACCGTCTTGAACGATGCGGTACAGGTCATCGACCGGCACGCCGAGTTCGAGCATCACCTTTACCGCTCGCTCGTTGTACACCTTCACGTCCTTGTCGAAGCGGTCGAAGTCGGCCTTGCGCCCCGCGTGCCGGTCGTCGATGATCGGCGTGGTGGTCGTGAACATCACGTCGGGCGTTTCTTTGCGCAGTCGCTCCACAATCGCCTTCAGGTTCTTCTCGTAGTCGGCCGGTGGCACCTGGAAGGCGTTGGTCTTCTTGCCGAACTTCAGGTCGTGTAGCCCGCAGTTGATGTGAACGACTACCGGCTTGCCGGCTCCGAGCCACGCGTCGAGCATCTTCAGCGTGTTCGCTGTATCTCCGCCGTTTTCCTTCGGGCTGATGACCTCCGCGACGCCGTCGAGTTTCTTCGCCACGAGCGGCGCGTAACCCAGGCGGATCGAATCCCCGAGTAGCAGCACCTTTGGCAGTTCTTTTGGTGGCTGCGCCCGAGCGCCGGACGGGGCGAAAACGAGCAGAAACGCGAGAGAGGTGAGGCGAAGCATCGCAGTTTCCATTGAGGTTCAGAACAGGTCGCTTGACTGGCCCGCGAGCATGAGTAAATTGGGCAACGGTCGGAAAATATGTCACACACACGCGGAGTATACCACGGGCCTGTTCGACAGTCTGTTCGGCGGTGGCGAGAGCACCAAGGAATTATCCAAACAGGAGGGGTTCACCGGCATTCTGCTCGCGGCGGCCGCGGCCGACGGACACATCAGCGAGGAGGAGGCGCAAGGGCTGTGGACCACGATCGGGCGGATGAAGCTGTTCGCCAACTTCACCCCGGACAAGTTCAACAAGATGATGGACAACCTGTTGAAGATCCTCAAAAAGGGTGGGCCGAACATGTTGGTGGACAAGTGCGTCCCGGCCATTCCCGACTCGCTACGCGCGACGGCGTTCGCCAACGCGTGCGAGATCGTGCTCGCCGACGGGGTGGTCGAGGATGAGGAACGTACCTGCTTGAGAAACTCCAGAACCGTCTGGAAATCCCCGGCGACGAGGCGATGGACATCGTCAAGGTGATGGTCATCAAGAACCGCGGGTAGCGCTTGCGGTACGCTGACCGGAATGCGCCGCGGCTCAGGGACTCGCCTTGGATCACGTTGTGCGCGCCGGGCGGTTGCTCGCCCACTCCGTTTCCAGTTCACTTGCCGGTTTGCACAGGTACGGGCGCGACAGCGCCAGCCCGAGGAGGAACACTCCCAATCCCACGAACGCCGGCAGCAGGTGCATGCCGTCCGTGTACCCGACCGCAAGATGCACCGCGATCGCGGGCACGTAACCCAGCGCCCCCGCCGGCAGCAGCGTCCACCACAGCCACCCGTTCCCGGCCCGGTAGCCCCACAGCGCCGTAAGCAACAACAACACCCCCGTCGACACGAGTATCCCGCCAAACGTCGCCCGGTCGTGCGCCACCAACGGCACGAGCCGCGGGTTCGCCGCTTTCAGGTGTTCCGCCGTCGTTCCCATGAACTCCAAGTCTTCGTGAACGAACACCACCGTTACGCCGACGGACGAGATCACCAGCCCCGCGCCCAGTATCGCCACGGCGTGGAACACCAACAGTAACTGCCCCCACTGCGCGAGCCGCCACGCCCGGTCCGTGCGGAGTTGAGGCGGTATCGCTGGCGTGTGCGTGCCGAGTTCGGAATGCACCGCGAGGAGGAGCAGTTGCAACAGGCACGCGGTGACGAAGGCGTGCAGCGTGTCGAGGTAGCCGAACCCGAGGAACAGGAAGAAACTGCCGAACCCGACGAACGCGGACGCGAACACCGCGACCATCGCCCAGTGGACCCCGCGGCGGATACCCCCGAGCGACAGCCCGACGTACAGCAACCCGATGGTGAACATCGGCCCGACGAGCGAGACGCGGTCGTGTGCCATGAACGCGATCAGTCGCGGGTTGATGGTCTGGAGTTGTTCGCGCGACATGCCGAGGAACGCTTCGTCGTAGGGCAGCACCACTCGCGTCGCGGCGATGCCCGTGGCAAGCACACCTCCGATGAACATTCCCAGGCCCATGAGGGCGGTCCAGAACCACGTCATCGCGGCGGGTCGCGCAGCGGGTTCACGTGGCGCGCCCGCCAAACGCCGGTACAGCACCGCGTCATTCGTTCGCTTCACCAGCCCGGGACCGTTGAACACGAGACCGCTGTCGATCTCGACCAGATTCGCCCCAGCATCGAGCAAAGAGAGTGCGTGTTCCGGTTCGTGGACCCCGCCCGCGGCAATAAGAGGAACCGTCGCGCCGAATCGTGCGCGGATCGCGAGCACGCACGCGACGGCGAGGTCTCGCACCGGCGCGCCGATCACGGTTCCGCCGCCCGTGCGAGGGATCGCGCCGTCGATTAACACGCCCGCGACCCCGGCAGACAGACCAGCTTCGATCAACGGGTTGGTCGTCTCGGCCGGTGTGTCGGCGCCGACCACCAGTAGCACCGGCGTGCCGTTCGCGAACGCGAGCCACTCGCGGATCGTGTTCGCGAACGCGACTGGCACAGCAATCACCGACGCATATGATCGCACGCCTTCGATCAACCTTCTGAGTTCGTCCCCGGTGTCGCCCGCGACGCGCACCAGCAGCGGCATCCCGAGGCGGCTCGCGGTGACCAGTTTGGGCGTAGCCGAGGACAATCCGAGGGGCGGGAAATCGTCGGGGAAGACGATGGCTTCGCCTGCGTCGTCGCGCTCGACGAGAGGTCGTGTGGGCGTCTCACTCAACCCGACGGGGCCGACATCGAGGAACCCGACGCCGAACCGCGCGAGAGCCGGGAGCGCGATGCCTTGCGGGTCGAGACCCGGCCCCAGCCCGACCGGCGATGGGAACTCCGTTCCCAGCAACGACACCGCGAGCCGCGGGTCGGCGCGCATGTGCCCGAGCAGGTCGATTACCCGCGATCCGAGCGGCACCCGCGCCAGCCGACCCATGAACCCGAGCGAGAGCGCCCTCGCGGCGCGCGGTCGGAGCCGGTAGAGGAGCGGACGCGAGACGGTGCGGTAGAACCAATCTGGCATCAACGACCTGGTGATGGAGAAACGGGGCGCGGGTGAAGTCATCTCCCCGCGTGGGTATCATCCCCAACTCCAACCGAAAGGAAAGTGGTACGGTAACGCGAACCTTTCCGACACCGCCCGCCCGGTCGGTCTACAGCACACCGAAGCGGTGCGCCAGCGCGAAGATGAGCAAGCCCACGGCCAGTCCCGCGTACACCAAAACACACCGATCCGCGAGTTCGTCTTCGGTCGTGTTCTGCACGGGTAAACCTGTCCGGCCCTCCCGCCGCGGGAGTGGATGTGAAGGCGCGATTCTGCGCGCGGCCGGTGAGACGGTCAAGGTCAACGGAGTGGCGTGCTCCATATACGGTGCTGACCTCACTTTGCGGCTCTCGTAACAGCCGCGCAAGGGAGCAGAGACAGCGCGAGGCGATATGCGGGCGAAAGGGTACAACTGTGGATGAAGCGAAGAACCTCTCCCCCTCTCTCTGAGGGGACAGAGGTATTATCACGGATTGAGGAGGTCGGGTCTGAGGAGTCTCACCCCTTCCGGGCGAAACCGCTCACTTCGTTTTCAGCGCCTCCAACACCGCGAGCGGCTTGCCGGCCTTCAGCGCGGCTTCTGCCTTCTCCACGCCTTCCCGCAGCGTGGATACCGCTTCCGCGGCCCACATCGCCGCCGCCGCGTTCGCAACCACGATGCGCCGCGCCGGACCAGTTTCGCCATTCAGCACACCCCGAATGATCGCGGCACTTTCGGCGGAATCTTTCGCGCGAATCTCGGAAGTCGAGACAGGGGAAAGGCCGAACTCCGACGGGTTCCACTCGTGGCTTTCGTACTCGTTTCCCCTTACGACCCGCACCAGCGTCGGGGCTGCCAAACTCACTTCATCCAGGCCATCGCGACTACACACCAGAACCGCTTGCCGAATCCCCAAATGCGCGAGAGCCGCCGCTAACGGGTCCAACAACTCAGATTTGCCCACGCCCAAAAGTTGGTACGGTGCATTGGCTGGGTTTGCGAGCGGACCCAACAAGTTGAACAAAGTGCGAACACCGAGTTTCTTGCGGAGGTCCGCAACGTGAGCCATTCCGCGATGAAAATGCGGAGCGAAACAGAACGCGAACCCAGAGCGGTCGAGGCACTTTTGCGCCCATTCGGGGCCAGCGTCGATCGGCACGCCGAGTTCGCGCAAGACGTCCGCGCTGCCAGACTTGCTCGACACCGCGCGACCGCCGTGCTTCACTACCGGCATGCCCGCACCACACGCGACGAGTGCCGCGGCTGTGCTGATGTTGAACGTGCCGCTGTCGTCACCACCGGTGCCGCACGTGTCCAACACCGGACCGGACACCGACACGAGGCGAATCATCTGTTCGCGCAAAACCAGCGCCGCCGCCGCGACTTCTTCGGCGGTTTCGCCTTTCATTCGCAGTGCGGTCAGGAACGCGGCGCCGCGGGCGTCGTCCACGCGCCCGGCGACGAGATCGCGCACCGCCTCCGTGATCCCTGCCGCCGAAAGGTCTTGCCCCGACAGCAGCGCCGCGAACAGTTCGGGAAACCAAACTGGGGTCGGTAGTTCCAAGCGACGAGTCCCGAAGAGGTGAAGTCCTGACGTCTTCGCGAAATGGTATCGCGCAAGGTCGGAAACCCCAATTTTTCTCTTCCGTTGCGAGCAATTGTTACTTATACTTCCATACATAAGTGGACATGCGTAACGATTGTGCCGGCTCGGAAGATTACACAGGAGAGGCATGATGACGCCGTTCGCCACAACTAACCCGACAGACGCGGACGATCCTTCTGGGGGAACCGTCTGTCTGCCCGACATTCCACCGGAGTCGACCATGTCCGACCGCGTCCCGCTCACGAACAAGCAACAGGCGATCTACAACTACATCCGCAAGCACATCGAAGGAAAGGGCTTCCCACCCGCGATCCGCGACATCTGCGACGAGTTCGGCATCTCCTCGCCCAACGGCGTGATGTGCCACCTGAAAGCGCTGACGACCAAGGGGTACATCAATCGCGTCCAGAAAGGCGAAAACTCGGTCAAAGCCCAAGCACGCGGGATCACAATTCCGGGCGTCACGTCCGGCGGATTCAGTCTGCCGCTTGTGGGTGTGGTCGCTGCGGGTAAAGCCATCGAAACCAGTGAGCAAGACGACCGCCTCGAAATGCGAGAACTGTTTGGTGCCGACGACTTGTTCGTGGTGAAGGTTCGCGGCACGTCGATGATCGACGGGCACATCGCGGATGGCGACTACGTGGTGATCCGCAAGTCGGAGACGTGTGAGAACGGCGAGAAGGTAATCGCGATGGTCGAGAAAGCAATGACGCTGAAGAAGTATTACAAGAAGAAGAACGAGATCCAGCTTCATCCAATGAACAGCACGATGGAGCCGATCATCGTGGATCCGACCCGCGAGGACATCCGCATCCTCGGCATCCTGGCCGGCGTCATCCGCAAGTGCTGAACCCCAGCCCGAAACGAGAACGCCCGCGGCAACTGCCGCGGGCGTTCTCGTTTCATTCGCCCTCAAGGCGCCGGGACCGGTTCCGGCAGTCGCAGCGGGAACCGCAGTTCGGTCGTGTCGCTGCGCACGATCCCGGACCACAGCGGCGGCGCCTCGTCCGAGCGGCGAACCGACTTCTCCGCTAACTGGCGTTTCTCCAGCCGGTCTCCCCATCGCGGGAGTTCGACGCGCTTCGCTACCACCAACACCGAGACACGAGCCGCGCCGCTCGCGCCGACGTGCTCCCGCCAGTCGGTCGGCAGGCGTGCTTCGATCGTCAGCGGCGTGACCAGAGCCGTGCTTCGCTCCAGTTCCGCGAGTTTCCTGTCGGCCGCTTGCATCGCTCGGTCCCGGTGCGCGTCGGCCGGCGTTTCAATCTGCAGGTGAAGTTGCGGCACCTCCTCGAAGCAGACGCGATCGTAGGGTGGCACGGCGCGGAGCGTGACCACGACGCGGTCGCCGTCGCGGTACGGCTTCCACTCCACCCACGCTTCCACCAACTTGTCGGTCTTCGCGATGGTGTGCAGATCGGGGACGTAAGTGCCGTGCTGCCCGACCGCGAGCGCCGCGGCGAAGTCGTCGGTGCCCACCTGATTCAGATCGCAGTCGCGCCAGCGGAACGGTTCGCCGACCGTCTCCGGACGCTCTTCTTCTCCAAATTCCGGATTGATGTGGTAGAAGTGCAGGGCGGGGCGGTTCGGGAGCTTCGCGCCGGCGTGCTCTCGCACCGTGAACGTTATCGGCGCGGAACCCAGATTGCCGTAGCGCCAATCGACCTCGTAATCGCCCGGCGGCAGCACATGACCCGCGAGCCGGTTCACATCGGCCGACACGCAGTAGAAGCCGTCCGCGGGCACGTCCACGAGTGAACCGCCGCCGCAGTGGGTCGATGCGCTCAGACTCGCGAGCACCGATTTGCCGGTCGCGCGGTCGCGGATGTCGTACCGGCACCCGCCGCCGTACAGCATCGGCTTCGGCTCGCTCATATCGATCCGCGCCCGGAGACCGAGCACCGTGTCGCGGTTGTTGCGGAGCACGAAGTACGCGGGTGCCGGTTCGCCCTCGCGGAACTTGGTCGCGGGCATGTACACCGCCACGTCGTAGCGGTTCGCCGGGCGCACCTTCTCGGGGCCGTCGCCCTTCGCCACATCCCTCACCTTTCTCGCCTCTTCGACTTCCTTCTCTGGCTTCGATTCAGCGCCTCTCTCGCTATCCTTCACCGAGCGCGAATCGAACTTGACCTTCTCCAAATCGGCGCTGGTGAGCAGACCACTCGTGCCGAACTCGGTGCGCGCGGCGGGCGGCGCCGGGGCCGCGACCGCCGCGGGCAGAATCGCGAACGCCAAAAGTGGGAGCAGGCGAATCATGGCGAACTCCAAAAAACAAGCAACAGCGAAGAATTGTTCACCGCAGAGAACGCAGAGGACGCAGAGAGAAAACCAAGAGAGAATGTGAAGACATTGCTTTCAACTCTCAATGTTTTCTCTCTGCGTTCTCTGCGTTCTCTGCGGTGAACACTCTTCGTTTCTCACTTCCCCGTCAGTTCTTTGACGAGCGGCGCGGCCGGATACAACTTGCGAAGCGCCTCCAACACCGATTTCGAGTGGACCGCGATGTGTCTGGCCTGCACATCGGTGTAGACGAAGTTCCGCACCAGCCCGTGCCGATTGCGGTCGAAGTTGATCCCGACTAACTCGCCCGTACGGTTCAGCACCGGGCTGCCGCTGTTCCCGCCGATTGTGTCCGCGGTACTCACGAAGTTGAACGGCGTTTTCAGGTCGAGCTTCTCCTTGCTGTCGAGCCACCGTTTCGGCAGGTCGAACGGCTCCTTGCCGTCGAGCTTCGCGGACTTCTCGAACGCCTCGCCAAACGTCGTGTGGAAGTTCAACTTCTCGCCGCTGACCTCGTAACCCTGCGCGGTGCCGAACGCGAGTCTGAGCGTGAACGTCGCATCAGGGGCAACCGTGTTGCCGAACGTGAGGAATCGCACGCCGGACAGTGCCGCGTAACCCTGGCGCTCCGGCTCTTCGACTTCGTTCTCGTATCGCGTGCGCAGCTTGCGCGATTCCGCGTCGACCGCTTTCGCGAGCAGAATCATGGGGTCTTTGCTCAGGTCGATCGGTCGTTCTCCGGTCGCTGACGCTCCCGGCTCGCCAATTAACTTCTTGCGCTCGGCTGGGTCGAAGAGCTTTGTCCCCGCGATCAGTTCCTCGGCGCGCGCCGCTGGGTTCTTCCCCGCGAGCACGATCTTCACGAGCGGGTGTTCGCCACCGAGGTTCTCCGCCATGAACGTGAGCGAGGTGGCGAGCTTTGCGCGCTCCAACTCCGGGTACATCGGGGCCGGGCTGAAGAGTTGATACTTGAGTGATTCGAGGTTGGAGTCGCGGTACTCGCGTAAGCGGTCGGCGGACTTTTTCGGCAACTCGTCGTTCATGCGGACACAGTGCCTGGCGATGCCGAACAGCGGCGTGAAGAACGCATGGCCCGTTTCGAGCAGCCCGTATTCCTTCTCGAACCCGCGGAGTCTGTGTTGCACGGCTTCGATCTTCGCGATGGCGTCGAGCGCGTCGTCGAACGCGGAGAGCCACTTCGGATCGACCGGACCGGGGATCATCATTGCCCGGTGCTTGTACGCCGCGGCGCTCTCGACGAGTCCGCGCTCGGCTTTCTGCTTCTGTTCCATGATTTTCGGATCGAGCAACCCTTGAAGTTGCCCGCTGAACGCTTTGCGGGCGTTCGCGACGCTGTGCAGGTCGGTCGCGGCCTGCCGCGCGTTCTCACCGCTCTGCTCGCTGTACTGCTTCAGGGCCGCTTCGAGCGTGCGCAAGCGGTACAGCGTGTACGGCAGTGTGTAATCGCGGCGGTGCTTCAGGCGCGCGAGGGTTTCGAGGCGCTGCGTCGTGCCCGGGTGCCCCGTCACGAAAACAAGATCGCCAGCCGCCGGACCGGTCTCGCTCCACTTGAAGAAGTTAGGCGTCTTGGCTGGCACGCCACTCTCGTAGGCGCGGAAGAACGCCACGTCGAGGTTCATTCGCGGGTACTCGAAGTTATCGACATCGCCGCCGAAGCTCGCGATCTGCCGTTCGGGCGCGAACACGAGCCGCACGTCGGTGTACTTCTTGTACTTGTAGAGGTGATACAGCCCGCCGTTGTAGAGCGTGACGACATCCGACCGCAGCCCGGTCTTTGTGAGCGACTCCTGTTCGATCTTGCCCATCACAGCGCGACGCGCGGCGAACGCTTCGGCCGCGCTCATCTCTGGCTTCACGGCTGCGTTCACGTCCTTCGTCACGTCGGTGATTTCCTGAAGCACGTTGATCTCTTGATCCGGGCACTTCAGCTCCTTGTCGCGTGTCTCCGCGTAGAACCCGTCGCGGATGTAGTCCTTGCCCGGCGTGCTGAGCTTCTGGAGCGAATCGGCGGCGACGTGGTGGTTGGTCACGAATAGCCCGTCGGCGGACACGAACCCGCCGGACCCGCCGCTGTTGAGCCGCACCGAGCCGAGCATCGCGTTCTTCACCCACGCGTCGGTGAGTTCAAACTTGTGCTTGTCTTTGAGTTGCTGCCGGGGGAGGTCGTTGAGCAGCCACATGCCTTCGTCCGAAACTGCGGTCATAGCCCAGACTCCGACGAACACGAGGGCCACAGCAGAGTGTTGGTATCGCATGGAGGGAACCCGCTAATTGGGAACGTAAGAAGAACCTCTCCCCCAACCCCGCCCCTAAAAGGGGGAGATAAGCGCGGATAACACGTCGGTCTCGCCACCCCGGGCAACCAACAGATTCCAAACGTTGCCTGTTGATTTGCTGGAAGGCATTGGGGTGAAAGGAGTGCGCGTCCCGTGATACCTTGCGGGTGGCACCCCGATTGCGAGGTACGCCAGGGAACGCGAACTCTGGACGATAGTTTACACCGCACGGAAGAAGGTGGCGCGTTGGTTCGAGCAGAAGTATGTCCAACTCCGGCCCCGGCGCATCGCCGCCGTGCTGTTGTGGTCCACTCTGGGAGAGTGGACCCCTCTCAAAACCAAGCATGCTAACTGTTTCCACCGGCGCCAACTCGCGAGTACAATTCCCCACGTGTTCGCCCGCGAATCGCCCGGACCGTCGGAGACGACTTCATGCCACGAAAGGTTATCCTCGTCGCCGATCCGGGCATCGATACGGCTTTTGCCGTCGCGCTTGCCCTCAACGACCCGAACCTCGAAGTGGTTGGACTGCTGCCCACCGCCGGGAACGTGTCCGCGGAACAGGCAACCGCCAATGTCCACACGCTTGTCGATGTCATCGATCCACCCAAGTGGCCCAAACTCGGGGCCGCGCTCCCGACACGCTACGACGCCGACGGCACCTCGCTTCACGGCCCCGGCGGACTGGGTGGCGTGATCTTTCCTTCGGCGACGCGGCACACGCTTCACCTTGCCGACAAGATGCTCTGCGAACTCGCGCACGAGTACCCGCGACAAGTTACCGTGATCAACCTCGGGCCGCTCACGACGCTCGCCGCGGCGCTCGACCGCGACCCGGTTCTGCCTGCGCTGCTCGATCAGACGGTTATCATCGGCGGGTGCTGGCGCGAACCCGGCAACGCCGGGCCGGTCGCCGAGTTCCATATGCACCTCGACCCGGACGCGGCCAAACGCGTCTTCGCGGCGGAGCTGAACCCGCTGCTCATCACGCTCGATTCCACGCGCAAGTTGATCTTCTCCCCGCGTGATCTCCTCGACCTGCCGAACCCGGACTCGCGGACGTGTCAGTTCCTGCGCAAGATCGTGCCGTTCGGCATCCGCGCGAGTTCCAACCTGTACGGCATCGAAGGCTTCCACCTGAAGGACGTGTTGGGTACAGTGGCAGTCGCGGTGGCTGGGTGCGTGAGCAGCGAACCGCATTACGTGGACGTGGAAACCCACGGCGACCTGACCCGCGGCATGACCGTGATCGACACGCGCCCCGGTCGCACCGCCCCGGCGAACGCTCGCGTCGCGACCGGTGTTGCCGTGGACGAAGTTCGCGCGTACATCGAACGCACCTTGAAGGCCGCGACCTGACATGAGGTCTTTCATGATTCAGTGTACCCTGACTGCGGTTCTCGCCGCGTTGCTCGTCGCGGGGGCGTCCGCACAGCCGGACCCGGTTCCATTGCCGCTTCCGCTTCCCGCACCGAAGGCGGTACTGGCACCAGCGGTTCAGACGCCCGTGCCGCTCCCGCTGAAGGCGCCGAAAGGCGTTGAACAACCAACCGACGCGGAAGCCGCGTCGTTCGCCAAGGTGCTTCGCGGGCTGATGCTCACGAACCTCCCCGACCCGCTCGTGAAAGCCAACGACGGTTGGGGCAATCAAAAGGAGTTTGTGCAAGGCGCGATCCTGCTGCGCAACCCCAAGAAATTCGGGCCGGAATCGCCGCGGCAGATGGTCAACGACGGGCTGTGGCGCCGCGTCACCGTCACGGCGCGGAAGCCGGCCGACACACTGAACGTCAGCATTCCCGAACTCATCAAGCCGACTGCGGACACCGCGAACCTCGCGATTCACGCGGAGATGGAAATCGACTTCCGCGTGGAACACCAGTTTTGGAAGCGCGGCCACCAACTTTACACCGGCGAGACCCGCGGGCACTGCAAAGCCGGTTTGAAGATGAAGGTGGAAGTCGTGACCAAAACCGAGAAGGTGCCGGGTTCGTTCTTCCCGAACGTCACGCTCTTCATCAAGGTGACGGACGCGAAGTTGTTCCACGACAAGATCACGATCGACCACACTGCGGGTCTGGACGGCGAGGACGCCAAGGATACCGGCAACTTCGTTATGGATCTGGTGAAGGTCATCAAGCCGGACCTGGAGAAGCAACTTCTGGACAAGGCGAACGCCGCGATCATGAAGTCGGTCGGGGCGAAAGAGATCAAGGTGGAGTTGGACAAGATTCTGGGCGCCGCTGGGAAGAAGTAAGAGAAGGGGTGAAAGGGAGAAGGGGAGAGAAGACAAAGCCACCGTGCTCTTGTCTTCTCTCCCCTTCTCCCCTTCTCTTTATCGGGCTTGTCCCGTTTCGCGCGTTTGCTTATAGAGTGCCGTTCCCGCGGCGGGCGTGAACTACCCCGTTCGCCGCTTCACGGCAAGGATGCCGCCAAGATGCTTCGCTTGTTGCTTGCTCTCGCCTTCACGGGCGTTCTCCTCGTTGTCCCCCTTGCGCCCGCTGCCGACCCCACACCGGTTGAAAAGCAACTCGCGGTGCAGTCCGCGATGGAGACCGCTCGCAAATACCTCGACGCGCAGATGCCGTCGGAAGCGGTCGCAGCGCTGGAAAAGGAAGTCTCGAACGCGGACGGCAGCAAGACGTACCTCACGCTGCTCCGCGAAGCATTCCTCGCCGAACTCTACCGGCTCGAAAAGGTCACGCCGCCCGATACCGAACGGCTCGCGCAGACGCGGCGCAAACTCTCGCTGCTCGGCGGCGAACCGCGGCCAATCGTGGTGCCGGCAACAGGGAGTTTACCTCCACCGCTCGCCAGTACAGAAATGCCAACAGGGGCTTTACAGCCCCCGCTCGCCAAGACAGAAAACGACTTCGCGGCAGATGCCGTGACTGCGTTCAAGAAGGGGAACTACGCGGAAGCCAACCACTTGTTCGCTTCCACGGGCGCGGCCAAACTCACCGCGGAGCAGAAGACCGCGTGGGCGTACTGCCGCATCAAACTCGCTGCGGATCGCGTAAACTCGCCGGCCTGCGACGCTTCAACCGCCGCGACCGCGGTTCAGGACGTGACCGAATCGCTGCAACTCGTTCCGCGGAACGCAGAGCTTCAGAAGGTCGGGCAGCAGTTGTTGAAAGCGGCTCAGGCGAAGGCCGGCACCGCGAAGGCGGTCGCGGCGAATGGCGATGTGATCGAAACCGCGAGCTTCCGTGTTTACCACGCGGGGAATCGCGAACTCGGTGATGCGGTCGGAAAAGCGGCCGAGGCGGGCCGCAAGCAAATCTTCGAGCGCTGGAGCGGGCCGGCTGGCGGCGCGTGGCAGGCGAAATGCGACATCGTGATTCACCCGACTGCCGACGCCTACGCGAAAGCCACCGGCAAGCCCGCCGGGTTCACCGGGCACGCGAGCGTGCAACTCACCAACGGCCGCGCGACGGAACGCCGCATCGACCTGCGCGCCGACGACACCGCGATGGTGTCGAACGTGTTGCCACGCGAACTCACGCATGTCGTTCTCGCGGACCTGTTCGCGGACAAACCGCCGCCGAAGTGGGCGCTGGAAGGAATGGCGATTCTGGCGGGTTCGTCGGAAGAGATCAGCCGCTACACGCGAACGCTCACGCGATGCGCCCGCGACGGCGAACTACGGAACCTGGCAACGCTCTTCGACCTGAAGGACTTCCCCGCGGACAAGATCACCGGTTTCTATTGTCAGAGCGCGAGCGTGACCGAGTACCTGATCAAACTGAACGGTGAGCGGAACTTCAAAATCTTCCTGAGCGACGCGCAGCGATACGGCACCGCGCAGGCGCTGAAGCGGCAGTACGGCATCGAGAGCGTGCAGGCGCTCGAAGCGGCCTGGAATCGCGCGAGTCTGACGCCGTGAGCGCGTAAAATGGCAGGAGAGGATTGGCCACAAAAAGCACGAAGGGCACGACAGGAATCCAGTGTTCATTCTGCCTTCTGACATTGTGTACATACGTTCCAAGTGGAACATTGTGCAGAAGGAGGTGCGACATGACTCTAACCAACGAAGAGATCGCCCGGCGGTTGCGCGAACACGCGAACGAACTCGCGCGCACGGGAAACAACCTGTACCGCGTGCGTGCGTTCCGCTCTGCGGCGATGGCCATTCTTGGCTTACCATCTGACGTGACCGAACTGCTCGCGAGCGGCGGCACACGCGAACTCGAACGCGTGCCAGGCATCGGCAAGAGTCTCGCGACCACCATCGCGGGCTACGCAACCGAGAGCAGCATCGCGGCGTGAGAGTCTCGGCTGTTTCTTGCAGTGGGACGGACCTCCTGGTCCGTCCCACTACAACTTCGGAATCAGCGACTGGAACGGCTCCTCGCACGCATCGGTGACCGCGCGTGCGGCCATGAGGCACGGGAAGATGACGCCACTCAAGATGGAGTACACCCCCATATTCACGGTCACGAACAGGATCAGGGTGAACAAGTTCAGGCCGGCGCTCGTCTCGACCACCGCCACGACGAAAAAGAACATGAGCAGCGCAACGAGACCCGGGCCGAACGACGCGATCCCGGCCGCGCGCGTACACGTGTGTGCAAGCTCCTCATCGAGTGCCGCTCGCGCCATGCACGACAGCAGCATCATAATGCACACTGTGCGAACCATCTCGACCACGCCCGTGATCATGGAAAGCACCATGCGCCCCTTTGGGGTAAACCCTTCCTGTTGGTGGTAAACGAGAACCGTGAGGTAGTACATGGTGGTATCGAGCCGGGTTGGGATCATCCCCCACCGCTCGGCGCTGGACTCCGCGTCGGTGCCCCGACCGATAGCGACGTCCGTATTCTGGCCCACCACAACCAGGAGCAGAATCAGGTGCAGGCCGGTTGCGATCGCGGCCGAGATGCCGTACCGCCAGTGGCCCGGCGACTGCGGACCGGACAGGCACAGACCGACCCCGACCGCCGCTAGGGTCCAGTTGAGCACACCCAGGACGCCCGCGATGGTGAGGTAGACCAGACTTGGCGTCATCATCTTGGCGAACGCGAACTGGAAGAAAAAGACGATGATCAGCGCCATCGACAGCATGAACAGCGCGAACGAGATCCAGATCAGTTTGCAGCCCCACGCAGCCCGCTCGAACGCGGCCCGCCGCTTGGCCTTCTCTTCCGGGCTGAGCGAGTCGTCGTCCGACTTTTTCCGCTTCTTCTTCCGCTTCTTTTCCTCTTCTTCGGTTTCCGGGTCGAAGTCGCGGTTCTCGCTCTTTGGCTCTTTCTCCTTCGCGTCGTTTCCTTTCGCCCGCGTCGGTTTCTTTCGCGGCGAGTCATCCTCGTCGTCATCGGCTTTTTGCGCTGGTTTGCGCTTCTTCGCCTTCGGCTGTTCTGGTTCGTCTTCTTCGTCCTCGTCGGGCGCGGCACTCTCGACCGGGGAGAAGACGGTCTTGCACGCGGGACAGCGCACCAGAGCGGTGGTGCCGTCGGGCACCTGAAGTCCGCTCTGGCATTTGGGGCAGGTCAACAGCACGGAAAACCTCGTGAAGCGTCAGGCTCTCCGAGCGGCGGCGTCCTTCGCCCCGACCGCCACGATCGCGGCCAGAACCAACCCGCCGGCGTGGAGAAGGTAGACCAGCATCTCGCCCCCCGCGAACCAACTCAGCTTTTTCTTGGCCGCGGACTCCAAGTCCGCTGCGGTGGTTGGCGTACCGGCCTGAGCCGCACTCTTGGAGTCGTCCAGAACGATGGCCACGATCAGCATCACGATCATGCTTGCGAGCGTGGCCCCGAGGACGAGAAGGATGCTCGTCAGTGAACTCTTCGCGGTGCCGCTGTCGCGCGCCGCGTTCGCGATGACGCCGAGCAGTGCGATCAGGAGAACGACCCGCAGCAGTTCCAACAGTCCGGACACCAGCGGGAGCATGTAGCGACTGAAGCTCTTTGAATTGTAGAACAGGTTGCCGAAGAGCTGGTCAGCACTCGGGTTCTGGGTCGCGATCTGGTGCCAGAACGGGTCGACCGAGATCGCGCCGCGCCCGGGCCGCTCGTCGTCGAATCCGCCGCCGAGCGAGTTCAGCTCTTTTTCGATTTCCTTGCGCTTGGCCGGGTCGGTTTC
This sequence comes from Singulisphaera sp. GP187, assembly GCA_945905925.1. Lineage (GTDB taxonomy): Bacteria > Planctomycetota > Planctomycetia > Gemmatales > Gemmataceae > Gemmata. The sequence continues at coordinate 31,869 of CAMDQN010000012.1, forward strand.
TTTCGAGAGCTTCTCGAGAAGTTTCTTCGCGTCTTCGGCCCGGGCCAGCGAACTGAACAACGGAATAGCAGAGTGGGGTTGCGTGCCGCGGGTACCGGCCGAGAAGCTCAAGAGGAGGTGGACGATCGCGAGTGTCAGGACCGTGGCGGCGGGGCCACGGACCCGCGACGGGCCGGCCAGACAGTGCGCGCAACCCATCAGCCCGAGGGTCCAGTTCCCCAGCCCGAGCAGCCCTGCGACGGCCAGGAGTACGTTCGGGATCGCGACGCCGCCCCAGGCGAGCGCAAGCAGGAGCGCGAGATAGACGAACGTGCCCACGTAGAGCCACAGAGAGATGCCAATGAGCTTCGCGCCGGTCGCGGCGAAACCGAACCCGCTCCCACCCCCCGACGGCCTCTCATCGAAAGCGTCGTCCTCGTCCCGCTTCTTCTTTTTCTTCTTGGCCTTGGCTTTCGCCTCCTCGTCGTCGTCCTCGTCTTTCTTCTTTTTCTTCTTGGGTTCGTCGTCGTCGTCCTCGTCGATCACCTCGAAGTCGTCGTCCGCGACCTCGGCCTTCGCGGGCGATTTGGGCGCCGCCGCGGCTGGCTTTGATGCGGGTGCCGCCGGTGCGGCGGGCTTCGGGGGCGCTTCGTCCACCACCTCGAACGCGGGCGCGGCCGCGCCCGCCGTTGCGGGGAAGGACGTGCCGCACTTGGGGCACTTGACGTTGCCTTTGGCCCCGTCGGGGACTTTCAGTTTGGTGGGGCACTTCGGACAGGTGACGACCGGCACGGGGGGGCCTCGTTGGGGAAGAGCGGCAGGGAAGTGAGGATTGTTCTACCGCTTCCCCCGTGGGATCAGCAATGCTGGAATTGGTCATTGGTCATTGGTCATTACCCTTCCCTCATCGCTCAATCCAGAGCGAATGACGAATGACCAATGACCAATGACCACCGGTCAGGCAGTTCCCAGTTCCGCGAGGATGGTCGCGGCCTTGTTCGCGTCCGCGACTGTGTCGAAGGTCGCGTAGCCGATGAACTTCCCGCCGACGACCGACATCACCAGCCCGTGCAGATTGATGCCGGCCATCTCCCAGGCCTGCGTGACGCGACCGCCGAGACCGGCCTTGTCGTCGCCCTCAACGCGCATGACGATCGGTTCGCTGACCTCGTGCAGCCCCGCAGTGCGCGCGGCGGACAGCTCGTTGGTCCCGTGGAGCGGGGCGACGTACAGGTCGCCCATGCCCGGCTTGGTCACCGACCGCTGGCTGTACACGTACTCGAGGTGCGCCCCGGCTTCGGCCAACTTCTTCAGTTTGGCCGCTGCGCCGCCCGGCTTGTCTTCCACCTCCGCGTGGAAGAGATGAACCCGCTGCATCTTGAAGCTCATGTGAGTCGCCCTCCGGCCTGAATGAAGTCGCGTTCGTGACGTGATGCGCGACAGGTCTTCTATCCGGGATGATAACCCTGGCACCGAGCTTTGCAACAGGGTAGCGTTGTTGATTCTGCCGCTCACCACGCTCCGAGGTCCGCATGCGCCGGCTCGCTTCACTTGCTCCAATTGTCATTGCGCTGTCACTGGTATTCGCGCCCACGCATGCGGAAACACCAAAAGCCACCGAAGACGGAACGGACAACTCGACGACCGTCTTTGCCAACGCGACTATTTACACCGCGACCGCGGACAAGCCCATCGAGAACGGGGTGTTGATCGTGCGCGGAGGGAAGATCTCGTGGGTCGGCCCGGCGAAGGAGGCTCCCGGCGTACCGGCAGGCTCACAGGATATTGACCTGAAAGGCGCGGTGATCATCCCCGGTCTCGTGGACACGCACTCGCACGTCGGCGTGTGGAGCCGGCCCGGTGTGTCCGCGAACAGCGACGGCAGCGAGTCGAGCGGCCCCGTTCAGCCGAGCGTGCGCGCGATCGACTCCTTCAACGCGGACGATCCCGGTATCCGCATGGCGACCGCCGGCGGCGTCACCACCGCGAACGTGATGCCCGGTTCCGGCAACGTGATCGGCGGGCAGACCGTGTACGTGAAGTACCGCGGACGCAGCATCGAGGAGATGCGAATCACCGGTCTCGCGGGCAAGACGGAGATTCTCGGCGGCTTGAAGATGGCGAACGGCGAGAACCCGAAAGGCTACGGCAAGAACCGGCAGCAAGCCCCGTTCACGCGCATGAAGATCGCGGCGCTGCAGCGCGAGACGTTCCAGAAGGCGAAGGAGTACAAGGCGAAGATCGACAGCGGCGCGAAGCCCGACCGCGACCTCGCGCTCGAACCGCTCGTGGAGGTACTCGAACGCAAGCGCACGGTTCACTTCCACTGCCACCGCGCCGACGACCTCCTCACCGCGATCCGCATCAGCGAAGAGTTCGGTTTCGAGATCGTGCTTCAACACGCGACCGAGGGGTATCGCGTGTCGGACGTACTCGCGAAGAAGAAGATTCCGGTGTCGCTAACGATCGTAGACAGCCCCGGCGGGAAGGCCGAGACAATGGGCCTTCTCGAAGAGAACGCGGCGATTCTGAACAAGGCCGGCGTGGTGGTGACGATCAACACCGACGACAGCGTGACGGAATCGCGGTTCATGCTGCGCACCGGCGCGATCGCGGTTCGCGGCGGCATGACCGAAGCGGAGGCGCTGAAGGCTATCACGATCAACGCGGCGAAGTTGTTGCACCTCGACCACCGTCTCGGCTCGCTGAACATCGGCAAGGACGCGGACTTCGTGGTGTTGAGCGGCGCCCCGTTCAGCGTGTACACGCAGGTTCGGCAAACATGGATCGACGGCAAGAAGGTGTTCGACGTGACAAAGGATCGCGCGTATCAGGAAGGCGGCTTCGCGCTGCCGGCCGGGGAGTGGGATCAGTTGCGGAAAGACGTCCGGCAGATCGAGATTCAGACTAACGATTTGGTTCTCAGGCGGTACACCTTCGACGCCGCGACCGACAAGGACGCGAAGTGGCTCGCCGTGTTGGCGGACAACCTTCACCTCGCGACAAAGGTTCCCGGTTTCTCCGACCGGGCGGTGACGCCGAAGGGTGTCGTCGTTCTCAAGAACGGAAAGATTCACCACGCAGGGCCAGCGGACGAGGTCACGCTCAAGGGGATCACGACGCTGATGGCGAAGCACGTCACACCGGGGTTGATCGACACGTTCTGCTCGATCGGGCTGAGCGGTGCGTGGAACATCCCCGCGGACCAGGATCAGGACGAATCGAGCGACCCCAACCAATCCGACCTGCGCGCGCTCGATGGCTTCAACCCGCGCGAGCCGCTCATCGACTTCCTTCAGGCGAACGGCACGACGGTCTTCCACGCGACCCCGGGCCGGCAGAACGCGATCGCGGGGCGCGGCGGCGTGTTCCGCGCCGATGGCGTTACCGTGGATCAGGCCGCGATCACGCCCGTTGGCGCGCTCGTGGTGAACTTGGGTGAGTCGTCCAAAGGCAAAACGCCGACTTCACGAATGGGCGTCGCGGCGCTCGTGCGAAAGGCGTTCGCAGATGCAGACGCATATCGGGCGAAGCCGCAAGCGGCGAAGAATCCCAAGTTGGAGGCGCTGATTCCCGCACTGGAGGGGAAGGTGCCGGTGTACTTCGCCGCTCACCGCAAGGACGACATTCAGACCGCGCTGCGCATCGCGGCGGAATTCAAACTGAAACCCGTGATTGCGCTCGGCACCGAAGGCTACCGCATGGCCGACGAACTGAAGAAAGCCGGTGTGCCGGTCGTGGTTCACCCCACAATGCAGCGCGCCGGCGGCAGCATGGAAACGCTGCACTCGTACACCGGGAACGCGGCTGCGCTCGATGCCGCGGGCATCCCGGTCACGATTTGCACCGGGTTCGAGGGGTACGTTCCGAAGACGCGTGTGTTGCGCCACGAAGCCGCGATGGCCGTCGCCGCGGGCATGGACAAAGAACGCGCGCTGCGAGCAATCACGATCAACGCCGCGAAACTGCTCGGCATCGACAAGGAATATGGAAGTATCGAAGTGGGGAAGGTCGCGGATTTGGTGCTGTACGACGGCGACCCGTTCGAGCACGCGACCCACGTCACGCAAACCATCATGCGCGGCAAGGTGGTGTACGACCGCGCCGACTACCTGAAGCTGCCGTTTGAGCGCCGCGTGCTGCCGTTGCTCGGCGGCGGAACCAACGGCGTCGGTTGCTGTATGGGGTGGTAATGTGGTCCGCCGCTCCGCGGCGGTTCTTATCTGCTTGTGGTGTGGGTCTCTGGCCGTCGCCACGTCGACGAACTGGTTCGGGCGCGGGTCTCATACACGAAACTGGGAAATTGGTTGGCGGTTCACAACATACTGTACGGGTCGATGTCCACTTGGAACTCGACGCCGCTTGGCGGTTTTGCCAGTGCGAGGACGTTGCGCAGAACTTCGTGCAGCACTGCGCTGCTGTCGGACTGCACTTGGAAGTGGAACCGGTAGTAGTTGTTCAGCCGAAATACCGGGCACTCCGCGGGGCCGAGCAACCGCACTGGCGTTTGCCCCTGCGCGTTCGTAACGCGTTTCATCGCTTCCTTGAACGCGGTTGCGAGCACGTCGGCGAACGCTGCCGCCGCGTCTTCCTTCTCGCTCCGCACGATCAATCGCGCCATCCGCTCGAACGGCGGGTACTTGTGCAACTTGCGGTGAACGAGTTCGAGCTTCGCGAACTCGGCGTAGTTGTGGTGCGACGCCAGCGTGATGCACGGGTGGTCCGGCGTGAAGGTTTGCACCAGCACGTGCCCGCCGCGCTCGCCACGACCCGCCCTCCCAGCCACCTGCGCGAGCAACTGGAACGTTCGCTCCGCGCTGCGGAAATCTGGCAAGTGAAGCCCCACGTCCGCGTTAACGACACCCACGAGCGTCACGTTCGGGAAGTCGAGTCCCTTCGCGATCATCTGCGTGCCGACGAGAATCTGAATCAGCCCGTCGCGGAACGCGTCGAGCACGCGCTGGTGGCTACCGGGCTTCGACATCGTGTCGGAGTCCATCCGCTGACACACGTTGCCGGGGAACTTCTCCTCGATCTCGACTTGCAATTTCTCTGTACCCAATCCCTGATACCGCATGGACGGCTGCGCACACGCGGGGCACTTCTGGAACGGGGCCGTCTCGAAGCCGCAGTAGTGGCACATCAGCGAGTTCTTGGTGCGGTGGAACGTCATCGCGAGGTCGCAGTGGGCGCACTGCGCAACGTGCCCGCACGCCTCGCAATGCACGTGCGTGCTGAACCCGCGGCGGTTCAGCAGCAGAATGATCTGACCCTTGTCCTTGAGCGTTTGGCGCATCGCGTTTTCGAGCGTCGGACCGATCGCGTAATGCTTGCCGGGCGGCTTCGGTTCGTGGCGCAGGTCAACGAGCTTCACCGCGGGCAGCGGCCGGCTCTCGACGCGATTCGGCATACTCAGGACCGTGTAATTGCCGCGCTCCGCGTTCGCCCAACTTTCGAGACTCGGTGTCGCGGACCCCATCAGAATCGGAATGCCTTCGAGCCTGGCACGCATTACCGCAACATCGCGCGCGTGGTATCGCGGCGTCGATTCCTGCTTGAAACTGTTCTCGTGTTCCTCGTCGATGACGATGAGACCGAGCTTCCGCGTCGGTGCGAACACGGCGCTTCGCGCGCCGACCACAACCTGAATGTGCCCGGTGGCGACGCGGCGCCAGTACCCACCGCGCTCGGCGTCGGTGAGATGGCTGTGCAGCACCGCGAGGTTCCCGCACCGGCCCTTGAACCGCGAGATCGTCTGCGGTGTGAGCGAGATTTCCGGCACCAGAACGATAACTTCCTTGCCCTGTTTCACCACTTCCTCGATGGCGCGCAGGTACACTTCCGTTTTGCCGCTGCCGGTGACACCGTGGAGCAAAAACGGGTGGTAGCCACCGGTTTCGAGTGCGGCTTTGAGTTGTCCCCACACGCGAAGTTGGTCCGCGTTCAGCGCGATCTCTTTGAGTGGGGCATCGCTCGTTGTGTCGTCTTCGGATTCGTGACCAGGCGCGGCGGCGGGCGTTTCGATGCGTTCGGCGAACTTCCGCACCAGACCCTTCTTGATGAGGCCCGCGACGACTCCCGTCGTACACTTCGCGAGCCGCGCGAGTTGAAGCACTTCGAGCGGCCGGTTCTCCTTCTTGAGCTTGTCGAGTGCGGCCTTCTGTTGCGGCGTGACAGTGGGAAGCGGGTTCGGCAACTTCTCCTTCGGCAGTACCTCGACGAACGACGCGACCCGCGTGCCGGCGTTGTCTCGTACACCAGCAGGAACGACCGCGTGCAGCACCTGACCCCACCCGCAGAGGTAGTAGTCCGCCATCCACCGCGTCAGCTTCATGACGTGGTCATCGACGATGGCGTCGTCGTCGAGTACGCGTGTAACGGTCTTGAGTTCGTAGCCGGAGGTGGGTTGCACGTCGGTGACGCGCACGCAGAATCCCGCAGTGCCTTTGCCGCCCCTGCCGAACGGCACCTCGACGCGCTTCCCGACCCCGATCTTGGTGAGGAGAGTCTCGGATACGGCATAGGTGTACGCGTGGTCCAGCGGCCGGTCGAAGACGATGTCCGCGAACAGCGTTGGAGTCGCTCGAGGCGAGCGGGGGGCGTCAGCCCCCTGTTCCTCGGAAACGTTGAACAGTGTGTGAGGGGCCGTCATGGCCAGAGACTCCGCAGTGTCGGGCAGAATGGTGTTCATGCGCACAGTTTAGCAGCGCGCACCGGCCCCACAAGGACGGTTGCCCAACCACTACTATCGGCAGAAGCGGCAAGCGAAGATGAGCCGTCACGCCCACTTCCAGTTGTGGCGCGTGAACGGTTTCCGGTCTTCGTCGTCGATGAACGCGAACTGCGGTTGCGCTCGAAAGATCAGCGTCTGAAGGAAGTCGCTGCCGTAGCCCAGGCGCTTCGCTGGTGATCAGCAGACAGGGGACAGAAGACAACGCAAACAACGAAAAAACCGCGCGACCGCAGTCGCACGGCTTGGTTTGTCTTCTGTCTTCTGACCTCTGTCTACTTCAGTTTGCTGGTGGATTCGCCGGAGATCGGGCCGGCCATCTTGATTTCCACCTTGATGTCGTCCATCTTCTGCGTGCCTTCCAGTTTGATCTTGCCCGTGAACTTCTCCTTCATGTTCACGCCGGTCTTGAGCGACTTGTGAGTGGTGACTTTCAGTTCCATCTCCACGTCGATGGTCGGTTCGCCGTCGTCCTTCATCTTCGCGGTGAGCTTGCCGGATGACTCGATCACGGCGCACTTCTCGCCGTCCACGTCTTCGATCTTGACGAACTTCTGGTCGAGCGAACCCTTCACGTCGCTGAACGAGTTGCCAAGCATCTTGGTGAGCGCGGACGCGTCCACCTTCCACGCGTGCCCGACCTTGACCTTATCCGCTGGGTACAGGTCGTCGTCGTTCTCGATCCCGTTGCGGCTGTCGAGTTCCTTCTTCTGTTTCTCGGTCGGCTTGCTGTCCACGAGGACGTGCTTCCACTTCTTGCCGTCGCGCTCGCTGATGACGGTTTCCTTTTCCAGCGCGGTCGGTTCGGTGTGCTTCATCTCCTGCCCGCCGAAGTTGGCGGTCACGTCGGCACGTTCCTTGATGATCTTGGTTTGGCACTTGGTAACGTTGCGGCCGTCCACCGCGAGCACCTTGGCCTCTTCCTCGCTGGTGACTTCGAGGTTGATCTTCAGGTTCACGGTCTGTCCGGCCACCTTCATGGTGGTGTCGGCGTCCTTGATCTTGAGCGTGCCCTTGCTGACGTACACCTGGCCCTTTTCGGGGGCCGGGCCGCGGAGATCGTACACGTCGTTGTCGGCGGCGCGGCCCAGGTTGAGTGCCGCGAACAGCACGGCCGCAGCCCCGATCGCCCACTTGCATTGGAACATTGGTTGTCTCTCCTCGGAAATGGCAGTCGCCCCACTATCTTCCGGGTTCGCCCACCAAAGGGCAACATTTCAACGCGGAAAGTTGTAATGCGATCCGCCGTTCCACGGCGGTCCCGTTGTCGCGAAATGAGAACGGAAAAACCGCCGCGGAGCGGTGGACCACATTACGCCGCGACGCGCCCGACAGGAAGGGCCGTGCGATCCAGGTTCCGGCGTTCGCGAACCACGTAGGGCCGCTTACCCTGGCTCTCGTAGTAGACGCGCGTGAGAACTTCGCCCATCAAGCCGAGCGACACGAACTGCACACCGATCAACCCCGCGACCGCACCGAGCAGGAACAACGGGTTCTGCGTCATGCCGGGACCGGTCGTGTATTTCATCACCACGCTCGCCATCACGCTCACGAACCCGGCGAACATGCACAGCATCCCGACGCCGCCGAACAGGTGCATCGGGCGCGTCTGGAAACTGCCCTGGAACTTCACCGTCATCAGGTCGAGCATCACCCGCACCGACCGCGTCAGGTTGTACTTCGACTTGCCGGCGGTTCGAGGGTGGTGCCGCACCGGCATCTGCGCCACCGACGCGCCCTGCTGCATGATCAGAGCCGTGATGAACCGGTGCATTTCGCCGTAGAGAACCAGTCCGTCGAAAACTTCGCGGCGCACCGCGCGGAGCGTACAGCCAAAGTCTTTGAACGGCACGCCCAGGACTTTACGAATCAGCCAGTTCGCCGCGAAGCTCGGCACCTTGCGCAGTAGCAACTTGTCCTGCCGCTTCTCGCGCTGGCCCAGAACCGCGTCGTAGCCCTCGTTTAGCTTCGCGAGCATCAGCGGGATGTCGGCGGGGTCGTTCTGGAGGTCGCCGTCCATCGTGACGATCACGTCCCCGGCGGCGGCGTCGAGGCCCGCTTGCGTCGCGGCGCTCTGGCCGAAATTGCGGCGCAACCGGACCACCTTCACGCGCGCGTCCTCGCGCGCAACGGTTTCGAGTTCGGTGAATGTGCCGTCGGTGCTGCCGTCGTCCACGAAGACGAGTTCCCACGGGCCGCATCGCGCGCCGTCGAGCGCCGCGCGCACGCGGTCGAACATCGGGCGCACGTTCTCGCGCTCGTCCTTCACCGGCACGACCACGGACAAGAGCGACATGGGGGAAATCCTCTGTAGGACAGGCCTCCCGGCCTGTCGCCGCTGTACTGTGACAGGCCGGGAGGCCTGTCCTACGAAACCGTGATCGTCACCGCGAGCGGTTCGGAGCCGTACTGCACGAAGTCGGTGTCGAGCAGTTGGATCGGTTCGCCCTCGGTCAGGTCCGCGTGGAACGCGTAGCTCCCGGCCGGTTGCGGCGGGATGCCGCACACGAGGTCAATGTGTTCGCCGGGGTGTACGGTGCGGGCCAGGTGCCCGACGTGGCTCCGGTGGACGATCTCGCCGGTCTGTTGGGTGAGCGTGTGCCGGAGCCGGATGCCGCCGGCGCCACCGGGCGTGAACGTCCACGGTTCGACGGACGTGTTCCGCGCGCGAACGTTGACGCTGAACCCGCGTCCGGTCGCGAACGTCGTGGGACCGATGAGGGAGAGTTCCGCGCGATACGGGCCGGGGCAGTAGTCGGTGCTCGCCCAGCGTCGGAACCGGTCCGGCGTGTGCGTCTCGCCGCGCGATTCGAGCCACGCCGCGTAGTAGTCGAAAAACGCGTCGATCACGGCGGTGCGCCCGACCGCGACGTGCCCGTAGCGCGGCCACAGTTGGCGCCGTGCGCGGGCCAGACTTGCGTCGGTCAGAAGCAGCATCGCGACCGTGGACGCCATGCCGGTGCGGTCGGCGCCACGCTGGCAGTGGAATACAATCGGGTACGCGGTGTGGTCGAGCACATCGACGAGGCGATTCAGTTCGGTGGACGCCGGAAAGCGCTTCGCGGAGGACGTGATGTCTTCCTGATTGACGTTCGCGGTGTGCGTGGTCCGGCACTCGTCGATGTACCACGGCATGTTGCTGCACACGCCGCGCATGTTCACGACGGTTCGGATGCCCTTCTCCGCGATGAACGCCCGGAGTTGCTCCGGTTTCAGTTGGGCCGTGCGGTACACGCGACCCGGGATGACGGTGTGAACATTCGTGAAGGCGACGACGCGCAGGAACTCGGCACCGAAGCCGAGCGCGGTCGCACCGCCCGCGAGTTTGAGCAGTCGGCGGCGCGAGAACCGTCGCGCGGGTGCGGGTGCCGGGGGTGCGAGCATTGGGGTTGGTTCGGGTGCGTCCATGCACTCGGGAGAATGCCACAAGTTGGGCAAAGGCGGAAGGCCAACTTTCGCGCCGCGCGGTGAACTTGAACGATGGGACGAGTTACGCAGTTGGTGGGCTGGGAACTCGGTAGAGTGGTCTGGCCAAGTATGCCCGGACGGCATCGCGGATGATATTCCACTTGGTGGGGAACCAGCTCCTGCCGGCGTGGAATCGGTGCCATTCGAGTCGAAGAATTCCCGCACCGCGAAGCCGATGTGGTTGCGTTGCGAGCGGGTTCGACGTGCCGAGCCGGAATTGGATGGAGCCGTCGGCAGGCACAAGGGCGCAGTCATGCTCACAGTCCTACTCCATGAAACCCAGGCGCAAGGGGTTTTGGGAGCAAATTCTCTCTGTCTTTGAATTCTTGGAGTGGAGCCATGACCGCGGACGACGTGATTCGCCTGTTGCAACTTCAACCGCACCCGGTCGAGGGTGGGTTCTTCCGCGAAACGTACCGCTCGACCACGCAGGTGCCCGCGTACGACGCGACGCGCAGCGTGTCCACCGCGATCTACTACCTGCTCAAGCCGGGGCACGTCTCCGAATTGCACGTACTCCCCGGCGACGAAGTGTTTCACTTCTATCTCGGTTCGCCGGTGCGGATGCTGCAACTGTGGCCCGATGGCAACGGGCGTGAGGTAGTGTTGGGCGCGGACATCGTCGCGGGGGAAGTGCCGCAGTTGGTGGTGCCCGGCGGCGTGTGGCAGGGCACGCACCTGATCGCCGACACGGGCTTCGCACTCTTGGGCTGCACCGTCTCGCCCGGCTTCGACTACGCCGATTACAAGAGCGCGAGCCGCGCGGAATTGGTGGCGAAGTGGCCCGCGTTTACTGGGCAGATCACGCGGCTGACACCCAGAGGGTAAACAAGTTAGCCGCAAGCGGAAGGTGAGCGCGGACGCTCGCCTTCCGCTTGCGGCTAACCGAGCACGTCTACAACGTCTTCAGGTACTCGATCACCCGCGCGCGTTGCTCGTCGGTGAAGTCGTCGCCGTAGATGTGGCCCGCGTTGCCGCGACCCGGCTTCGTCGTGTCGTAGATCTTGCGAAGCTCAGGCGGTGTGAGTTTCGGCGGGTCGCGCACCTCCGTCACCTTCCAACCCACTTTCACCTTGTCGTAGTCCGCTTCGTCGGTCTTGTACGAACGCGTGTAGAGTTTCGGGCGGGCCTTCGAGTTCAGCACGCCGTCGAGCGTCGGCACGCTCGCGTTGTGGAAGTACGGGGCCGTCGCCCAGATGCCGTCGAGTGGCGGAGCCTGGTAGCCGTCCGTCGCGCGCAGCGGTAACCCGTTCACGAACCAACCGATTTTCTCCTTCCCAAACCACGACGCGGAGTACTCGTTGCCGTAGGCGATATCGATGCCCTTGTGTCGCGTCGGGTCGGTGCCGATCTCGTCGAGCGCGATCACCTTGTTCGGGTACGTCCACTTCTCGCCGTAGGTGCCGTGGCACTTCGCGCAGTTGTTTTTGAATAGCGTTTCGCCGTTCGCGGCCTTGTCCTTGTCGATCGGGAACGGGTACTTCGGGGGTTCGAGGTTCACGAGGTACTGCTGGATGTCGCGGAACGCTGGTTCGTGCTTCTCGAAGTCCTTCGGCGTGGTGAACGGGTGCATCATGAACTGCATCAGGGTGCGGACGGATCGCGAGTCGGTCGCGCCGGTGTGGTAGATGGTTTTCTTCTTCTTCATCAGCCACCACGCGGGCACGTCTTCGCACTGGTCGTCGCGCAGCCCGAGTTCCTTGCGCGGTGAGCGAAGCGTTAAGTCCGGGTTTCGGAAGCCGAGCAGGTACACGCCGAACCCGCCGGCTTCGGTTGTGCCGCGGACATTCGAGAACGTGAACGGCAGTTTCCCGCTCAGCCCGTCGGCCTTCGCCATCTCCTCGAAGAGCGCCTGAACGTCGAGCGTGGAATTGCCGAGGCCGACGTAGCTCTTGCCCAAGATCGACCCGGCGTGGCACAACATGCAGTCGATCCCGACACCGACGTTCAGCACGCGACTGGCCTTGCGCAGTCCCATCGGCAGCCCGTCGTTCGGGTACGGGGCCGCGTGCAAGCCGTAGCGTTCGAGTACGGCCGCGTCGTAATCCGCGGGCTTTTCGGCGACGCCCCATTGCTTCCACACGTTCGGAACGGCTTGTTGCGTCCAGAACGCGGGGATGAACGCGGTTTGTGTGAGTGCCTTGTAGCCTTTCTCGGAGGGCGAGGGTTCCTTCTCCGCCGCGAACGCGAAAACGCAAACGATGAGCGGTGCGAAAGCGGCAAACGCGAACCGTGTCATCGGGATTTCCTCTGTGTCACCGAGTATTCGCCATCTTACACGAGGCCGATTCCTTCTCCAACGGAACCGGTTTGAAAGCTCCGACTGAACTTCCGCCACTGCTTGACCGTACTTGTGAGAGAACCTAGCGTGATACCACGCTCGTACTCGCGCCATCATTCCAGAGGTCGTCGTGAAGCTGTCCGCCCCGCCGCCCCCGCCCCCGCCCCCCAGCGACGGCACGCCGGACGAGAACTCACCCGGCACACCCGACGAACAACCGAATGCCAATCCCCTGGGAACTCCGGTCGCAGACGCTCCCGGCTCGCCCCAGACAGGACCGAAGCCCGTGACGTGGCCCGCGTGGTACAGCGGCATCGACGCCGCGCTCGTCGGGCTGGTTCTGGTGTTCGCGTTTGTCGCGTCGTCGTTTGTCGCGCGCAACACGGACCTGTGGATCCACCTCGCTGCCGGTAAGCGGATGTTCGCGGGCGAATACTTCCCCGGCGGCAGCGACCCGTTCAGCTACAGCGCCGAAGGCCGCACCTGGGTCAACCACAGTTGGCTCACCGACGCCGCTGCGTACGTGCTCTACGGCGGCACCGGTCAGGTACTCGTCGGTGCCAAGGCGCTCGTCGTCGCTCTCGCGTTCGGTCTGCTCGTCGCGATCCGCCGGCCGCAGTTCTCGCTGTGGCCCTGGGCCGCGTGCGCGTGCGTCGGCGTACTCGCCGCCGCGCCGCAGTTCACGCTCCGCCCGCACGTCGTGTCGATACTCCTCCTCGCGGTTACGTTGTACATCCTGTTCAGGATGCCGCAGAAGAAAGACTCGTGGCGGTTCCCGGGCGCCATCGGAATCACGTTCTGGGTGTGGGCGAACTGCGACCAGTGGTTTTTCATGGGACCGCTCGCGCTCGTACTCTTGATCCTCGGCAACCTGATTCAGAAGTACGGGTTCAACACGCCCGACGAACCGGAAGACGCCGCGAACACAGAACCGCTCGGCCGGTTGCCCAGCGCCGAGATGCTCGCGAAAGCGCTTGGGATCGGTATCCTCGCATGCACGCTGACCCCACACCACGTCCGCATCTGGGAACTGCCGTTCGAGCTGACCGGCGCGAACGGGATCGGGGCCGACCCGCGGCTCCGGCAGATACTGATCGCCCCGCACGACAGCATCTACCTCAATAACGCCTCGCTCGGCTACAACGTGAACGGCTTGGCCTACGTAATCCTGTTCGTGGTGGGCGCTGTGATCCTCGGTCCCGCCAGCTTCTTGGGCATCGGTCGGGTTCGCATCGCCCACGTCGCGTTGTGGCTCGGGTTCGGTGTGTTGAGCCTCCTGAGTGTGTTCGCTATCCCGTTCTTCGCGATCGTCGCGGTGCCGCTGGTGGCGTCACAGTTGAACGCGTTCGGCGCGCGCGCGGAACTCAAAACGCTAGGCGACCCGCGAACCCGCCTGCTCTTGATCGGTTCGTCCGGCGGGCGCGTTCTCTCGGTCCTGGCAGTGTGCCTCTTGTGTGTCCTCGCGTACCCCGGCTGGGTCCACCCGGACGTAGCCAAACCCGAGTACGCGCGGCGCGTGGTTTGGGCCGTCGAACCCGACCCGGCGCTGGTACAGACCGCCGAGCAGTTCCAACAGTGGCGCGACGCCGACGCGCTCCCCCCCGACGCTCGCGGGTTCGTCACGAACACCGATCTCGCGAACTACATGGCGTGGCACGCGCCGAAGGAGAAGGTATTCGTCAACGCCCGGTTCCGGCACCACCGGCGCGAACTGGCGGACTACGTCGCGGTTCGCAGGGGACTGGGACTGATCCAGGTGCAGGACGAACCACCGAACCCGCGGGACGCGGCCGAGGTGCTGACTCGCCGGGGCGCCGAGTACGTCGTGGTGAACGTTGGGTCCGCCGACGGCACCACCCTGCGGCTGTACGCCCAGACCACCACGCAATCGTTGTATCTGCGGTGGGGCGAGTGGTCTGTGTGGCACGCGGACGGGCGCACCACGGTGTTCGGCTGGCGCCCCGCGAACGAGAGCGGCAAGCCGTCGTTCGCGAAGTTGCGCCTCGACCCGGTCGCGAAGGCGTTCGGTCCCGGGGTGAAGGTCACCATCGACCCGGTGGTGCAACAGCCGCTGGCGCAACCTCAAACCAATTTGGATCAAGCGCTCGACGCGTTCCGACGGGCCACGCGGCCCGCGCCGCCGGGTGCCGCCGAAGCGATCGGGTGGCTCGAGTACAAGCAGGGGTTGCTCGCGCGCCAACAGGTCCGCCAACAACTGAGCGCGATGGTGTTCTTCCAGCCGCCGTCCACCCACGACTCGCTCCACTGGTTCGCGGTGTTCGGGGCCGACGTGAACGGCACACTCCGATTCCCGGCCCGGCCCAAGCAACCCGCGCCGGGCGAGGCCGAGGAGGACTTCGTTGCCGCGCGCCGGGCGATCCCGCTGCTGGCACTGCGTGCGGCGCGCGCGGCGATCGCCAAAGACCCGGACCATCTGGACGCGTACTACGCGCTCGCCCAGTCGCTGCGCGACCCGGACCTGCCGCTGACCGAGAGCGAGCGGGCGCTCGGCATCGTGACCGCGCTGCGCCAGTGCCTGGAACGGTTCCCGCCGCCGGGTCGGTACAAGCGTGGGCAGTTCGCGATTTTCGCCACGCAGGTCGCGTTGGAACTCGCGAACGTGTACCTGGGACAGCGGGCCACGTGGCGCGACCCGGTTACAAAGAGGGAAATGGCCAGCCACATCGGCTTTCCGATCGATATTCCCGGACTGTGGGAACTGCTGGGTAGCACGGTTCTGGAGACCCGGCAGGGAACCATCGAGCGCGTGCCCACAGCCGCGGTTCGCGGGCGCCCGATCTCGCCGGACGTGCGCCCGTTCGCCAACGGCACACCGTTCTTCCTGCCCATCGATCTCGCCCGCAAGACCCTGCAGCGGGCACTCGAGTACGCGCCGGCGGACCTCGCGGGGGAAGGGGGCGAGGCCGCGCGAACGATCGTCAAGAACGTGGAAGACCAGTTGAAGAATCTGGAGAACGAGGAGATCCGCTACCGCGACCGGTTCGAGGCCCGCAAGGCGCGCGCCCCGAAGGTGCCCGACGTCGTGCAGAACGCGATCGACAACTGCATGATCGGCGAAGCCCTGAACATCCTGAACAGCACCGACACCGATCTCGCCAAAGAGTACGGGAGAGACGAGGCGCTCGGGGCGCTGCGTCGTGTCGCACTGGAACTCGCCGCCGGGCGCATCGAGAACGCGGACGAACTCTTGGGCGAGAAGGGGCTGGGCGACTCGAAGTCGTCGATGGCGATCGAACGATCCGGCCAGGCACCGTTGGCGCAGGTTCTGAAGTACCAGAAGGCGGTGCTCGCGGGCGAGTACCGGGCGGCCGGCGAACTGCTCGCGGGGTTGGACGGCAGGGCGCTTGGGCTGGACGCGCTATTGGCCAACGTCGCGAAGACCAAGATCGACCCGAACAAGATGTTCCTCGCCGAACTCGGAAAGATGCCGCCCCCGGTTCCCGGTGGTGGGATGCTCCCGTCCTTCCTTGCGTTCCGGTTCCTCTTTGAACACTACCGGGTAGCGCTCACGATCCGCGAGGAGATCGCCGGCAAGATGCAACAGGACGCCCAGTTCTTCTCGCGGCGCGGCGACCTCTCGCTGCTCCAGGGTGACATCCCGGCGGCGAAGGAGTGGTTCAAACAGACCCGCCGCGAGCCGCCGGCCGGCTGGCGCCTGGCCGCCATCACCACGCAGAACGCCGAGAACTACCTCAAACTCATCGAACGAGCTGCTAAATGAGTCTCAAGTCGGCAAGTCGCAAGTCCCAAGTCGAAGACAAGAACGGTTTTGGTCTTCGACTTGGGACTTGCGACTTGCGACTTGCCGACTTGAGACAACTCAAGAGGTTCCCATGTCGAACTGGACCGTGGCCGGCGTGCAGATGGACTGCGCTCTGGGCGATCTCGGTGCGAACCGCGGCGCGATCGTCGCGAAGTTGCGCGAAGCCGCGGCGCGCGGCGCGCAGCTCGCGGTGTTCCCGGAGTGCGTGCTTTCGGGCTACGGGTTCGAGTCGCGCGAGCACGCGCTGACCGCGGCCGAACCGCTTCCGGGACCGAGCACGGACTTCATCGCGAAAGCGTGCGCGGAGTTAGGCGTGTGGGCCGTTTTCGGGATGCTCGAAGCCGCGCCCGACGGCAAACTCTACAACGCGTCCGCGCTGGTGGGTCCGCACGGGTTCGTCGCGGGGTATCGCAAACTGCACCTGCCGTGTTTAGGCGCCGACCGCTTCACCGATCCCGGCGACCGGGCGCTCGCGGTCCACGACCTCGGCGGCCTCAAGATCGGCATGAACATTTGTTTCGACGGCAGCTTCCCCGAATGCGCCCGCATCCTCACGCTGCTCGGCGCGGATCTCGTCGTGCTGCCGACCAACTGGGCGACCAACGCCCGCAAGATGGCGGAGTTGGTGTCCGCGGCGCGGGCGTGGGAGAACCACATCTACTACCTCGCGGTGAATCGCGTCGGCACCGAGAGCGGGTTTGACTACATCGGCTTGAGTTCGGCCGCGGACTACATGGGGAACGTGCTGCACTTCGCGCCAGAGAACGAAGACGCGATCTTCACGCTTGAGGTGGACCCGGTTGCAGCGCGTCAGAAGCGCGTGGTGACGTGTGTCGGCACGTACGAGATCGACCGCGTGAACTGGCGGCGTCCGGAGATGTACGGCATGTTGGTGGAGAACCCGGGTCACTTCAAAGGGCATTTCAACCAGTGATGCCATCGAGCGTTTTTCTTGCCCTCTCCCGCAAGGGGAGAGGGCAAAACCAAAACCTCCGGCGAGCCGGGGTTATTTCCCCTTGAACACGTCTCGCAGCACGTTCAGCACCTGCTTGCCGCCGGCGATCACCTGCTCGCCGAGTTTCTCGTACTTCCCCGTACCGGCCTCAAGCTCGAATGCTTTCAACACCGCGGCGCCGCGGGCATGGTCGAGGTGCGACACGATCGCGGGGATTAGCCCCTCCGTCACGCCGAACGATTCACCAGGCAGCCCGCACACCGGCACGATGTCCGTTGCGCGGTCGCCGAGTTGCTCCTTCACAACGCCGACACACTCGCGGATGTTCAGCTCCTTCGGTCGTGTGCCGGTCTTCCAGTCGTAAGGCGGCGCCCACTCCGCTTTCGGGCTGAGCAGGTCGATGTGCGAAACGACCACCACCACCGGCGGCATCCGCAAGTGCGGTTTCTCCGCGAACCACGCTCGCAAGCGGTCGAGTAAGTCCACGTCCGGCTGCCGGCCAGGGACCGTTGCCTGCGTCACCAGTGTGATGAGGTCGGCTTCGCGCGACGCTTCCACCGCGGCGGCGAAGTCTTCATCGGTCGGTCCGTCCTGCCCGTAGCCGCTGGTGTCGAGAATGCTCACTGGCTGGCCGCCTGGGAGCGTGTAGTCGTATCGCACGCCGGCGGTCACCGGCAGGCGATCCACGGTCGCGGCGGCGCGCCCAAGCAACGCGTTCACGAGGGTCGACTTCCCGGCCTTCACTGAACCGAGAATACTCACCGCGATCGCCTTCGGACCGGTCGCGGTGTTGGCCGTGGCGGTGATCGTTGCGTCGCCGATCTGCGCGGTCGAAACCGGGGGGCGCTCGTTCGGGTCGTCCATCGGCGGCGGCTGGTGCAGCGCGAGCAGTTCGCGATAGCGCTTCACGCCGACCTTCAGCCGCCCGCTGTTCAGTTCGATGAGGTAGCGGCCGAGGTGGTGAATGAACGCGGTGTGGAACCACAGAATCACGTTGCTCTGGAGCTTGTCGAGCAGCGTGCCGAGCGCGGCCTTCGATGCGAGGTAGCGAATCGCCGTTTGGAGCGGATCGAGCACCGCGGCCCCGGCCCAGTAGATGTTTTGGCCAACTTTGTAGTACTCGACCGCTTTGCGCGCCCGCTTCATGTCGCGAATGCGCAAGAGGTGCGAGCCGGGAACGTACTTCTGCACGAGTTCATCGAGGTCCGCGGACGCGAGTTCGATGCACGCGAGCACTTCCGGCAGCGTGAGGTGGTCGAACGGGTCGGTCGCACCGGGGTTGTACAACTCCGCGACTTGCTTCGCGAGGTCCAGCGCGAGGTCGCTGTAGTGTTTCGGGTCTTCGAGTTGCTTGGTGGTGATCGTCTCGAACGACTTCGCTTTTTCGGTGACCTTCGCCCACGCGGTCTTATCGCGATCAGTCCAGTAGCCCGGCTGGTCGTCAGTGGGTGGGAGCGTGCTGCGCCGGGTCCACCGGTACGCGAGGTAGTACGCGAGGGCGATGGATATCACCATCGGCCACCACGTCCACACGACCAGACCGGTCGTCCAGAGGTGGTAGCCGCCCGCGCCCATGAGGAACGCGAACGGCGTGACGAATAGCACGATCAGGAACGCGATGCGAAACCGGGTCATAAAGGCAACCTCTCCCCCCAACCCCCTCCCCTAAGAAGGGAGGGGGAGTCAGAGCCGACTCGCTCGCGCTCGCGGCCGAAGAAGGTGTGGCGCCAGCCGCACCGCTTACTCCCCCTCCCTTCTTAGGGGAGGGGGTTGGGGGGAGAGGTTCTTACTTCCTGCGCCCCCTTCGGGTGGTCGGCCTTCCACTGCTTCTCGGCGGCGGAGTAGTGCTCGTGATAGTATTTCCGCAGCGCGTCGGGCGTCGGCACGTGCCCTTCGCACACCGCCTCGAAGTAGAAGCACAGCGCGCGACCGAGCGCGTAGGTCGAGGCCGCGGCCACGGTCGCCCCCACCGCCGACCCGACCACTGGAATGAACTTCACCGCCTGCCGCACCAGTTGCCGCGAGATCATCCCGACACCGAGCGCCGCGGCCAGTTCGCGCAATCGCTCCGTGGTCATCGGCTGACCGTAAATCTGACCAATGTGGTGCGCCATCTTCGCCTGAATGCCCGGCAACAGCACCATGTCCACGAACGGCAGTGGCACCGCGCCCGCGGTCCCGGCCAGCGACGTGTAACCCAGAATGATTGGCTCCGCGTGCCGCTGGTGTGCGTCCTTCAACGCTTCGGTCGCTTCCTTCAGCCTCAGGAGTGTCTGTCGGTACGCGGCTGGCAACACCTTCAACAGCGCCTGCTTCAACTGTTTGCCACCGTAGTTCGGATCGGCGAACCCGTCCTCGGCTTTTGTGAGGTCCATCGGCACGCACACGTCGAACAGACCCGCGAACGCGCGCCGGTGTTCGTCGATGCACTCGCGGAGGTGCTGCGGAATCTCTTCGGTGGGCGGGGAGCTTAAGTCCCCTGTTTCCGCCAATTCACCAAACGGGTACGGTGTCGGGTGCGGCTGTCTTGGAATCGCTTCGTGCAGGCAGGTGACGACGAGGATCACCGGACGCGACCGGCTCGCCGCGCGGATGCGCTCTAGCGCGTGCCGCACGTTCCCCTGTCCGAAGTCGGTCGCCTTCGCCGTTACGATGACGACGTGCGCCGTCGGGTCGAACTGTGCGATGTCTTCTGTGGGATTGTAGCCGGGTTCGTCGACGCCGCGGGTGTCGAGGAACGTGAGCAGCGGTGCGTCAGGTGTGGGGAACTGGTAAAGCCTGGAAGTCTTGGTGCAGGGGCGGAACCCGGACCCGATTGCGGCGTCCTCGGCGCCCGTGAGGAACCGCACCAGCGATGTTTTGCCGGACTGCGTCTTGCCGAGCAGCCAGAACACGGGCGCGGGCGTCTTGGCGCGCATCGCGGACAGCGTCGCTTCGATGTCCGGCGGCGGGTTGGGGTCGCCCGTGACCGTTCGCTTGACGGCGTTCCAAAACCGATTCATAGTTCCTCCACTCTGATTCGACATGTCGCACCGCCGTTCTCGCTCTCCCTTGACCTAGCCCGTTACCGACGCTATGGCGTGGGGTCATCTTACCTGGAGCTGGCGTGGTGTGCGCTTTATGGATAGCGGGATCGGTAACTTGAAGCTGTTTGCGGTCGGGCCAGATGGCTCGGCGGAACACGCCACGCCGCTCCCGATGTCGGTCGCGACGGCCCCGATTGCGCCTGACCCGCATACCGCCGCCACACGCGAACTGATTCGCCCGCCCACGGTCCACCGCAGTCGGCGCGCCTGCGAACCGTATTCCGCGGCTTGGTTCGACGAGTTGGAACAAAAACGGTATCAGCGGCACGGGTGCTGGCTCCCGCACGCGATGGAGTTTGGCCGTCACCCGGGAGAATCGCTTCTCGTCCTCGGCTGCGGACTCGGCACCGACGCGGTTCATTACGCCCGCACCGGCACGAACGTCACCGTCGCGTCGGCGCCCAACGACTACCCGCACTTGATCCGAGACAACTTCGTCCGGCACGGCCTTCCCGCCGAGTTCGTCGCGCTCACCGGTCCGCAGTTACCGTTTAGCGGCGGCGCGTTCGACGTGGTGACGTGGAACGCGCTCTACGACGCGACCGAACCGGACCCGCTCCGCATCCGCGAGTGTTTCCGCGTTCTGAAGCCTGGCGGGAAGGTGATCGGGCTGTTCCCGGCGCACTACGACACCGCGTTCTGGCAGGAGCGACTGTTCCCGTTGCAACGGCTCTTCTGGCGCCGCCCGCCGGACCCCGCGACCGCTCCGAAAACCACCGCCCGCGAACTGCGCCGCGCGTTTGGTCAGTTCGGCGAGCAGCGCGTCATGAAACGCCATCTGCGCCGCGGCGAACTACCGCACGCGTGGCGCATCCTGCCGCTGATGCTCCTCGAACGGCTCATCGGGCGCGTATTAGTTTTGAAGGCGAAGAAGCCGATTCTCGTCGCGCGTCTTCAGGTGACGCAGATCGATCCGAGTCGCCTCGCGGCGTAGACCCACTTTCAAAGTCGCAGACACACTCCATGTGCCGTTGCTGTGCAACTCGGAAACGCGGTGCGAATCGACGGCACACGGAGTGTGCCTGCGACTTTGAAAGCGCCGTGCCCTCGACTATGCTGTGTGAAAATAGCATCGCCCCGAGGTTCCCCATGCACCGCCCGCTCGCCTTTCTCGTCCTCCTCTTCCTCGCACCGCTCGCGGCCGCGCAAGGCACGAAAGACGACTACGACCGCGCGAACAGCGTCTTCAAGTGGACCGCGGGGAAGGTGACTTCGGCGAAAGTCGAGGCGAACTGGACCGCCGACGGCACCCGCTTTTGGTACAAGAACGCGAAGAACGAGTTCGTGCTGGTCGATGCGGCGAAGGGCACGCGCGCGGTCGTCACCGAGGACAAGTTGCCGAAGGACGCGAAGCCGAATAACCCGCCGAAGAAGAAAAACTTCGAGGAAGAGGAAGCGGACGAAGACGCCGCGTTCGTGCGGGCGCTCCAGCCGCCGCGGCGTGGCGGTGACTCGCCGGACGGAAAGTGGTCCGCGTTCACCAAAGACAGCAACGTCTGGCTGCGCGATGCGAAGAGCAAGGAAGAAACGCAACTCAGCACCGACGGCAAGGCGGACGACTCTTACGGCCGCATCCACTGGTCCCCGAACTCGAAGAAGCTCATCGCGATCAGGACAAAAGCTGGTGGCGACCGCAAGGTCACGCTCGTCGAGTCGTCGCCGCGCACGCAGCTTCAGCCGGTCACGTCCACGTACAACTACCTCAAGCCAGGCGACGCGATTCCGCTGCCCAAGCCGCACCTGTTCGACATCGAGAACAAGAAGGAAATCGCGGTGTCGGACGAGTTGTTCCCGAACCCGTGGGCGGTCGGCAACGAACACTGGTCGAAGGACTCGAAACACTTCTACTTCACGTACAACCAGCGCGGCCACACCGTCATGCGACTGCTCGACATCGACGCGACCACCGGCAAGGTCACGGCCGTCGTCAACGAAGAGTGCAAGACGTTCTTCGACTACGCGAACAAGCTCTACGTGAACTACCTCGACGATACCAACGAAGTCATCTGGATGAGCGAACGCGACGGTTGGAATCACCTGTACCTCGTCGATCTCGCGACCGGGAAGGCGAAGAACATCACGAAAGGCGAATGGGTCGTTCGCAGCGTCGAACGCGTGGACGTGAAGACCCGCGAAGTGTGGTTCCGCGCGCTTGGCATTCACGAAGGGCAAGACTCGTATCACGTTCACTTCGCGCGCGTGAAACTCGACGGCACCGAGCTAACGAAGCTCACCGCGGGCGACGGCACGCACAGCATCGGATACTCCCCAGACCGCAAATACTTCATCGACACCTACTCGCGCGTCGATCTGCCTCCGGTCACGGAGCTGCGCCGCACGTCCGACGGCAAGAAGGTGTGCGATCTGGAGAAAGCCGACGCGTCGGCGCTCCTGAAGACGGGTTGGAGCTACCCGGAACGCTTCGTCGCGAAGGCACGCGATGGGAAGACCGACATCCACGGCTACATCATCCGGCCGTCGAACTTCGATCCCAAGAAGAAGTATCCGGTCATCGAGTACATCTACGCGGGTCCGCACGACCATCACGTCCGCAAGGGCTTCACCGCGTCGCCGTCCGAACTGCGCATAGCCGAACTTGGGTTCATCCTCGTGAAGATCGACGGCATGGGCACGAACTGGCGCAGCAAGGCGTTCCACGACGTGTGCTGGAAGAACCTCGGCGACAGCGGGTTCCTGGACCGCATTCTGTGGATCAAGGCGGCAGCCGAGAAGCACAAAGAAATGGACATCTCGAAAGGCGTCGGTATCTTCGGCGGAAGCGCAGGTGGGCAGAGCAGCACGCGGGCGCTACTCGCGCACGGCGACTTCTACACGGTGGCGGTGAGCGACTGTGGGTGTCACGACAACCGCATGGACAAGATCTGGTGGAACGAATTGTGGATGTCGTGGCCGATCGGAGCGCACTACGCGGAGCAGTCCAACGTCACGCAGGCGCACAAGCTGAAGGGCAAACTGATGCTTGTGGTCGGCGAACTCGACCGCAACGTGGACCCGGCCAGCACAATGCAGGTCGCGAACGCGCTCATCAAAGCAGACAAGGACTTCGATTTGCTGATCGTACCGGGCGCCGGGCACGGCGCGGCCGAATCGCCTTATGGTAACCGGCGACGGATGGACTTCTTCGTGCGGAACATGCTGGGCGTCGAACCGCGTGCGAAGTGAAGAGGAAGAGTATTCACCACAGAGTCACAGAGGACACAGAGAGAAGACAAATACCGAGAAAGACAGCAATCAATTCTTCTGTTCTCTCTGCTTTGGACTGCTCTCTGTGTTCTCTGTGACTCTGTGGTTAACACTCTTCAATGATGAAGATGTGGCACTTACTCCAATCCCAATCGATCGTTTGCGTGGAACCCACGGGCACCGTGCGCACCGGCCCATCGCCGCTCGCGCTCTTACCGGGGTCGTTCAACCCGCTGCACCACGGGCACACGAGTCTCGCCGCAGTCGCGTCCGCGCGCCTCGGCACTGAAGTTCACTTCGAACTGTCCGTCGCGAACGCGGACAAACCCGAATTACCGCGCGACGAAGTCGAACGCCGTGTGGCGCAGTTTTTGGGCCTCGCGCCGGTGTGGGTCACGCGTGCCGCGACCTTCGAGGCGAAAGCGGATCTGTTCCCCGGTGCTGCGTTCGTACTCGGTTGGGACACCGCGGTTCGCGTGATAGACCCGAAATATTACGGTGGTGAATCCGGGCGCGACGCGGCCCTTCGCAAGTTGCTCGATCGCGGGTGTCGGCTCGTTGTCGGCGGGCGCGTCGATGCCAACGGCGCGTTTCGCGTGTGGGACGCGTGCGCGCTCGTGGCGGAGTTCGCGGAACTGTTCGGGCTGCTGACGGAAGCCGACTTCCGGGCCGACGTGTCGAGTACCGAACTGCGGCGGAAATGAGAACAGCCGCCCTTTCGGGGCGGCTGTTCGTGTTCGGCCTTACTTGATTGGTGCTGGCAGCAGGATCTGTGGAGCCGGAGCCGGTTGCGCGACCTGCGGCACCGGGAGATCCTTGATCGGGCGAGGCCCTGGGCCCGGACCGGGAGTCGGGGCCGGCGTCTTCGGGGGCGTCGTCTTGTCGTTCGGATCCTTCAGGCTTTGCTTCAACTGATACCAGCCGAACTTGACGAATCCAGCCTGCCGCTTCTCCTCGGACGTGAACGCGTACTGGCCGAACCCAGCCGGCGTCGGGTTGAAGTTCTGGTTCGGTTGCGTCTCGAACCCGTAGTCCTTCATGTTCAACCCGGCCTGCGTGAGGACGAACGCGAACGCCACATCACGCATCGAAACCGAGTGCATCTCCGCGACGCCGCCATTCGGGTTCCGTTGGAACCAGACCTGCGTAACCATCGCGTCGGCACCCATCGAGACGACCTTGTCCGGGTTCTCGCCTTTCTTGAACACGTCGGGGTAGTCGCCCACCCGCACCTCGTTGCGGACGATCGCTTTCAGGAACTTGGCCTCCTCTTTCCCGCCCTGTTGAACCAGGAAGTTGAGCGCCTGGCCCTTGGCGTAGCCCTGGACACCGTCGAGCATCACGATGCGGCGGAGCAACGGCGCGGCTTCGGGGAACTGCTTGAGGTTGTTGTTTCCGAGTTGGTAGACGAGTTGGGCGAGGTCTTGCGGGTCATTGCG
Source organism: Singulisphaera sp. GP187 (assembly GCA_945905925.1). Lineage (GTDB taxonomy): Bacteria > Planctomycetota > Planctomycetia > Gemmatales > Gemmataceae > Gemmata. Next base: position 56,795 of record CAMDQN010000012.1, read on the forward strand.
GCTGCCGAGCCACTTGCCGACGATGACCTTGTACGCCGCGGCGTGTGCCCCGGTGCCGTTAATCGCCTGCATCGAGGCGTTCTGTTGGAACAGCAGGACGCCGCTTACCTGCTGCCACTGGATGGTGGTGCGGGGAATGTGTTCGTAAGGGATTTCGGACTCGGCGAACAGCACTGCGGCGATGTCCGGCAGGGTCGGTTGCTTCGGCGGTGTCGGCGAGACGCCGCCGCGGAAGTTGTTGCGCTGAATCATGTCGCTGTAGAGGGTGTTGCGGCGGTCGGAGACGGCGCGACCGCCCTCGACCTCGCTCCGGTCCATCGCGGCGAACATGTCCAGGTTGTACGGCGACTTGAGGATCTCGACGTACAGTGCACGGGACTCCGCGTTCGCGCCGAGTGATTTGCGGAACGCCTTCAGGCCGGGCAGGTTGTGGTCGAACTTGGCGTCCTTGTCTTCAAGGAACGTGTCGATCCGGGCCTTCAGGTCGTCGGCCTCGGCCTTGGGCAGCAACCGGACGCTGCGGGAGCGGATCTCGGGGTCGGGGTCGGTGGTCGCGCCCTCGACGAGCGCCTGCTTCGCGGTCCGACCCATCTTGGCGAGTTCGGCCTGAGCTTCCTCGCGCTCGCGGTAACCTTCGCTCCCCATCCGCTTGACCAGCTCGCGCGCCTTGGACAGTTCTTCCGGCGGAATCGTCAACGACTTCGGGTCCGGGGACGCGCCGAACAGCGGTCCCGTGGCGAACGCCCCGCACACCAACAGCATCGCCCGAAGCCGGTTCATGGGTTGTCCCTCAGCACCTTACGATTCTTCACGCGTCCCGCGCACTATCTAAAAGAATGACGCATCACACCCGCGGCGCCAACCACAATTTGGGGCGTGGTGTGCGCGCCCGTTGCAACTTCCGACGCGAACCGCACGTTTACGGATTCTTTTCGCGCCACTCCTTCCACTTCGCCGCCGCGTCTTTCCGCTTGTCCTCAGGGATGCTGAATCGCGTGTAAGTGATCGTCGCCGTGGAGCTTCCCTTCAAACGATCGACGACGTGGTAATCTTCGACCTTTTGGTCCGTCATCAGCGCGGCTGCGGCCAGCGCCATGTCGCCCAGCGTGATCGTCGTGAGAACCTGTTTTCCGTTGACGACCCCGGCGCCGATCGTCGTCACCACGGTTTCGTCGCCGATGAGTTTCTCGACCGCTGGCAGGTGTTCCTTGGACTTCGCACGGACGAGGGTGTTGAACGCGTATCCGCGGTACACGGGCGTGGCACCGGCGGTGCCGAGCAACCGCAGGGCGACGCGGACCGCGACGTCGTGGCTCCCGGCGTTGGTCGCGAGGTTCATCGCCGAGTACATCTCGTAGGCGTCGGTCCGGGTATCGATCCACGCGAGCAGGATCGCCTTCATCGCTTGCGCTTTGCCGTCGGTGCCGTTGGTCGCCTGCACTACACCCGAGGTGGTCAGCACGTTGGTGAACAACGTGTTCCGGGCGCCGCCCTTGAACGGCACCTGCGAATCCGCGAACAGGATCACCGCGACTTCCATCATCGTTACGGTCCGCGCGGGGGCACCGGCGCGGTTGAGTCGGGCGTAGTAGAGGTCTTGTTTGAGCTGCGCGATGGTCGGTCCGAGGTCCGTGGTGCCCGAACCGAGGGCGCTGAGCAACTGGCGCCCGCCGGGGGCTTTGAGGAACTCGACGAACAGTTCGCGCGCGGCCTTTTCGGTCGCGGTGCTACTGCGTCCGGTCCAGGTCCAGCCGAACATGCTGAAGTCGCCGCGGACCGTGGCCCGAAGCCGGTTCCAACCGGGGAGGTCGTGTTCGTACTTACCGTCGGTGTCGGCCAGGAAGGTGTCGAGACGAGCTTTCGTTTCGAGCGCGATGGCCCGTTTCAACAGCGACTGGGACCGGGAGCGGATTTCGGGGTCCGGGTCGGCGTTCGCGCCGTCGAGCAGCGCGTTGCGAGCGGCGCGGCCCATCGCGGCGAGATCGCGCTCCGCGTTCTCGCGGTCCGTGTACGTCTCGCTGCCGAGTTTCTGGACGAGTTCGCGTGCCTTCGACAATTCCTCCGGCGGAATCGTCAAAGACTTCGGATCGGGGGACGGTGGGGTGGCGGCCATCGCGGGTACGGCGAAACCGACGCACACAGCGAGAACAAAACCGACACGCAGCATGAGTATCCCTCGGCGTCGTCTTTGGAGAGGCAAAGCAGGAGCGGCGGGATCGACCGGGACGCAGGGCACTCCCGTGAGAGTGGCATGAGCGGCCTAGCAGACTCGACATTGTATCGGACGAACGGCTAACTGTCGATCAGACAGCATTTTTTACGAATCGCGCCTGTTTTGGAGGTGCGCCCCCGAAAACAGAGGACAGAAAGGCAGTATTCACCACAGAGTCACAGAGAACACAGAGGAAGGCAACGACCGCAAGAAGAACAGAAACATTGATTTCAATCTTCTCGGTATTTGCCTTCCTCTGTGTTCTCTGTGACTCTGTGGTGAATACTGCCTTTCTGTCCTCTGCTTCAGGTAGCAGTTCCATGCTCGACACCGACCCGCTTGCGCAAAGTGAAACCGTGCTGCGCGACCTTGCAATGACGTACCCACAGGCGACGGAAGAGTTCCCGTGGGGTCACCGCGCGATCAAGGTGAAGACGAAAATCTTCCTGATCCTGGCGATGAATGATGGCGTGTTATCGACCACGATGAAACTCCCGGACTCGGGCCGGTACGCGCTGACGCAACCTTTCGCACAGCCGACCGGCTACGGTCTGGGAAAAAGCGGTTGGGTGACATGCACATTCCGCTCTGGCGACGAGTTGCCGATCGATCTGTTGGAAGAGTGGATCGACGAGAGTTACCGTACGGTCGCCCCGAAGAAACTGGTTCTCGCGCTGAACGCGCGGCTCGGCGGCGCGGAACAGTCGCTGACGCCCCCGCCTGCGGCGGTTCCACCCGCGAAACCGCGAGCGGCGAAGAAACCGAAGGCGAGCGCGCAACCGAAGGCCGCGAAGAAGCCGGCCAAGCCGCGTAAGAAGAAGTGAACCGCGGCGCGGGCCGAGCTCTCACTTTCCCCATCATCCTCGGTGAGCCGCGTCATGTTCACCTGGCACGCACACGAAGAAGCGGTCACGGCGCTGGCGTTCGGGCCAAACGGCCGGTTCCTCGTGTCCGCGGGCGCCGACGAGTGCGTAACGGTCTGGGATCCGCTCACCGGTACGGAGCAAGCCCGTATCCCGTTGCGAGTGGACGATATGCTCCGAATGCCCGGCGATGCAACAGGGCCGCTGCGCCATCTCGTGGTGTCCGGCGACGGCGCCCGCGTGGTCGTCTCGCAACCCGCAATCGGGCTGGTGTTCGTTGACTTGGAACGCGAAGAGGTAGCGTTCACTCACACGTTCGACGAAGTCCTCGCGGTTAAGTCAGCTCCCGACGGTGAGTCGGTGTTCGTCTGCCCGATGAATCCTGTTGCCGTTTACCAGTCCCGCTTCGCGGACGGTGAACAACTCCACTCACTTCCCGGACCGACGTGGCCCGCGCGGGCACAGGCAATTGGCGTGTCACCAAGCGGTTCGCACCTCGCCGTTGGTCATTTGATCTACCAATGGCCCCCGATCGCATCGCCTCCGCGATCGACCAGAGTTCAGGTGAAGAACTACACCCCCGAAGACCTCGCGTTCTCGGCCGACAACAGCCACCTGTTCGCGCTCGTCGGCGGGAAGATCGTCGTTTACTCGCTCCCTGGCGGCCTCTTCAAAACGAAACTGAAGGGTCACGACGGGCGCATCACCGCGATGGCGCTTGCGCCGGATGGGAGGCGTCTCTGGACCGCGAGCCGCGACGCCACCGTGAAGTGCTGGGACACGTTTTCGCTCACGCTCGACCGCACTTACACCTTCCAGACCGGCGGACTCGATTGCCTCGCGGTGTCGCCGGACGGGAACGTCGCGGCCGTCGGCAGCGGGCAGAAAGGCACCATCACGCTCTGGGACTTGGACTGACCCATCGCGTACAATTCTCGCATCCCGTCTGCGATTCCTCTCCGCGAGCAGGAGCCAGAGTCATGGAGTTCGATCCCGTTGCATTGGCCGATGACACCGAAGCGTTTTGCCAGGAAGTGCGCCCGGCCGAAGAGTTGGCCTACGCCGAACGCAAGTTCAACGATCAGGTGGTTCCGCTCGCGAAGAAGTACAACCTGCTCGGCATGAACGTTCACACCGAGTATGGAGGTCGCGGTGCCGACGCGGTGAACTACTTCAAGGCGCTCACGCGCATCGGGCGAGAAGGGACGACCGTTCGCACGTTCTTCTCGGGTCACCTCAGCATCGGCGCGTATCCGATTCAGACGTGGGGCAGCGCGGCACTCAAGCAAAAATACCTGCCAGCGGCTTCGCGTGGCGAGAAGGTGCTCGCGTTCGGCCTCACTGAACCGGACGCCGGTAGCAACCCGCGCGAAATGACCACCACCTTCGAGAAGAAAGGCGGTTCCTACGTTCTCAACGGCGTGAAGTACCTCATCTCGAACGCCGGTATCGCGGACGCGGTCATCGCGTTTGGCTACCCGGCCGACGCGGTCGGCACCGGGCGCATCTCGGCGTTCGTCGTGGACACCGACGCGAAGGGTTTCGAGGCCGAGAGTTTCGCTGCGAACGCGAAGATGGGAATGCCCACGTCCAACACGGGGATGTTCGAGATGCACGATGTCGTCGTGCCCGCAGAGAACCTTCTCGGCGCCGAGGGCGACGGGTTCCGCGTCGCGATGGGCACGCTCGTGAGCGGGCGCTTAAGTGTGGCGGCGGGCTGTTTGGGTGTGATCGAAGACTGTCTCGCGGAGTCAATCGAGTACGCCAAAATGAGGAAGCAGCATGGGAAGGAGATTGCGCGGCACCAGCTCGTTCAGGACCACATCGCGCACATCGAGATGGACCGCGTCGTGAGCGAGTCAATGGTGCTTCGCGCTTCCGAAATGAAGGACAAATCCGCGGCCCTACCAAACGACAAAGAACTGATGCGTCAGGCGGACTTGCTCGCGGCGCAGGCGAAGTTCTTCGCGACGAATGCGGCGTGGGACGCGGCCGACCGTGCGGTGCAGGTGTTCGGCGGTCGTGGCTGGAGCACGCTATACCGCCCCGGCCGGCACCTCACGGATGTGCGCGTGTGCCGCATCTACGAGGGAACCGACGAAATTCTGAAACTAAAGATCGCCGCCGCGGTGCTGGGGAAAGAATGGGAAGCGTTCAAATGAGTTGGTGTTTGGTGTTCGGTTAGCCGCAACCCCGAAGGTGCGCGACGTCCACACTCGCCTTCGGCTTGCGGCTAACCAAACACTAAACACCAAATACGGCCTTGCCCATCACTTGCGACATGATCCACCGGTTTGCGTCGGCCAGCATTTCAGGGTGAACGCGGTGCGAGGTCGCGTAACGGGTCACGCGAACGGCCGCCCCAGAACGCGTGAGCGCTGTCGCGGCGCGACGAGCTTCGGCCACGGGCACCACTGGGTTCGCAGTGCCGTGCCCGATCAGCACGCGCAGGTTGTTCGCCGGCACCCGACCCTTCGGCAACCGGCCGTTGAGCGCGACGACGCCCGCGACACGATCACCCATCGACAGGCCGAGCTGGTATGCGGCCACGGCCCCTTCACCGACGCCGACCAGAAACACGCGCTCGGCGTGAACACTGAAATGCGTCATCACATACGCGAGTGCCGCCTTCGTCCCGCGATCTGGGGTGCCGGCGAGCCAGCCGAACGCCGGACGGCCGTCGGCGCGCAAACCGAGATCGACGGACCCGCGGAGACACAGCACGATGTAGTTGCGCCGGCTCAGCCGGGACACGAGCCGAGCCGCGTGCTCTTCGCACTCGCCCTCGGCGTGGAACAGCACCACGAGCGGGTACGCGTATTTCGGCTGGTAGTCGGTCGGCAGGTACACGCGAACCGGTCGGCCTGGCACCCCGGGCAGAGAGACCGGGCGGAACCCTTCGGCAGGGTGGGCGACGGAGCGGGTGATTTTGGGAGCCGGCATGGTCAACCCGATGATCCGGTTAGGAACCCCGACGAACGCGAGTCCCGAGGTCTTCGATCGCGAAGCAGCCCCGGTTTTGCGGGACCGCTTCAATTCGCGACAACTCTACGTTGGGTGTGGAACACATTCAAGAAACCCTCGCAACTGAGTTGAGCCAAAATCGCAAGTTTCCCGTGTTCACCGCACGATTACTCCGGCTGCGACGTATGCAGTGGAATAGAGAATCTGGGTCGGGTCAACAGGCGGGACAATGTGAGAAAGAAATTCCGCCCCGAATGATCCGACCATGCGCGGCGCATTCGCGCCAGACGCATCAGTTGGCGCATCCGCGCAGCGCGTCATAAACGTGCGCTGCGTGTTGGCGAACCGGGGCGCCACGTCACTTCAACAACCCCTTCTCTTCCAAATACTTCAGCACGAGCGCGACGCCCTGCTCGGTGGCCTGGGAGGTTGCGTCGAAGGTGAGTTCCGGGTTCGCGGGCGGCTCGTAGGGGTCATCGACGCCCGTGAAGCCCATGCCTTTCCCAGCCTCGACCGCGGCGCGAGCTTGTTTGTACAGCCCTTTCGGGTCGCGTGTCTGACACGTCGCGATCGGAGTGTTGACGTATACCTCGATGAACGGAATCGCCCCGGTCTTGTTCTGCTCGTGCGCCTTGCGGGCCGCGTCACGGTCCTTGCGGTACGGGCTGATGAAGCTCGTTAGCGCGAACAACCCGGCGTCCGCGAACAGCTTCGCGACCTCCCCGATGCGGCGGACGTTCTCTTCCCGGTCCGCCGCGGCGAACCCCAACCCGAACCGCTTTGACACCTCTTCGCTGTACCCGCGCGTCTCGGCCAGAATTTTCGGCCCGGCGTTCAAGCCCAGTCGCACGTTATCGCCGTCGAGCGTGTATGCCAAGTGCCCGCGCTGGATGAGCACCTGTTCGAGAGCCATCGCGATTGTGGATTTGCCCGACCCTGACAGACCCGTGAACCAAATGGTGGCCCCGGTTTGTTTCAGGAGTTTGGTCCGCTCTTCGCAGGTGACGGTGCCAGCGTGGAAGAAAATGTTCGACGACATATTGTTCAGGGTTCAGTTTTCAGTTGTGAGCGTTCGTCGCCCACCGCATCCGGTTCAAGTTACGGAGTCGGAAAGGTGAAGTCAGCGCGACGGTGTTGAACTGAACACTGAAAACTAGTCTTCATGGGCCAGCGACGCGGAATTCGGCCGGTTGGCTCTTCACGGTGCGGTGCCCGGTGGGATCGCTGAGTTGAACGGTGACGGTATACACGCCCGGCGCGGGCGGGGCCGCGAACCCGTAAAGCACGTGGAAGTCGTGCAGCGGCGACCGAGTGACGAGCCGCTTCTCGAACTTCACCGTTGGGACGCGGCGGTTGTCGTTAGGGTCGATCTGGGCGACCACTTTATCGTCCGCGTTGCGGATCTCAACCGCGGCGTGAACGTGTGTGAGGAACCCGTCGCCGGTCAACTGGTTGCCGAGGTTGCGCAGTTCGAGGTACAACTGTACTCGCTCGTTGGGCCGGTATGGGTTGGCCACCGGGCGCACCACGAACCGGCCGAACCCGGCCACGTCGCTACAGAACGCGACCTTCTCGATCTTGAGCGCGGCTCGCGGTTCGAGCCGGTCCTCGGTGCCGCGAAGTTGATCCAATAGCACGGCCGCCGTTGCCGGGTCGTTCGTCAGGTCCGCGCTCGCGCCGCGAGCAAGGATCGGTAACACCGCGAGGACGAAGTCCTGGTTGTTCTTGTCCATCCGCCGAATGATTTCGATGGCCTGGTCCGGGCGCCCCTCGACGTGCGCCCGAACGGCGGCGAGCAGGAGTGGTTCGGGCGGGTTGGTGAGCGGCGTGAGCGGCGGAAACATCGCCGGCGGCCCGCCAGCGGGCGCCACGCCATTGGGGTTTGGCTTCTGTGCGACGATCGGGCTTGTGGTGGGCAGCGCGTTGGGGTTGGTCTGCCGGACCGTGCCGGGCAATTTCGGGAGGGTGTTGAAGTCCGTCCCGCGCGGTGGCTGGTTGGCTTCGATCTTCGCCCGCGCCTCCAGTTCCGCTCGCTTTTCGGGCGAGGTGATGGGCTTGGGCGTGACCTGCGCGTTAATGTGCAGGCACGCCGGGAGCGGAATCACGAACAGTGCGACGAGTGCGATAAGCGACCGACGACCGGGCATCCGTGACCCTCGAACAAGACCCGCGGGCGAACGCGGGCGTGGTTCTCATACCGAGGGACGCGACCGGCGCCAAGAGAAAGCGTTCTCGCCACGAAAGTGCAGCCAGGCAGTTGTTTCCCCTCGCGCGCCCGCACACAATACCCATTCCTCCCCTTCGTCGAACTCACACCTAATCGGAGCCAATCCATGTCGCCGCGTGTTCCGTTCGCCCGCGTACTGCAGTTCGCCGCACTCGGCGGGCTGTGTTTCTTGCTCCTCCAATCGGATGCTCGCACGGCGGAAGTCGCGCCGGCGCCGCACGCGCCCCCGGCCGAGGTGGACCGCGTCGTCATCGCGGAGATCAAGGCGCGGTCCGAAATCATGAAGAACCTGCAACACCTCTCCGACGTGATCGGCCCGCGACTCACCGGGTCCGCGGGTCTGGAGAAGGCGAACAAGTGGACCGCGGAGAAGATGAAAGCCTACGGCCTGGAGAACGTGCGCCTGGAGCCGTGGGAGATCCCGGTTGGTTGGGAACGTGGCAAGGCGAACATGAAACTCCTCGAACCCGGTAGCGGTCGCGTTCTCACAGTTGCGTCACGTGCCTGGGCGCCAGGCACGAAGGGCAAGGTGACCGGCGACGTGGTCGTCATCAAGGCCAACAACAAGACTGACCTGCAAGCGTACAAGGGGAAGCTGAAGAACGCGGTGGTCATCGTGTCGCCCCCGGCGACCGTGCGACCGGTTCAGGATCTGCCCGCGACTGGCCCCGCGAAGAAGGATCCGCCGAAGGACGAACCCAAGAAGGTCGAGCCAAAGACCAACCCGCCCGAAGAGGTCAGCGTCGGCTCGTGGTTGAACGAGGAACGCCAGCCGCGCGTCGGGTTCACGACGGAAATCATCGCGTTCGCGCGCGAAGAAGGCGCGGCGTGCGTCTTGAGCGACTCGGCCAAGCCGCACGGGTTGGTCGTCACCGGTGGTAGTTGGGGTCGCGGGGACCGGGTCACGGCCCAGGAAGGAATGGCTCAGTTGTTCCTGACACACGAACACTACGCATTGCTCTACCGGCTCGCGACGACCGAGAAGACTCCGCCGCGTGTGGAAGTAGAAGTTGAGAACAAGTTCGTGCCCGGACCGGTCGTCGTTTACAACACGGTCGGCGAGGTCCGCGGGACTGAGAAGCCCGACGAAATCGTGGTCGTCGGCGCCCACCTCGACTCGTGGGATTTGGCCAGCGGCACCACCGACAACGGCACCGGCAGTTGCATCGTGCTCGAAACGGCGCGGGTCGTGGCGGCGCTGGCGAAGCAAGGCAACGGCCCCAAACGGACGATCCGGTTCTGTCTGTTCACTGGGGAGGAACAGGGTCTGGTGGGTTCGGCGAAGTACGTCGAGAAGTACAAAGCCGACATGCCCAAACACTCAGTCGCGCTGGTTCACGATACCGGGACGGGCAAGGTGGTCGGCTTCGGTTTGCAGGGACGCAAGTACTTGATGCCGTTGCTGGAACCGCAACTCACCTCTCTCGTTCCACTCGACGGGTGGAAGGGTCTCGACGTGGGCTTCTTGAGCGGCACGGATCACCAGTCGTTCGAGCGGTTCGGCGTGCCCGGGTTCGCCTGCCGTCAGGACATGGAAGGATACCGCCTGACGCACCACACGCAATCGGACACGTTCGACAAGGCGAAGGAGCCGAACCTGATTCAGGGTGCGCAGGTAATGGCCGTGACCGCGGTCCGCATCGCGAACCTGCCGGACCTGCTCCCGCGAAAGTAGCAACCAGCGAGCAACCCCTGGCGGCATAAGAAGACCAAGACGAAGAGTACTAACCACAGAGAGGGTCCCCGCCTGCGGGGCAAGAGAACACAGAGAGAAGACCAATACCGAGAAAATCAGCTTCTCTTTAAACTGCCTTCTCTCGGCTGTTGTCTTGCCCCGCAGGCGGGGACCCTCTCTGTGGTTAATACTGCTTTCTGGGGAGGTTTTCCCATGCCCACCGTTGCCGAGTTCGCCGCGTACCTGGAGCGGTTCGCCCCGTGCGCCACCGCTGCGGATTGGGACAACGTCGGGCTGTTGCTCGGCGACCCGGCCGCGACCGTCGAGCGAGTGCTGACGTGTCTCACGCTCACGCCCGACGTGGCCGAAGAAGCCGCTCGCGAGGGCGCGAATCTCATTGTCTCGCACCACCCGGTTCTGTTCCGCGGCGCGAAGAAACTCACCACCACAACGCCCGACGGCGCAGTTGCGATACCGCTGTTGCGCGCGGGGATTGCAGTGTACTCGCCGCACACCGCGTTCGACAACTGCGCCGGCGGGATCAACGACGGGCTGTGCCAGAAGTTCGGCGTGGTGAACGCGACCCCGCTGCGCCCGCGCGAAGCCGAACGACAGTGCAAGCTCATCGTGTTCGTCCCGGATGTCGACTTGCAGAAGGTTTCCGACGCGCTGTTCGCGACGGGTGCGGGCATCATCGGACAGTATCGCGAGTGCAGTTTCCGGCTCGCGGGCACCGGCACGTTCTACGGCACCGACTCGACGAACCCGGTCGTCGGGCAGAGGGGCCGGCGCGAGGAAGTCGCTGAGTGGCGCCTGGAAGTCGTGGTTCCAGAGCCGCTCGTTTCGAGTGCGGTCGCGGCTTTGCGAAAGGCACACAGTTACGAGGAAGTGGCGTTCGACGTGTACCCACTCAAGCCGAATACCAGCGGTGGCGAAGGGCGCATCGGTGGACTCGCGCAACCCACGACCCTGGGCGAACTGGCGAAACGCACGAAGACCGTGCTAAACGCGAACGCGGTGCAAGTGGTTGGCGACGTGAACCGCACCGTTCGCACGGTGGCGGTCGCGTGCGGCGCGGCGGGTGAGTTTCTCACGGACGCGATCAAGCGTAAGGCCGATGTGTTCCTCACGGGCGAGGTACGGTTCCACGACGCGCTCACGGCGCGCGGCGCGAACATCAGCCTGATTCTGCCTGGACACTACGCGACCGAGCGCCCGTCCGTCGAAGACTTGGCCGCGAAACTCGTTGCCGACTTTCCCGGCGTGATCGCGTGGGCCAGTCGCGCCGAGCGCGACCCTCTTTCCGCGATCTGAGTGCCGCGCGTGTTGACTTCCGCGACGCGCGACGCTATCTCCCCGCGACCACGCAAGGAAACAGTGGGGTATCCCGAATGAGTTTGCGCCGATTGTTGATCGCGATGGTCATGGTGTGCGGGCTGTGCGTGTGGGGGTTCGCGCGCTCTGGCGACGAGCCAGCGTCCGCGCGTGGCGCCAAACCGGGCGTCAGCGGAACCGACGAAGACGAGGGCGACACCCGCGACGAGGCCGCCGCTCGCTACCGCACGAACCAAAGCCGGCACTGGCGGCAACTCGCTCTCGGTTCGAGCTGCAACCACTGACGGCGCGGCGGCTGGTATCATGACGCGAGGTAACTCCGCGTCACGAGCCGGTTTCGCACATGGCCCTCATTCACATCGATCCGGTTCCGCCGCGGTGTTCGCCCGGCGTGATCCTCTCGTTTGTCTGCACGGGCGGGAAGCTCGACAGCAAGCACATCGGAAAGATCGCGTTCGTGGGTCGCGGGGCCACCGTGGAAGTGCCCGACGCGAAGGCCGCCGCGATTGTGACCGCTCTCGACGGCGCCGTGCTACAAGCCAAGCCGGTGCGCGTGCGATTCGCGGGCAAAGGTGACTTCACCAACGCGGACCACTTCGGCAACCTGTCCAACCTCCTTGACCTCGAAGCCAAAGCCGAACAGGAAGAATCGCGGCGCCGCGCACAAGCGGAAGAAGGCTCGCCAGTCGGCGACGGCGCCACGCTTACCAAGTTGGTGCTTCGCGATTCGGAGTTCGGCCTCGGCGGGCGCTTGTTGCTCACGTTCGGCCGCAAAACGCTGAACGAACCGCTTCCGCCGTCGCGCCTCGGTCCCGGTTCGCCGGTCGTGCTGAACCAGACGAACGTACACCGACGAATGCCGTCGTATCGTGGCGTGATCTACGACCGCGACGCCGCGACGATCGGCATCGCAATCGACCCGCCGGACGATGACCTCCCCGACGAAGCGGTCTGGCGCCTCGACCTTTCTCCAGATGAGGTGTCGCGGTTGCGTCAGCAGGACGCGCTGCGCCGTGCCGCGAGCGCGAGTGGCGATAGACTCGCGGAGTTGCGCGAGGTGTTGTTGGGGGAAGAACCTCTCCCCCCAACCCCCTCCCCTAAGAAGGGAGGGGGAGAAAGAGGAGTAGGCGCGCCGTCAGAAGCCACGAGCGCAAGCGAGCCGCTTCTTTCCCCCTCTCCCTTCTTAGGGGAGGGGGTTGGGGAGAGAGGTTCTTCCCTCAACCCTCCGCAGCGGGCCGCGGTCGAATTCGCGCTCGCGGCGAAAGACTTCGCGATCATCCACGGCCCGCCGGGCACGGGCAAAACCACCACCGTCGTGGAGTTCATTCGCCAAGCGGTCGCGAACGGTGACACGGTTCTCGCGTGCGCGCCGAGCAATCACGCCGTCGATAACCTCCTTGAGAAGCTCCTCGCGGCCGACGAACTTCCCGTGAGGCTCGGCCACCCGGCCCGCGTCATGCCGGAGCTTCGGTCGCGTGCGATTGACATTCTCGCGGAGAAACACCCCGATGCGCGGCAGGCGCGCAAAGTGGCGCGCGACGCGTTCGCGCTGTTCCGCCAGGCGGACAAGTGGACGCGCGACAAGCCGCAACCCGGCGAGAAGGCCGCACTGCGGCGCGAAGCACGCGACATGCTTGGCGAATCGCGCAAGCTCGAATCGCTCGCGATCGAGCGAGTCCTCGACGAAGCGAAGGTTGTGTGCGCCACGCTCACGGGGTTGGATAGCCAACTGCTCGGGCAGCGGCGGTTCGATGTGGTCGTGATCGACGAAGCGTGCCAGTCCACCGAACCGGCCGCGTGGGTGCCGCTGCTCCGCGCGAACAAACTTATCCTCGCGGGCGACCACTGCCAACTACCGCCCACGATCATCTCGCCCGAGGCCGCCGACCGCGGGCTTTCGATCAGCCTCATGGAACGGCTCGTCGCGCGATTCGGGCCGGACGTGTCGCGCTTGCTCACCGTGCAGCACCGCATGAATAGCGCAATCATGGGCTTCTCGAACGCGGAATTCTACGATGGGAACCTGATTGCGCACGAGAGCGTCGCGGGCCACCGCCTCTGCGACTTACCGGGCGTGACCGCCGAACCGCTCACGGAACTGCCGGTGCAGTTCATCGACACGGCCGGCGCGAGCTACGACGAAGAACTCGAAGAAGACACCGGGAGTCGGCGGAACGTGCAAGAAGCCGCGCTTGCGGTCAAAAAAGTTCGCGCGCTGCTCGCGGCGGGTGTGGCGGCGTCGCAAATCGGGGTCATCACGCCATACCGGGCGCAGGTGCGGTTGCTCCGCGAACGGCTCGCGAACGTGGACGGCCTGGAGATCGACAGCGTGGACGGGTTCCAGGGTCGCGAGAAGGAAGCGATCGTCGTTTCGCTCGTGCGCTCCAACAACGAAGGCGAAATCGGGTTCCTCGCGGACACCCGGCGCACCAACGTGGCGCTCACACGCGCACGGCGCAAGTTGCTCGTCATCGGCGATAGCGCCACGCTCGCGAACGACCCGTTCTACCAGCGGATGCTCACGTACTTTGAAGACATTGGCGCATCGAGTAGCGTGTGGGAAGAGGTGGAATGACGGATCGCGACATCGTACACCCCAAGGTATTCTTGTCTCTTGAGAAATTCTTGTCGAAGACGACGGAGGGGCTTGCGCTGTGGACTTGTAACTCAGCCGCCCTCGGCTGAGTTCGCGTCTTTCTCCCCGATGAGTTCGCGTAGCTTTTTGGCGATGGGTGAGAGCTTCATGGTTCCGAAGGAACCTTCCTGGCGTTGAGCCTTTGCCAACAG
>CAMDQN010000013.1 GCA_945905925.1 Singulisphaera sp. GP187
CTGAGGGAACTCCCGGCCAAGTGATTCCATAAGCCCGCGAAGCCGCAAGCGGCCGATCACGTGATCGGCCGCTTGCGGCTTCGCGGGCTTATGGAATCACTTGGCCGGGAGTTCCCTCAGCCGAATCTTGCGGTACTCCATCTGCCCGCGATCCGCCTCAAGTCCGATGGGGCCGGTCGCGGGCACTTTCATTTTGTCGTTGAGCAACTCGCCGTTGCAGGTGCAGTACGCGACCTCGCCCTTCACCACGACGACGATCTCGTTCCAGTCCTGCGCCTTGTACTTCTTCAAGTCCTTGTACGGTCCGGCGACGAGGTAGTCGCGCACCTGCAACTGCGGCCCGCGAACGAACAACCCGCTGTCCGCGTTGACCTCGGCACGGAATTCGAGGCGCAGCTCGAAGTCCTTCGGGAACTTCGCGGCGGTCCAGAGCTGGTGTGTGCCCTTGCCGGGGTTCACCACGAGGAGGCCGTTCTTCACGGAGTACCGCTTGTCGGACGCTTCCGTCTTGCCGTCGAAGCCCTCGAACTTGTCCTTCAACTGGTAACCCCAACCCGTCAGGTCTTTTCCGTTGAAGAGTTCGATCGTGCCCGGCTCGGCCTTTGGCTCGCTCTTGGGAGCGGACTTCGGCTCGTCGGCTTTCACGCCGCTCAGCGGGTGCGCGGTGGCCGCTTCCCACGCGAGTTCCTGAAGAAGCTTGTTCAGTTTCTCGTCCCAGTCCGCGTTTTTCGCTGCTTTCAGCACCGCGGGAACCGGCAGACCCACTGGGTTGCGTTTGTAGATCACGGCGTAGTGACAGTACGCTGTCAGTGCCTGAAGCGGTGCGCGCGCGTGACCGATCGCGTCGCTGAAGAGGTCTTCCTGCGACTTCAGCCCCGGCGCGGTTCCCGCGATGATCTTCTCCCGAAGGAGGATCGCCGCTTGCCCCACGGGCACGACGAAGACCACCGACTTGCCATGAGTCTTGTTGAGCGCGTTGACCTGCTCGTCCACGGTGACGAAGTAGTCCGCGTGGATCTTCTTCATCTCCGCGGCCGTGCGCCCGTTGCGATCTACCTTCTCCATTTTCTTCTTCTGGTAGTCGCGGTCGTAGACGTCGTGTGGCAGCCAGAACGCTTGAACCAGAACCCGCACCTTCGGGTTGTGTTCGAGGGCGAGTTTGGTGAAGTTGTCGATGCCCGCGTCCGGGTGGAAGATCGGCGAGAGCGTGAGCACGTCCACTTCACCGGTCTTCAGTGCCGGCTTGGTTTTGTTCTTGTCGTCCGGTTGGTCCCAGTGCTGGATCGTGCGTGACCCACCGATGGACGAAGTACCGAGCTGTTTGTGATCCTTGATGCCGCCAGCTTTCGCGAGTTCGCTGAGCGGACCGGGCATGAACACATGGAAGCTGTGGCCCGCGGAGAAGACACGCTCGCCTTTCGGTGCCGGTGCATCGTCCGCGCGTGCGGGCCGGACCGCGGCGAGCACGCACGCGGCCAGCATGCCGAGAGACAGTATGAAGAGACGCCGTTTCATCGGGAGAGACTCCAGTTGGGGGAGAGAATCGCCTGGGGCTTACGCCCACAGGCTTCTAATCGCTACTTGGCTTTCACGTCGAAGGAGAAGAGCAACTCCTGGTCGCGGAGGAACAGTTGGCCGTTCGCGACGACGGGCGGGGTCCACACCTTGCCCTGCGGCTGGCGCTGCTTCGACGCCTTCGGGAGTTTGAAGCGGCCGGTTTCCTTCCATCCGGTGGGCGAGGCTTCGACGAGCGCCGCGGAGCCGTCGTTTTCGGCGAAGAGATACAACTGACCGTCCGCGAACGTGACCGCGCCGGCCGGGAACTTCTGGCGCTCGGACCATGCCACTTCACCCGACTTGAAGTCGAGGCATGTCCACCCGCTGCCGGAACCGTAGATGTGCTTGCCGACCAGCACGACGTTCCCGTGGTGGTTCAGCAGGTTCTTGTTGCTGTACACCGGCGACACCTTGAACGCGTCGCCGTCTTTCTCGACCTTCACGAGTTCGCTGGCCCCGTTGCCGACCGCGACCGTGGTGAAGATGTGCCCGTCGTGGATGACTGGCGTGTTGATGACTTCCGTTCCGTAAGGCGGCTTGCGGCGATGACTCCAAAGAAGCTTCCCGTCCTTCGCGGCGATGCCCGCAAGACCCTGGTTCGTGAGGATCACGTACTGCTTCACACCGCCGAAGTCCGCTGGCATGGGCGACGTGTACGCGGCCTGATCGGTGAGTTCGGTGCTGCGCCACACCACGCGCCCGGACTTCTTGTCGAACGCCGCCAGCGTGCCCTTCGGACCGCCGACTGCGACGATGAGGTTGTCACCATCGACGAGCGGTGACCCGGTGAAGCCCCAGCCGAGGTTCTTCGGCCCGCCGCCGATCGGGTTCACCTGACCGTCGAGGTCATTGGGAAGGTTCGCGCGCCACTTCTCCTTGCCGACAGTGGACACACAAACGAGATCGCCGTTGCCACCCAGAGCGAAAAGCAACTCGCCATCGACGGTCGGCGCGGCACTCGGGCCAGCGCTCCAACTATTCCCCTTCCAGCGGAACGTCGGGCCGATTTCCGCGACCCACGCTTCTTTCACGGCACCGTCTTTCGCGCTCTTGAGATCGAGAGCGATGAGGAACTCTTTGTCCTCTCGCCCGCCGGTGATGTAGAGCCGGTCGCCAACGACCGCCGGCGGTGAGTAACCCACACCCGCGCCTTCATATGTCCAGCGCACCGCAGGGCCGGCCTTCGGCCACTCCTTTAGCAATCCGGTTTCGAGTGACACGTCGTCGCGGTTCGGACCACGATACTGCGGCCAGTCGGCCGCCGGCGCCGCGAGAGCGCATGCGGTCACGGTGAGTATCGCGAAGAGGAGAGTGCGCATGATTCGGCCCAGTTGTTCGTGTGTGAACCGCGAGGTTACTTCTTCTGTCGCTGCTGCCACGCGAGGCCCGGTGTATCGACGCGGAACGTCACCACGCGGTTGAACTCGACTTCGGTCACGTACGCGGTGCGTCCGTCCTGCCCGCCGAAGCAGATGTTGCTCGGCTTCTTGCCCAGCACGTCGATCTCTTTGAGAACCTTGCCTTCGGGCGAGAGCTTCACGACGGTGCCCGCGCCGTATCGCGTGATGTACAGGTTGCCGTCCGCGTCGCAGCGCATTCCGTCGAAGCCGTGGTCGTCGAACTTCTTCAGGAGCTTCTTTGCGCCGAGAGTTCCGTCGGCCTTGATCGGGAACGACCACACGTTCCGCTGTACGCTCTCGTTCACGTAGAGCGTCTTGCCGTCGGGGCTGACATCAATGCCGTTCGTGGTGCCCATGTCGGTCGCGATCTTCGTGACCTTCCCATCAGTGCCGATCTTCCAGAGTTGTCCGGTGTTTTTGCCCCAGTTGGGGTCGCTCGCGTACAGCGTGCCGTCGGGCGCGATGGCGACGTCGTTCGGTTGGTTCATGGTCGCTTCGTGCGCGAAGACTTCGATCTTCTTCGTCTTCGGGTCGATCTTCAACACGTTGTGCCCGGTGTAGTCCGCGACGTACATGAGGCCCTTCTTGTCGAACACGATGCCGTTACCGACGCTCTTGTCGGGTAGCTCCACGAACACCTCGACCTTTCCTTCAGGCGTCACTTTCGCGATGTCACCGTTCTTCTTGGGGCCGTCGCCGTTGTTCTTGAGATTGACGACGTAGAGGTTGCCGGCCGCGTCGCAGGCCGGTCCCTCGATGCCGGGCGTGAAGCTGTTCTTGTCCGTGAGCGGCTTCGCGGTGAAGAGTTCGTCCTTGTCGGCCGCGCTCGAAGCGGGCAGCAGAGTAACGATTGCGAGCAAAAGGAACGTTGTGTAGCGGGGCATACGTTGCTCCGGGAAGGGCGGCTTGCGGGAGTGGATTGTTGCTCGCGGGCGCGCGGAACGCAAGCACCCTCACGACGAACTGGCGCTCGCGCCACGAAGTTCCTCGGTCGCCAGTTCGCGCATGCGGTACTTCTGCACCTTCCCCGTGACGGTCATCGGGAACGCGTCCACGAACTTCCAGTGGCGCGGAATCTTGTACGTCGCGATGCGCCCGTGGCACGCGGCGCGCAGGTCGTCGCCTGTTAGTTTCGCTCCAATCTGGAGACGAACCCAGGCCATGACTTCCTCGCCGTACGTCGGACACGGCACGCCAATCACCTGCGCCTCCGCGACTCCCGGTATCGTGTGCAAGAACTCTTCGACCTCGCGTGGGTACACGTTCTCGCCACCGCGAATGATCACGTCTTTGAGGCGCCCGACGATGCTGACGTAACCTTCGTCGTCCATCACCGCGAGGTCACCGGTGTGCATCCAGCCCGCGGCGTCGATGGCCTTCGCGGTCGCTGTCGGGTCTTCCCAGTAACCGAGCATCACCAGATAGCCGCGAGTGCATTGCTCGCCCGCGACGCCGCGCGGAACGACTTCGCCGGTTGAAGCGTCGATGATCTTGATTTCGCCGTGCGGCATGGGGCGTCCCACGGTCGCGACGCGCTTCTCGAACGGGGAGTCGCGTGCAGTTTGCGTCGCGGCCGGCGATGTTTCCGTCATGCCGCACACGTTCGTGACTTCGCGCATGTGCATCTGCGACAGCACCTGCTTCATGACTTCGACCGGGCACGGCGCGCCCGCGATGATGCCGGTGCGCAGCGACGACAGATCGAACTCCGCGAATCGCGGGTGGTTCAGCTCCGCGATGAACATCGTTGGCACGCCATAGAGCGACGTGCATCGCTCTGTTTGCACCGTTTCGAGAACACCGAGCGGGTCGAACGATTCGTCGGGGACGACGATGCACGCGCCGCGCGTGGTGCAGCCGAGGTTGCCGAGGACCATTCCGAAGCAATGGTAGAACGGCACCGGTACGCACACGCGGTCGCGTTCGGTGTAGCCCAACCCCTCCGCGACGAAGAATGCGTTGTTCAGGATATTGTGGTGTGAAAGCATCGCGCCTTTGGGAAAACCGGTCGTGCCCGATGTGTACTGAATGTTGATCGGGTCATCGAACTGCAACCGCGATTCGATCTCAGCGAGAGCCGCTTCGCTGACAATGCTTCTGGCCGCGAGCAGTGCGTTCCAGTCGGTGTCGATCACGAGCGTATCGCGAAGTTGCGGGCAGCGGTCGCGCACTTCGGCGAGGATCGCGAGGTAATCCGTTTGGCGGAACCCGCGCGCGAGGCAGAGCAGACTCACGCCGCTTTTGTTCAGCGCGTACTCAAGTTCGACGGCCTTGTACGCCGGGTTGATGTTCACGAGGATCGCGCCGACGCGCGCGGTCGCGTATTGCAGTACGACCCACTCGAAGCGATTCGGCGCCCACACGCCGACGCGCTCGCCGGTCTTCACGCCGCGCGAGAGTAGCCCACGAGCCGCGAGGCCAATCAGCTCCCACAACTCGCGGTACGTCGCGCGGAAGTTCTGGTGTCGCACGACGAGCGCGTCGCGCTCACCGAATCTCTCGACAGTACGAAGCAAGTTCGCGCCGATGGTTTCGCCGAGCAGCGGAATGGAACAAGCGCCGTGTGCGTAGGAGAGGAATGTCATGGCGAGGAACTCCGGGCGCGGAATGCGTTCGTGTTCGCACAGGTTACACAGGGCTTCCGCCCTGTGCTACAGACGGCGACCCCTCCGGGGCGGAAATCCAGTACCCGGCGCGCCTGCCTTATGGTTTTGCACTCCGGAGGGGTCGCTGTTCGTAGCACAGGGCGGAAGCCCTGTGTGCGGATGCGGGGATGCGGGCGATTGCCGCGCAGGCGCTTGCATCGCGCCGCGGGTCGGGTATTCTCACCACATCCTTCTAGATTGGTCTAGCTCGCTGCTTTGCAGCAGGACGATGTTGCGTCGTCCGAGCGAATCGCCAGGCACTCGACGCGGGGAAGGCTGTTCCAGCACCGCTTTCGGGCGGAGGGTGACCTCCTCCAACGCGGTCTGGAACAACCCCACGGATCGTGGTTCCGCGTTGGAGGAGGTCACCCTCCGCCCGGCGGTGCCGTGAGCCTTCCGCGACACAGGTTAGATAGTAGATCATTCCGAAGGATGACCGGGCCGCGAGGTTCTCTCGCGGCTCGGTTCGTTTGCTCCTGCTGCGAGGTTCCGATGTCCCCCGACGAGTTCCGCGAATACGGCCACAAGCTCATCGACTACATCGCGGATTACCGCGCCACCATCGCAACGCGACCCGTCCGCGCGACCACCGAGCCGGGTGCGGTGCGGGCACAACTCCCCGCGGAGCCGCCAGCGCACGCGGAGCCGTTCGACGCGGTTCTCGCCGACCTCAACAACATTCTGATGCCGGCGCTCACGCACTGGCAACACCCCAGGTTCTTCGGCTACTTTCCATCGAACGCGACGCTCGCGAGTGTGCTCGGCGACTTCCTCAGTACGGGGTTGGGCCAACTCGGGCTGAACTGGCAATCCAGTCCGGCACTCACGGAGCTGGAAGAACTCGCGTGCGACTGGATGCGCCAGATGGTCGGGCTGAGCGCCGCGTGGAGCGGCGTGATACAGGATACCGCTTCGACCGCGAGCTTGCTCGCGCTGCTCTGTGCGCGCGAACGGACCTCGAACTTCTCGCTCAGTCGCGGCGGGCTGCAAGCGGAACCGAAACCGCTGGTGGTGTACGTTTCGACGCAGAGCCACAGTTCCGTGGAGAAAGCGGCGCTGCTCGCGGGGTTCGGCCGCGACAACCTCCGCGCGGTTCCGACGGACGACGCGTTCGCGATGCGCGCCGACGTGTTGGAAGAATTCATTCGCGAAGACATCGTTGCGGGGAAGGTGCCGTGTGCGGTGGTCGCGACAATCGGCACGACGGCTTCCACCGCGGTTGATCCGGTCGGCGCGATCGCGGAAGTTGCATCGCGCCATCACCTCTGGGTTCACGTCGATGCCGCGATGGCCGGCTCCGCGATGATCCTCCCCGAATGCCGGTGGATGTGGGACGGTATCGAGCGCGCCGACTCGCTCGTGCTGAACCCGCACAAGTGGCTCGGCGCGGTGTTCGACTGTTCGCTGTTCTACGTTCGCGATACACAGCACCTCATTCGCGTGATGTCTACCAGCCCCAGCTATCTGCGCACAGCGGCCGACGGCCAGGCGCCGAACTATCGCGACTGGGGCATCGCGCTCGGTCGCCGGTTCCGCGCGCTGAAGGTGTGGTGCCTCATTCGCGCGGAAGGCGTGTCCGGGTTACAGGCGCGGCTGCGGCGCGACATCGCGAATGCGCAGTGGCTCGCCGTGGAAGTCGCGGCAACGCCGAACTGGACGGTGGTCGCTCCGGTTCCGCTACAAACGGTCTGCGTGATCCACGAACCGCCCGGGATTTCGAGCGAATCGCTCGATGCGCACACGCGGGCCTGGGCTGATCGCGTGAACGCTTCCGGCGCGGCCTACGTCACGCCTGCGATACTCGCGGGCCGGTGGATGGTTCGCGTCTCGATCGGCGCGATTGCGACCGAACGCGCCGACGTGGAAGCCGTCTGGAACGCCATGCGCCGCGCCGCCGAAAACACAACAACGGGAGAGCCATGAACGACGTACTCGGTGAGTTTCTCGGCACGATGATTCTGATTCTGCTCGGTAACGGTGTCGTCGCGGGCGTGCTTCTGAACAAGTCGAAATCGCAGAACGCGGGCTGGATCGCGATTACCGCGGGGTGGGCGTTCGCGGTGATGGCTGGCATCTACACCGCGAAGGCCATTGGGGCGCCGGGGTTCATCAACCCGGTCGGTCCGCTCGCGGAGGTGTTGAAGGGAAAACTCGATGTGGAGAAAGCGTTCGCGTTCGCGGCGGCGGAGGTGGTCGGCGCATTCACGGGTGCGGTTCTCGTGTGGCTGCACCACTGGCCACATTGGGCAGAAACGCCCGGCCCCGCCACGAAGCTCGCGTGCTTCTGCACGTCGCCCGCGATCCGCAACTACCCCGCGAACGTCTTCAGCGAAGCACTCGCGACGTTCGTGTTGGTGTTCGTCGGAACCGCGGTCGATCGGAGCAACCCCGGTGGAGTTGGGGTTCCGCTCGCCGGTGTGATTGTGTGGTCGATCGGGTTGGGTCTTGGAGCGACAACGGGTTACGCGATCAATCCCGCGCGCGACCTCGGCCCGCGCCTCGCGCACGCGATTCTACCGATTGTGGGGAAGGGCGGGTCCGATTGGGGTTACGCGTGGGTGCCGATCATCGGGCCGCTCCTGGGCGGCGCGGCCGGCGCTCTCGCGGCAATGTCTGTCATGGTCTGATCGCGGAATCCGTGTGTCGGTTGGTTTGCGGGTGTGGTATGCTCGAAAGTCCTGCCTCACCCCTGCTGAAGTCGCGTGGGAACTCGCCATGCAAGCCACTCTCGGCCGCCGACAACTCCTCCAACTCGGCGGGATCAGCGTACTCGGGCTAGGCCTCCCGGACCTGCTGCGCGCGTCGCCTGGTGGGAGTCTCGCGAGTCGCGGCACGCCGAAGTCGTGTATCTTCATCGTGCAGTACGGCGGGTGTAGTCAGATCGACAGTTTCGACTTGAAGCCCGACGCGCCGGCGGAGATTCGCGGGCCGTTCAAGCCCATCGCGACGAGCGTTCCCGGCACGCGAATCTGCGAACACATGCCGCGCCTCGCGCGCCTCGCGGATCGGTATTGCCTCGTGCGCTCGATGACGCACGGCAATTCTGGGCACGACGGCGGGATGCACGTCTGCATGACCGGCCACTCTCAACCCGTCGAGAACACGCCATACTTCGGTTCGGTGGTAGCGAAGTTGTGCCCGCCAGCGGGGAACGTTCCGCCTTATGTGTGGCTGCAGAACCTCGCGGGCGACGTGCAACCGCGATACCTCACCGGCGGCTTCCTGGGTGCAGCCTACGCGCCGCTTCGCGTCGGTACCGACCTCGATAATCCGTCCGCGCCCGGCTTCAAGGTGAAGTCGTTCGACCCGCCCGCGGACGTGCCGACCTCGCGCCTTCTCGACCGGCAGAAGTTGCTCGCGAGTGTCGAAGGTGCCGGGCAATCTCCGGCCGGTCCCGAACCCGCGAACATGGGAAAGTACCGCGAGAAGGCGGTCGATCTGCTGACCGGGCCTGCAGCGCGTGTCGCGTTCGATCTGGATCGCGAGTCGAACCGCACGCGCGACCGCTACGGTCGTCACCCGCTTGGGCAGAATCTGCTGATGGCGCGCCGGCTCGTCGAAGCCGGGACGCGGCTCGTGAGCGTGACCGCGTGGACCGGGCTGCCGCCGGGCGAGAAGTTCCGCAATGTGCAGACCTGGGACATGCACGGCACCGGACCCGGATTGGGTAGCATCTTCGGCGCAGGCGCGTTCGGGTTAAGTTGGGCGCTGCCGCGAGTGGACGAAGCCGTGTCCGCGCTTCTCACCGATCTCGAAGATCGCGGGCTGTTGGAAACGACGCTCGTGGTGTTGGTCGGCGAGTTCGGGCGCACTCCGCGTGTGTCCGGCGACGGCCGCGACCACTGGCCGGCGTGCTACTCCGCGCTGCTCGCCGGTGCCGGTGTTCGCGGCGGGTTGGTGTACGGCTCGTCCGACAAGACCTCGGCTTACGTGAAAGACAGCCCGGTGCGCCCGGAAGACTTCGGAGCGACGCTCTTCCACGCTCTCGACGTGCCGCCGGAAACCAAACTCGGCGCCGACGGCTTCACCAAACCCGTGAGCGCTGGGAAGCCGGTTCTCGACCTCTTTGGTTGACCCCACATTTTGCGCAATCGAACGATCGTCATTCAAACGAACGACTACTCTCCATGTGGAACGTAGGTGCACTACGGCACCAAAACAGGCTGCGCGCTCCGCAAACGCGCGAACTGCACCGTTGCCTTTCCGCGCACAGGGGCTTAACCTGTCTGCGCCTACCATTCGCGATTCCCTCTGCACCTTTGGAGCCTCTCAAATGCGTCCGTTCAAGGCCGTACTGTTCGCAGTAGCGGTGAGCGCGCTGTCGCTGGGCACTGCCCGCGCCGACGTCAAGCCGCACCCAATCTTCAACGACAACATGGTGCTTCAACAAGGCACCGAACTCACCGTCTGGGGCAAGGCCGACCCGAACGAACAGGTCAACGTGTCACTCGAACAGAAAACCCCGAACGCGGTGGGAGTCGCCGCTGTCTCCGCGAACGCCGACAAGGACGGGAACTGGTCCGTGAAGATCGGCAAGCAAACCGCCGGCACTGCGTACACCCTGACGGTCAAGGGGAAGGCGAATACCATCGCGTTCAAGAACGTCGCGGTGGGCGAGGTGTGGGTCTGCTCCGGTCAGTCGAACATGCAGTGGTCAGTGAACCAAGGCGAGACGCCCGACAAGGTGAAAGAAGGCGCGAAGAACCCGAACCTGCGCCTGTTCTACGTGCAGCGCCGACCGGCCAGCACGCCGCAGTACGACATCCCCGTGACCAAGACGGAAGGCATCTGGACCGAGTCCAACGCGGAGACGGTCGCGAACTTCTCGGCGGTCGCGTACCACTTCGGTCAGAAACTCCAGAAAGAACTCGGCGTACCGGTCGGACTGATCCACTCGTCGTGGGGCGGCACTGTGTGCGAAGCGTGGTGCAGCAAAGAGGCGCTCGCCGCCGTGCCCGAACTGAAGTACTTCGCCGACAATGCGGAGAAATCGTTCGCGGCCTACGAGCAACTGAAGAAGAGCTACGACCCGAAGAAGGCGCTCGCCGATTACGAGATCGCGCACGCGAAGTGGAAGGAAGCCGCTGACAAGGCCAAGGCCGACGGGAAGCCGGCACCGAAGGAGCCGACCAAGCCGGGCGCGAACCCCCCATCGCTCAACCCGAACATCCCCACGGCCCTCTACAACGGGATGATTCACCCGATCCAGAACTTCAAAACGAAGGGCGCGATCTGGTATCAGGGCGAGTCGAACGCGGGCCGCGCGTACGAGTACCGCACACTGTTCCCGACGATGATCAAGGACTGGCGCAAGCAGTACGCGTGTGACCTGCCGTTCATGCTGGTTCAACTCGCACCGTTCAGGGGCGGCGCGAGTGGCGTCGATTACGCCGAACTCCGTGACGCGCAGTTGCACGCGGCGCAGTCGCTGCCGAAGACCGGGATCGCGGTCATCACCGACGTGGGCAACGAGACCGACATTCACCCGAAGCCGAAGGGACCGGTCGGCGAACGGCTCGCGCTCGCGGCGCTGGGCATCGAGTACGCGAAGAAGATCGAGTACTACGGTCCCGTGCTGAAGGACGCGAAGTACGCGAGCGGCACCGCGACGCTGACGTTCACGCACGTCGGTGGCGGGCTGGTCGCGAAGGACGGCGACCTCATTGGGTTCCAGATCGCGGGCAAGGACGGGAAGTTCCACCCGGCGAAGGCGACGATCAAGGGCGACACGGTCGATGTGAAGAGCGACATGGTTGCGGAACCGACCGCGGTTCGCTACGGCTGGGTGAACTTCTCCAAGCCGACGCTGAACTTCTTCAACAAGGAAGGGCTGCCGGCCACGCCATTCCGCACGGACGACGCGCCGTACACGACGCAGCCGATGCCGAAAAAGTAAGGTATTCGTCTCGCGGCTAACGTGTTTGCTGGGGGGTTCGTATGGCGAATCGTGTGGTCGTCGTTGGCGGCGGCGTGGTGG
Source organism: Singulisphaera sp. GP187 (assembly GCA_945905925.1). Lineage (GTDB taxonomy): Bacteria > Planctomycetota > Planctomycetia > Gemmatales > Gemmataceae > Gemmata. The sequence continues at coordinate 11,580 of CAMDQN010000013.1, forward strand.
GCGCCTGTTGCGCCTATTACCTATCGAAAGCCGGGCACGCGGTCACGGTGGTCGATCGTGGCGCGTTCGGGTCGGGCTGCTCGCACGCGAACTGCGGCTACGTGTGTCCGAGTCACGTGCTGCCGTTCGCCGCGCCTGGCGCGCTCTGGACAACACTCAAAACGCTCTTCAAACGGAACTCGCCGCTCAAGGTCCGGCCCCGCGTCGTACTCGCGAACCTGCGCTGGTTCACCGGCTTCGCCCGCAAGTGCAACACGCGCGACATGATGGCCGCCGGCCGCGCGATTCAGGCGCTGCTCAACTCCTCTCGGGTGCTGTTCGATGAACTGATCGCGAACGAGCGAATTGAGTGCGAATGGGAGTCGAAGGGGCTGCTATTCGTCTTCCAAACGCAGAAGCACTTCGACCACTACGCCCACACCGACGAACTCCTACACCGCGAGTTCAACATGCCCGCGAAGCGGTTCGATTCGGGCGCACTCGCCGCGCTCGAACCGGCACTGAAGCCCGGTATGGCCGGTGGCTATCTGTACGAGTCCGACGCGCACCTTCGCCCGGACCGGCTGATGGGTGAGTTGAAGCGTGTGTTGCTCGCGCGCGGCGTCGAGATTCGCGACAACTGTGCCGCTCGCGGCTTCGCGAGTACCAACGGCCTCGCGACCGCACTGAAAACAAGCTCTGGTGAGGTAGGAGCCGACCAATTCGTGATTGCGACCGGCGCGTGGACGCCGCAGTTGAACGCCGAACTTGGGTGCCGCGTGCCGATTCAGCCCGGGAAGGGCTACTCGGTCACGATGCCGCGACCCGCGATCTGCCCGGAGTACCCACTCATCTTCGAGGAACACCGCGTCGCGGTCACACCGTTCGCGAGCGGCTACCGTTTGGGTTCCACGATGGAGTTCGCGGGTTACGACGACACACTGAACCGGTCGCGACTGTCGCTGCTCACGGATGCCGCGAAGTTGTACCTCCGCGACCCGCTGGCTGAACCGGTGCAGGAAGAGTGGTGGGGCTGGCGCCCGATGACGTTCGACGGGTTACCCGTGATCGACCGCGCGCCGGCTGCGAGCAACGTGCTGATTGCCGCTGGACACAACATGCTCGGCCTCTCGATGGCGCCCGCGACTGGGAAGTTGGTCAGCGAGATGTTGGGTGCAGCAGCGACGCACATTGATGCCGCGCCGTACGCGCTCAAACGATTGGCTTGAGCGACAAGCCAATCGATTGCAACCGATTGGGTGAACTGCGACTCAATCAGCAACCCTTTTGGTGATGCCTCCATAAGCATCGATGCGCCGGTCTCGGAAGAACGGCCAGTTGCGACGCACGTCCTCCATGAGCTTGCGACTGCACTCCACGACGAGAACCTCTTCCCTGTCGGTACTCCCGCGTTTCAGGACGCGCCCGAATGGGTCGCAGACAAACGACTGACCCCAGAACTCTAGCCCCTCGCCCACGATGACTTCGTGCCCGACGCGATTCACGGCGCAGACGTAGGTGCCGTTCGCGATGGCGTGCCCACGCATGCTCGTTTCCCATGCGGAATGCTGCCCTTCGCCGTACTCTTCCTTCTCGCGCGGGTGCCAGCCGATCGCGGTCGGGTAGAAGATCACCTCCGCGCCTTGTAGCGCCGTGAGCCGCGCCGCTTCGGGATACCACTGGTCCCAGCACACCAACGTGCCGACCTTCGCCGCCGGGGTGGTGAAGGCCTTGAAGCCGAGATCGCCGGGCGTGAAGTAGAACTTCTCGAGGAACAGCGGGTCGTCCGGGATGTGCATCTTGCGGTACAACCCGAGCAGGTTCCCGCCGGCGTCATGAACGGTCGCGGTGTTGTGGTACACGCCCGCCATCCGGCGCTCGAACAACGACCCGACTACCACAACCTTGTTGTTCTTCGCGGCGGCGCTGAGGCGTTCCTCGCTCGGACCGGGGATCGGTTCCGCCAAGTCGAATAGCGCGATGTCTTCCTTCTGGCAGAAGTAGTAGCCGGTAAACAACTCCGGCAGGCACACCACCTGCGCCCCTTGTTTCGCGGCCTCGGCTATAGCGGCCTCCGCTTTCGCGAGGTTCGTATCGCGGTCTGGGCTGATCTTCATCTGCACCGCGGCGATCGTAAAGGTATCTGCCATGCCTCCTCCGTTGCGGTTCGGTCCGTTCCGGCCTAATCTGAGCCTACTCGCTATGGTCGTTGTAGGGTGGGCACCGCCCACCGCAAGCGTGTCCCAGTGGGCGGTGTCCACCCCACGAGAAACGAATATGTCCTCTCCAGAAAAGAACATTACCAGTGTCCTGAAGGAAACGCGGCAGTTCCCGCCGTCGGCGGAGTTCGTCGCACAGGCGAACGTGAGCGCCGCCGAGCGCGACAGGCTCGCGGAGTGGGCCGCACGCGACCCGGATGGCTTCTGGGCGGAGCAAGCGAAATCGCTCCACTGGTTCAAGCCGTGGGATAAGGTGCTCGATTGGAGCAACTCGCCGCACGCGAAATGGTTCGTCGGCGGGAAGATCAACGCGAGCGATAACTGCCTCGACCGGCACCTCGCGACACGCGGCAACAAGGCCGCGCTCGTGTGGGAAGGTGAACCTGGCGATTCGCGTACGCTCACCTACCAGCAACTCCATCGCGAAGTGTGCAAGTTCGCGAACGCGCTCAAGTCGCTCGGCGTGGTTCAGGGCGATCGCGTCACGATCTACATGCCGATGATACCGGAAGCGGCAATCGCGATGCTCGCGTGCGCCCGGATCGGCGCGATGCACTCGGTTGTGTTCGGTGGGTTCTCCGCGGAAGCGGTCGCCGATCGTAACAACGACGCCGCATCGAAGTTGGTCATCACCGCCGACGGCAGTTGGCGCCGCGGCAAAGTCGTGCCGCTCAAGGCGAACGTGGATGCGGCACTGGAGAAATCACCGACCGTCGAGAAGTGCGTGGTGTTCAACCGCTGCAACAACGCGGTGGACATGAAGGCCGGGCGCGACGTCTGGTGGCACGACCTGATGGCGAACGCCAGCCCCGATTGCCCCGCGGAACAACTCGACAGCGAACACCCGCTGTTCATCCTCTACACATCGGGCAGCACCGGGAAGCCCAAGGGCGTGCTGCACACCACCGGCGGCTACCTGCTCGGTACTTCACTCACGCACAAGTGGGTCTTCGACATCAAGGAAGACGACGTTTACTGGTGTACCGCGGACGTGGGTTGGGTGACCGGGCACAGTTACATCGTGTACGGCCCGCTCTGCAACGGCAGCACCGTTGTCATGTACGAGGGTGCTCCTAATCAACCGCGCGAAGACCGGTTCTGGGAGATCATCGCGAAGTACAAGGTCACGATCTTCTACACCGCGCCGACCGCGATTCGCGCATTCATCAAGTGGGGCGATCAACACCCGAAGGGCCACGATCTCTCTTCGCTGCGGTTGCTCGGGAGCGTCGGTGAACCGATCAACCCGGAAGCGTGGATGTGGTACCAGTCAGTCATCGGCGGTGGGCGCTGCCCGATCGTCGATACGTGGTGGCAGACCGAAACCGGCGCGATCATGATTTCACCGCTGCCAGGCGCGGTGCCCACCAAACCCGGCAGCGCGACCAAGCCGCTCCCGGGCATCGCGGCGGAAGTCGTCGATAAGCAGGGCAACCCGGTGCCTGCGGGTTCGGGCGGATTCCTCGTCGTGAAACGCCCGTGGCCGAGCATGATGCGAACCATCTACGGCGATGACGATCGCTACAAGGCGACCTACTGGAGCAACTACCCCGGCATTTACTTCACCGCGGACGGCGCGCGCCAGGACGCGGACGGCTACATCTGGGTCATGGGTCGCGTGGACGACGTGCTGAACGTGAGCGGTCACCGGCTCAGCACGATGGAAGTGGAGAGCGCGCTGGTTCACCACCCGAAAGTCGCGGAGGCCGCCGTGGTCGGGAAACCGGATGACCTGAAGGGCGAAGGGATCGTCTGCTTCGTCACATTGAAGCAAGGTGTGACCCCAACCGACGAACTGAAGTCCGAGTTGAAATCGCACGTAGTGAAGGACATCGGTGCGCTGGCGCGGCCGGACGAAATCCGCTTTACGGACACGCTGCCGAAGACGCGCAGCGGGAAAATCATGCGGCGGTTCCTGCGCGACATCGCGGCCGGGCGCCAGTCCACCGGCGACGCGACCACGCTCGAAGACCTTAACGTGCTCGCAAAGTTGCGCGAAGAAGACGAGTAATTGTAATGTGACACCACATCACGACACCAGCCCGCAACGCCAGTAAGGGGTCAAGCAAGACCCTTGCTGGTGTTGCGGGCTGGTGTCCTGATGTGGTGGGTGGGGTGGTCGCACTCGCCTCACGCGAGCGCCGCGCGAGTGCGCTTCACGAGTGCCGAATCCGGCGCGTCGCTCCCCCTCAGCCAGAACACGCTCGCGGCCAGGAAGTGGTCCCGCCACTCCGGTGAGACGAAACCCGCGTCCTCCATCACCGACGTGCTGAACTTGTAGTCGTGCGCGTCGGTGCCCTTCATGAAGATGAGTCGGCGGCCCTCGTCGATAAAGTCCTTCGCTTTCTTCGGGTCCGCCTTCAACACCGTGAGCGCGGTCCGCGCCGCAGTCTCCTTGTCGCGCGACAGTTCTGCGTACACGTCACCCACACTAAATTTTTTCGCCTCGATCCGCCCGTTGAGTTCGTCGATCTTCGCGTCGCCGACTTTGCCGCGAGCCTTCATCGCGTCGCGGAACATCGGCAGGAACGACGCCGCTTGCAACAGGAGCAGCTTGCGCAAGTCGGCGTCGCCGGTCGTGCGCGCCGCGTAGTGCAGCGCGTTCAGCGTGGTGAGCGTGTGCAACCCGACGATGCCCGGTTGCCGCATCAGCAACTCACCGGCACCGAGGAACAACCCGTCCCACATGAATCGCGGCGACACGCCGAAGTCCATGTGATGGGCGACAGCTTCGCCCATCTGATCGGCTGTCGCGGTGCGGAGCAACTTGATCAATTCGGCCGTCAGTTTGGGTGCCGGCCCATCGGCGACCCCGCGCGGCTGTTTGGGGTTCCGCACGCGCTCCGCGTTCTTACGACCGGTCCGGTCCGGTTCGAGGTCTTCCTTCGCGGGGTTCTTGCCGTCGTGCTTGAGCAGCGCGAACGCCAGCGATCGCAACACCGGTTCCGCGTGGTGCCAGCCGATCACCTCCAGCGTTCGGAACGCGTTGCACACGTAGATGATTTTGTGGCCGATGTCGCGGAAGTCGCGGCTCCCGTACTTCGCGAACAGGTCGAACAACTCGCCCGCCGTCAGGGAACGCGCCGCTCCGGACACGGCCGCGTCCGCGGCTTCGACGTCCCAGTTGTCCATTGCGGTCGTGAAGGCGAGGCGCGCTTTCTGCGCGGTCGGAACCTTCGACTCGTTCGCCGGTTTCATCCGCCAGCCGCTTTCCTTCAGGTTTGTCGCCTGTGCGCCTTTGAAGCCGTCGAGTGCCCAGAAGATGGGAAGCCAGCGCTCGTTATCTGGACCCGCGAGCGCGGCCTGGTGCGCCGAGTTCACGACCAACACCGCGTGGAACTTGAACCCGACGCTCGGCCGCGGTTGCACGTTCCGCACGCCGGCAAGCAGCAGACCCGCCAGCACTTCGCGATACGAAAGTCCCTTCTTGATGCGGCTTCCGATCTCTTCGAGCAACTTGCTGCGCTCGGTGTCTTCGATGAGCCGCACGAGCGGTTCGATGTCGGGAGCTAGGCTGACCAGGTCTTTGTCGAGTTTGGTGTCCGCGGCGCTCACCGACGGGAGATCAGAGAGGAACGCGAGACCCGCGCCGAACGCGGCGGAAGACTGGATAAACGTTCGGCGGTCGGGAGAGGTTGACATGCCATCGCTCCGGGAGAAGTGGAGACCGGTGGCATTGTACCGCGCCAGAGTTCGACACGGTCATTCGTCGGCGGAAGAGCGGTCACGGCGCTTGATCATGGTGCAGCGGTTGCCGGTCGAGTTGTACCGCACTTCGTCCATGAAGGCGCGCATCAGCAGGATGCCGCGCCCGCTGGCGCGTTCGAGGAAATCGTCGTCGGTCGGGTCCGGGAGCTTGCTCACGTCGAACCCCGGTCCTTGATCCACGATGACGAACGTTCCCTGCGAGGGGGTGAGCCGCGCCGTGACTCGCACACGGCGCGCGCCGTAGGGTTCGAGGGACCGGCGCTCGCGGGCCAACTTGTGGAACGCCCCGTCGCCTCCTTCGCGCAACTCGGAACTGACTTCGAGGTTGCCGTGGTACATGGCGTTGAGCAGCGCCTCTTCGAGCGCGATCCCGGCCCGCGTCGCGCCGGTCAGGTCACACAGACCCATCTCGATGAGGTCTTCGCGGAACTGCGCGACCAGCGGCGGCACCAAACCCGGGTCGCTTTCGAGAATGTACCGCGAACTACGCCGAGTCATCCCTTTGAGTACCTGATACCGCCGGTGGGCGGCTTGTCCGACGGAGAGGACACGTTCGAGAACCGGAATGAGGTCGTTGGTGAGTGCCTGTTTGGGAACGTAGTCGGCAGCCCCGGCCTTGAGTGCGGCAACGGCAATCCGTTCGCTCCCACTCCCCGTCATCAGTACGACGGGGACGCGCGGGAATCGTTCGCGGACTTTCTCGACGAGGGTTAGCCCGTCCATCCGCGGCATGTTCATGTCGGTGAGGAGCAGTGCCGGTTGCGACTGGGTGACGGCTGCGAACGCCTCCTCGCCGTTGCGAGCGTACACGATCTTCCAGCCGCCGTGCTGATCGAGGATCCGACCGACGTATCGCTGTTCGAGGAGCGAATCGTCGGTCACCAGAATCACGGGCAATTCCGGCACCGCTGGGGGCGTAGTGGGAGTTGACGGGCCGGCCATAGGCGGCAATCTCGAGACGCAGACACAGGGCGACGTGTGCAAGTACACTAGCAGATTCTCTGCCCAGTGTCACCGCCCACTGGTTCGCCGAGAGGCTATTGCGCGTTCGGCGTGCGCCAGGATTTGCAAGTGTTGGTGCGGGTCGCAAAAGTGCGTTACCCCAATCGTCTTGGCGTTCAAGCGGTTTATCTCGGCTGGTCTAGAGTTACGCAGTTGGTGTTCGACTTCTCGGTTCCAGGGGTTGAAACCCAGGAACCGAACCAACTGCGTAACTCCTACCTTTATCTTCTCTGTACCCTTGTGACTCTGTGGTTAACTTATCTTCTGCTGGAAGGCCTTCCGAGACAGCCATGAAATACCCCGCGATTCAGAACTTCGTCGGTGGTCGTGCGAGCGAGTGCCGCGGCGAACACGCCGAGGTGATTTCGCCGCTCGACGGCACGCACCTTTCGCGTGTGCCGCTCTCCTCGACAGCAGATGTCGATGCGGCTGTTCGCAGTGCGTCGGCGGCGTTTCCCGCGTGGTCGGCCGAGACGCTCAGACAGCGGTCACAGGTCGCCTACGCTTACCGCGAACTGCTCCGCAAACACATCGACGAAATCGCTGGACTGATTCACGAAGAGAACGGCAAGACACTCGATGAAGCCCGTGCGGAGATCGTTCGCGCGATTGAAGTTACCGAGTTCGCATGTTCGCTGCCGCAACTGGCGTGCGGAGAGGTGCTGGAAGTGAGCAAGGGCGTCGAGTGCCGCGTCGAGCGCGCGCCGCTGGGGGTGGTTGCGTCCATCACGCCATTTAACTTCCCGGCGATGGTACCGCACTGGACCATTCCAATCGCGCTCACGCTTGGCAACACGATGGTATTCAAGCCGTCGGAAAAAGTGCCGCTCACAACGAACCGCACCGCGGAGTTGCTTGCCAAAGCCGGGTTGCCGGCGGGCGTGTTCAACGTCGTTCACGGGCAGAAAACGGTGGTCGAATCTCTCTGCGATCACGCTGAAGTGAAGGCAATCACGTTCGTCGGTTCGACGGCGGTCGCCAAGAGCGTCTACGTCCGCGCGACGAGTCGCCTCAAACGCGTACTCGCGCTCGGCGGCGCGAAGAACCACCTGATCGTGCTACCCGACGCGCAAGTCGGCCCGACCGCCGCGAACGTCGTCGCGTCGATGGCTGGTTGCGCCGGGCAGCGGTGCATGGCCGCGGCGTCGATGCTCGCGGTCGGAGCGGTGGACCCGATCATTCAGCAAGTTTGCGACGAAGCCCGAAAGATGGTTCTCGGGAAGACCCTCGGCCCGGTGATCTCGGCTGCATCGAAAGCGCGAATTGAGGGCTTCATCGCGGAGGCCGAAGCCGCCGGTGCGCGGGTGCTGGTGGATGGTCGAGGGGCGGTTGTTCCCGGTCGCGAGGGCGGGTTCTACATCGGTGCCACGGTCATCGACCACGTGCGTCCCGACATGCGGATCGCACAGGAAGAAGTCTTCGGCCCGGTGCTGGCGATCATCCGTGCGCGTGACGTGGACGAGGCGATCGCCATCGAAAACGCTTCGCCCTACGGCAACGCCGCGGCCGTTTACACCACCAACGGCGCACAGGCGCGAATGATCGCGCGGCGTGCGAGTGCCGGCATGATCGGCGTGAATGTCGGGGTGCCGGTGCCGCTGGAGCCGTTCGGGTTCGGTGGGTGGAACGACTCGCGGTTTGGCGTCTGCGACATCACCGGTAAGAGTTCGATCGAGTTCTGGACTCAGTCGAAGAAGATTACGACCCGCTGGTAAACGAGGAGGCGCGATGTGTCGTTGCGTCACACAGAGAAAGAGCATGGGCACGCGGTACTTCTGCCAATGAGCCGCGACTGCCAGGGGACAAGCAGCCTAAACCACTCCCTCGCTGTCGCGGCTCGTTGCGGGCTACACATTTCCTTAAAAGCGTTCTCACGGGCCGCACATCAGCCCCCGATCTCCTTCGGCATCTCACCGCTGTAACTCGCCCACAGCGCATCCACTGGGTGAGCGCACCACACATCGGGTTCGAGGGCCTTCAGGTGCCGCGTGATCTGCATTAGGCAGCCGACGTTGCCTGTGAAAAGCGCCTTCGCACCGGTCGCCGCGATGTTCGTCGTCTTTCGTTTCCCCAAGCGGTCTGCCATTTCAGGTTGCGTCAGGTTGTAGCTGCCGGCCGCGCCGCAACAGAGTTCACTTTCGGGGAGCGGGATCAGTTCCAGGCCCGGGATCATTTCGAGCAACTGACGCGGTTGTTTGAAGATCTGTTGCGCGTGCCTGAGGTGGCAGGCGTCGTGGTACGTCGCCTTGATGTTCAGCGGGTGGTTGGGCTTCACCGGGCCGAGTTCCATCAGGAACTCGCTGATGTCCCGCACCTTGCTCTGGAACCGCGCCGCGACCTCCGCGTGCGGCGTGTTGTGCATCATGTGCGCGTAGTCTTTCAGTTGATAGCCGCAACCGGCCGCGTTCGTGATGATCGCGTCGAGCGACTTGAAACGCTCCGCATCGGTCGCGCCGAACGCTTCGCAGTTCGCCGCCGCGAAGTCGCGTGCAGGAGCTTCTTCCGCCGAGTGGTAGTGCAGTGCGCCGCAACACCCCTGACTCCGCGGAATCCACACCTCGCAGCCGTTCGCCTGAAGCACCTTCGCGGTCGCGTAATTCGTTTCGGGATAGAGCGAATCCGCCACGCATCCCAGGAATAGCGCGACGCGTGCTCGCGGCTTGCCTTCGGGTTCCAGTACTTCCGGTAACTGCCCGTAATGCGGCTTCAACTTCGGGAGCATCTGCTTCATGCTGCGGAGTGATTCCGGCATCAATCCCATGATGCCGCTTTTCTCGGTCAACCAGTCGAGGCCGGTCCACTGCATGAGCCGGGCTGGGGCGAGCGAAACGCGATTGCGCCATCTGTAGGGAAACACGTGGAACAGCAGAAACTTCTGAAGCGCGTTGAGCGATTGGATCTGCCGCCCGGGTTCGAGTTCGTTCATGAACTCGCGGAACGGTTCGAGGATGCGTCCATACTGCACGCCCGACGGGCACGCGGTTTCGCACGCGCGACAGTTGAGGCACAGGTCGAGGTGCTGCTTCACGTCGTTGTCGAGTTCGAGCGTGCCATCGATCACGCTCCGCATCAGGTAGATGCGTCCGCGTGGCGAGTCGGCCTCGTTGGACGTTTCGACGTAGGTTGGGCAACTCGCGGTGCAGAGACCGCAGTGTACGCAGTCGAGTACGAGTTCGTAATCGACTTTTGGCCCGTGCGAAGTCGGGCACGCGCTTTCGGCGTGCGGAACAACGGGCAGTGCTGTTTTCGTCGGCGTGGCGGTAGCGGACATATCGAATGTGGCTTGGTTGTGTGGTTAGCGTCGGACCCGGAGGGTCCGAATTAGTCGGCGAACATCCGGCCGGGGTTGAACACGTTATCAGTGTCGAGCGTCTTCTTGACGTGCCGCATCAGTTCCCACGCTGGCGGCTGCGACGCGCCGGCGCCGCGACGAACCGTCGCGCCTTCAGGGAGTGTCTCGCCGTGCGACCAGATCACGCCGCTCAGAGCGTGCGCGTGGAGGATCGTATTCGCGGGTAGATTCGTAACGGTCTCGGCCAACTTGCTCGGAAGCACGCACACCTTCCCGATACACCGCGATTCGGGCCGCAGTTGTAACGCGGTCAGCGCCGCGCAGAATGCTGTGTCAGGGAATTCGGCCGCGTCGCGCACGGGAGCGGACTTTAGTTCGTCGAGAAGGGTGGAAACCTGCCACCGCACCGCTGCGAACTTCTCCTCGAAGCCAACGAAGACGGTCCATTCCTGTTCGGAGGCAAGTGGGCGGCGTCTGCCGTCTGCCGCTTCACCAACGCGCCAAGCAGTCTGATTCAACAACTCAACCGCGACCGGGCGCGTTTTCGAAGACGCAACGATATCGAGCACCGCGCCGAGCGAAGCGGAGTCGCAACCGAATACCACTGACCCTGCGGCTTCCGGCTTCGGCTTAACCTTCAGCGTGAGTTGCGTCACCACGCCGAGCGTGCCCAGCGCGCCGATTTGCAACTTCATCAGGTCGTAGCCGGCCACGTTCTTTACCACTCGCCCGCCGGCCTTCACTTCCACGCCGTCGTCAGTTACGAACGAAATGCCGATCACGTAGTCGCGGAGCGTGCCGTAACCCAGTCGTCGCGGGCCGCTCGCGTTGATCGCCACCGCGCCGCCCAGCGTGGCCTTTTCAGGTGAAGCCACGTCCACCGGAAGCCACTGCCCTTCCTTCGCGAGTTCCGCCTGTACCGCGGCCACCGTCGTGCCAGCGCGCACGGTGATGGTCATGTCGCGCGCCGGGTAGTCGATCACCCCTGCAATTGCCGTCGTGTCGCACGCGACGCCCGGCTTGCTCGGCGGAAGTCCGATGTCGAGCGTTGTCCGCCCGCCGACGGGGTACAGCCCATGCTTCGCGGCGCGAGTCTGCGACACGAGCGCGCACAGGTCCGCGACGTTCGCGGGCAGCTCCACGGGTAGTGGAGCAGATGAGTCGATGGTGATGGAGTTGGCCACGGTTGCGGAGTGTCTCGGTCGGGGAGAACGACCGTGGTGTTGTATGAACCGCGCGGCGCGCGGTCGCGGGGTCAGTGTTTCTCGGTCGAGGCTTTCGCGGTTCTCGGTTTCAGCGGGCGTCGTCGCGAGCGTTTTCCACCGGGCGGACCGCGACCACCGCCCCAGCGCCAAACACGACCACCGCGACACACAGGCAAATGCCCAGTTCGATCCCGTTGAGGATCCACACGACCTGCGCAAGTGACCGCGGTTCGGCCGGGTTCTCGGACATCGCTAACAGAAGACCGGCCGTCGCCGCGAGCGGTAGCGGGGTCAATGCCACCAACCCGAGCACGCGCGCAGGTGTCCCGACAACGACGCGCGTTCTGGTGACGGCCAACCGGCCGCGACACAGCGCCAGCACCCCCACGACGGTAAGTACGATCTCGAAACCGAGCATCAACCGCGCTCCCGAAAGTTGGCGCTGTGCCGTCACACCGCAGCGCGGCGCCCGGGCTTGGTTTGCCCGACGAAGCTCGATGGCTCGGAACACCCGCCGGCGGTCGGCAGCATCTTCCCCGGACTACACCGGCTGTCCGGGTTGAAAGCGGTGCGCAACCTTACCATGTAGTGCAGGTCGTCGGGCGTGAACATGAGCGGCATGAAGTCGATCTTCTCGACACCGATCCCGTGCTCGCCCGTGACGCTGCCGCCGAGGTTGATGCACTCCGACAGGATCTCGTGGCTCGCGTCCATCACCGCTTTCACTTGCAGCGGGTCGCGCTCGTCGAACATCAGGATCGGGTGAACGTTGCCGTCGCCCGCGTGAAACACGTTGCAGATGCCGAGTTTGTATTTCTTCGCGGTGGCTTGGATGTGGCGCATGATCTCCGGGAGCTTCGTGCGAGGCACGACGCCGTCTTGTGTGCAGTAACTGGGATACCCTAACCGGCCGATGGTGCCGAACGCTTGCTTTCGCGCCTTCCACAATGCCATGCGTTCGGCTTCGGTGTTCGCCTTCCTTACTTCGCGTGCGTTGTTCTTCTTCGCGATGCCTTCGATGCGATCCGCTTCTTCCTGAAGCCCGGCCGCGAGTCCATCGACCTCCATGATGACGACCGCCTCGGCGTCGAGCGGGAAGCCGAACTTGAACGCGGCTTCGACTGCCGAAAGCATCGTTTTGTCGAGCAGTTCGAGCGCTGCTGGAACGATGCCGGCACCGATGATGTCGCTGATGGTGTTAGTGGCGTCGTCGATGGTCTCGAACACGCCGAGCAGCGTGCGGTACGCTTCCGGGTTCTTGGTCAAGCGTACCCACACTTTGGAAACGACACCGAACGTGCCTTCGCTTCCAACAATCGCGCCGGTAAGGTCGTAGCCCGGCGTGTCTTCGGTGGGTCCGCCACAGATCACAACGCGGCCATCAGGCAGCACGAGTTCGACACCGAGAATGTGATTAACGGTGACGCCATACTTCAGCGTGTGCGGCCCGCCGGAGTTGGTCGCGACGTTCCCGCCGATGGTGCAGGCGCCCTGGCTCGACGGGTCTGGCGCGTAGTGAAGGCCGTGTGGCTTGAGTGCGTTGGTGAGCCACACGTTCACGACGCCCGGTTCAACGACCGCGTACCGGTCTCGCACATTCACTTCGAGGATGCGTTTCATGCGTGCGAGCGCAATCATGACGCCGCCGCCGACGAGGACACACCCGCCCGCGAGGCTTGTCCCGGCTCCGCGAGCGAGGAACGACACGCCGAGTTCGTTGCACGCTTTCACGATGCCGACGATGTGTTCCGTGCTCGTAGGGAACACAACGACGTTTGGTTTAGTCTTCGCGATGGTGAACCCATCGCACTCGTACGCGGCCATGTCCGCGGCGGCGGTGAGCACGTTGTCGTTCCCGACAACGGCCTTCATCCGCGCGACGAGTGCCACGTGTGAGAAGCCCGGAGCCGCGGTCGGGGCGGGAGGGGTGAGGGTGTTCATACTGGTAGTGTAGCAGCGAAGTGATGTGGCGAAACGTCTCGCGGAACGGAATCGAGCCGCGACCGGTGGGGATCGCGCAAAGCACCTTTGCTTTAGGTGCGTGGCGCGATCCCCACCGGTCGCGGCTTGTTCTGTACGCAACTCGCCTCACCCCCTCTTTGCGGGGCGTTTGCCACGGGTGCCGTACACATCCGCCACACGGCCGCTCTCTTCCAGCGCGACGTGATACCGCTGTTCCCCCTCGAGCCGGTGAACCGTCATGTGGTACGCCTTGCCCACCGTTGCCAGGTACGGCCGCTTCTCCGGCGTGTTTGGTGTGCGAAGCAGGCCCCACGAGCCGTCGCCCAAGTACGGAACGCCGTACTTGTCCACCAACCCGCCCTTCAGCGGGTGGGTCCGCTTGAACGTGTGGTCGTGGTGTTCCAGCACCGCGTCCACGTTGTACTTCTCGAACAGCGGGCACCAGTGTAAACGGTTCGCCTCGCCCGTCCCGAACTTGTCCTTTACACCCTCCGGGGCACGGTACGACGGGTACGCCGGGACGTGGTTCGCCACGAGCAGGTGTGGTCGGTCCTGGCGCTCCGCCAGCGCCGAATCGAGCCAGTCCGTTTGGTCGCCGCCGATCTTCGCACAGTGCCCCGTGTCCAGCAGCACCAGGCTCAGGTAGTCGCCGAAGTCGAGAGTGCCGTAAGTGGTTTCCTTGTACAGCCCGTCGAACAATGGCAAGTAGTACGTCGCGTCCTCGCGTTTGGTGCTGTAGCCGCCTCGCACCTCGTGGTTGCCGATGCACGTCACCATCGGAATGAGCCGACCCTTCGGGTCGATCATGTGCTTCGTGTAGTTTTGGAGGAACTGGATCGCGGTCTTCGCGGAGGAACCGTTGTCGTAACCGAGGTCGCCACCGATGAGCGCGAAGTACGGTTCTTGTTTTGCCGCGATGATGTTCGTACCGATCGCGTGCGGCCCGGTGCCACAGTCGCCACCGGATACCCACTGGAACGTGTCGGTGGCCTTCGCGGGCATCGTGCGGAACCGGTGCGATTGCCCACCCTTCCCGATCTGAAGCAGGTACTCGGTTCCCGGCGTGAGACCGGTGAACTCAAAGCGGTGGACCTTCAAGTCCGTGTTGCCGAACGGCTTCGTTTCGACCGTGCCGGTCTTCCACTCGTCGCCATCGCGCGGCACGACACGAACCGTGGTGGCGTCCTTGACCGGCCCGACCCACTGCGCGGTGATGGTCGTGGTCGGGTCGCGTTGCCATGTGAGGAACAGAGTGTCTTGCGGGGTGAGGTTGGTCGGGGTCGGGCTGATCACCGGGCGTGGCGAGGGCGCGACTTCGGCGGGGGCGTCCTGTGATCGCGAGTTGTGTCCCGCGACGAACGCGGAGAGCAACCCGCCAGCAGAGGCACGCAGGAAGGCGCGACGGCTTGACGGCGTCATGTGGCAGTGTGGGTTTCTTGGGTGTTTAGCGTGGTAGGGCAGCACTGACCATGGTGCGCGAGGGCGCGGGAAAAAGCGAGAGCGGAAGTCAAACTTTCGCACATCCTTCGCGCGAAGCAAACGAAGAACCTACCCCAGTCCTTCAGCGGTCAGCGATTCGATGCTCGCCTCGAACGCGGTCAGCGTGTGGTCGATCACCGCGTCCGTGTGATCGCGACTCGTCATCCCCGCGAAGCCCCACCAATCGACACCGTTGAGCAGCATCGCTTGGCGTAACGAGGAATACTGCTTCATGTTCTTCGGGCCGTCGAGCTTGTTCACGTCGCCGTCGAACGGGACGAACCCGTTGTTGACGCCGCTCGTTGTGCTCGGGCGCGCGCCGTGATAATTCGGCACCACGCGGACCATGCTGAAGTCGCCGTAAGCCACCCACGGCCACTCACGCGCCTCGAACAATTCGTTCAGTTTGTTGCGGAGGCGAGTCGCGGCGGCGTTCGCCTTATCGCACGGCTCACCGGTCGCGACGCGCTTCAGGGCCGCGATGCCGGCTGCGGCCGAAAGCGGGTTCGCGTTGTAGGTGCCCGGATGCTTCATCTTCGGCTTACCGGGTCGCGGCTCGATGAACGCGAGTACGTCGGCGCGACCCGCGACACAACCTCCGGGCAACCCGCCCGCGAGAATCTTCGCAAGCGCCGTGAGGTCCGGCGTGACGCCGTAGAACGCTTGTGCGCCGCCCGGCGATACGCGAAAACCTGTAATCACCTCGTCGAAGATAAGCAGCCGGTTATGGCGCGTGCACACTTCGCGCAGCCCCTGCAAGAACGCCCCGCGAATCGGGACCGCGCCCCAGTGCCCGCCGGTCGGTTCGAGGATAACAGCGCCGATTTGCGGGTCGGCTTTCAGCGCGTCCTCGACGCGGTTGAGGTCGTTTGGCGGCACTGCGACGCAGTGACGTGCCACGTCGTCGGGAACGCCGGGTGTTCCCGGTGCATCGTACGGGTAATCCGCCGATACGGTGACGTAGTCGTGCCAGCCGTGGAAGTGACCGTGGAACTTGAGGAACTTCCCGCGCCCGGTGTAGAGCCGCGACAACCGCAGCGCCATCATGGTGGCTTCCGTGCCACTGCCGGTGAACCGCACGCGTTCCGCGCTCGGGATCAACTTGCGCACCAACTCGCCCCACTCGATTTCCGCATCATGACACGCGCCGTGGTGCGTGCCCCGCGCCATCTGTTCCTGAACCGCTTTAACCACATCATCCGGGCAGTGGCCGAGCAGGTGCGAACCGTGCCCGACGAAGTAGTCGGTGAGTTTGTGGCCGTCCACGTCCCACTTGTGCGCGCCGAGTGCGTGAGAAATGTAAACCGGGAACGGGTCCATCATGCGGGCGTCGTGCGTGACGCCGGTGGGGAACACGCCTTTCGCGTGCTCGAACCGCTGCTTCGATCCTGGGAACGCGGCGGAATAACGCTCGGCAAGGGTCAGCGTCGCGGTCGCGGGCATTGGGTGCCTCCAAAAGGCGAGCGGGGGCGTAAGCCCTGTTAAACGTGTTCGCTTAGTGTAGCGAATGCGTTTAACAGGGCTTACGCCCCCGCTCGCCTTTGTCACTTCGTGTTGACCGGGAGCGTGGACACCTTCTCCTTCAGCACGTCCTCGAACACGATCGTGAAGAGTTGCGACAACTTCGGCAGCGGGTAGTACGCGAGCAGCGCGTGAACCTGACCCTGGTTGCCGAGTCCGCGACCCGCGTTGGTGCGGAGTTGGTTGTTCGTCGGCACCGGCGGCGGACCGTTCAGAATCGCCGGCAGCGTCTTCGGTGGCAGCGTCAAACTCGATTCCGACGCGAGCCGTTCCAGGTGACCTTTGCGAAGCGCCGCGCGGTACTTCGCCGCGTCGCCGCCGGCTTCGCTCGCCGCGAGCTTCCGCAGATCGACCGCCCAGCGCGCCTCGCGCAGGAACGCTTGCGCGCCGAGCGGACCCGCGACCGCGTGAATCACGGTGCCGTCGCTCAGGCAGAAGTACGCCACGACGTTCCCGCCGACCTTCACCCCGCTCACCACGCGGAACGTGCCGACCTTCTGGTACGTCGATTCAAAGTTGTCGCCGAGGAACTTCCCAACCGCGTCATCGGACAAGGCTCCCACACGGAGAGCTTGAGCGTTGTTTCACGTGAAGCCCGGGTCGTCGAAGTGCCCGGAGATGTGCAGCACGAGCAGCAACTTCTTGGAGGTCTTTGCTTCTTCGGCCGCTTCGGGCATACCGGCGTGGAACTTCACCTTAGTGTTGAACGTCTGGCACCGCTCGGCGGGCATCAGTTCGCTCGCGGGCAGTTTGAAGTCCGGCACCGCGGGCGCGGCGACAACGACCGGTTCGCCTGGCGTTACGACCGGAACCGCAATCGGCACCGCGACAATCTGAGTGCGAATCACGATCTCGCGCGGCATTGGGATCGGTTCATCGGGCAAGGAACCAGGAGGCGGAAGATCGGGGGGGACGAGTTCGAGACTTGCGAACAGTGAGACCGTCGGTGCGGCGGGACGCGTCACGACGACGCCCGTGAGGAACGCCCAGAGCGGCAGCCCGATCGCGGCGACCGTGCGCCAGTCGATGATCTTGAGGAACCCCGCGCGCGCGGTTGGAACCGGGGCGGGTTTTGGAACCGATGACATCAGGCGCTCCCTAATCATGGGTCGTGCGGCAGCGTCAGTTGCTGGAACGAATTTACCGCGATGTCGTTTGTGGCGAGCGGGGATTTTCGCGAGATCAGACGCCGCGCGTGGTTGGTTCCCAGATGTACTTGTGCATCTGCAACTGCATCCGCACACGGTGCAGACCGGATTCGAGCAACCACCCGACCAGTTCCACCGGGCGAACGCTGGAGAACACGCAACTCACTAAACACGTGAAGCGACTATCGAGACGTTGCTTGCGGACCACGCTCGCGGTCCAGTCCCAGTCCGCGCGCGACGCAATCACGAACTTAATTTGATCACTCGGCTTCAACGCGTCGAGGTTCGCCCACCGGTTGCGGTGGCTTTCGCCGCTGTCGGGGCACTTCAGATCCATGATGACGTGAACACGCGAATCGACCACTGTCACGTCGTGCGCGCCACTCGTTTCGAGCAGCACCGTCTTTCCCGCGTCGCACAACTCGGTCATCAGCGCGAACACATCGGCTTGCAATAACGGTTCGCCACCGGTGATCTCCACGAGCGGACACCCGAAACTGAGTGCCTTTGCCAACACGTCAGCGCGCGTCATCCGCGTGCCTTGGTTGAACGCGTGCGGGGTGTCGCACCAACGACACCGTGAGTCGCATACGGAGGTTCTCACGAACACACACGGCAATCCTGCGAAAGTGGATTCGCCTTGCACGCTCAGGTAAATCTCGTGGATCAGCAACTCGCCCGGCGGCACGTCGCGCAACAGTGCGACGCGGTGCGATGCTTCCGCGGGCACGTCGAGCAGTGGGTAAGGTAACGTTGTTTGCATGACACCAACCATGATAGCAGGTGGCCGAGTCCCACTCTTGGAATGTCGTTGACCGCGATCGGTTGCGGGCACACACTGATCGGTAAGTCTCTCCGTCGTACCGGCTGAGGAACGCCCGCATGTCCACTAGCCGTCCGCTCGACCGCCGCACCTGGCTGAAACTAGGTGGTCTCAGCCTCGGGGCACTCGTCAGCGGCACCGGGCCGAACCTGGCGCAACTGTTCGCCACCGAGTCGGCCGCGGGCAGCGACTTCTCCGTTATCCTGTTCTGGGCTAACGGCGGTCCCAGCCACCTCGACACGTTCGACCTCAAGCCCGACGCCCCCGCGGAGGTTCGCGGCCCGTTCAAACCGATCAAGACGAACACCGTCGGGGTTCACATCACCGAGCACCTGCCCCGGATCGCGAAGCTGGCGGACAAGTTCGCGCTCGTCCGCAGTCTGCACCACAACCGGGGCGAGCACTCCGGCGGCAGCCACCGGTTCCTGACCGGTTACCCGTCGGTCGCGGCGAACCTCAACGACGCCGAGTACCCGGACGTCGGGTCGGTCGTCTCCAAGGAACTGGATGGCCGGGGAGGGGAGGTCCCGACTTATGTGTCGAACACCAAGTCCTACGGGAGCGGGCCGGGCCACCTGGGGCCGGGGTTCGCCCCGTTCATGCCCCACGCCAACCCTGTCACATCGACCGGGGCGAACGCCTACGACCCGGTCCCGTTGCACCTCACGAAGGAGGGCCACGCGGGTCTGAGCCTCGACCCGGACGGGACGGTAACCCTGCGCCGCCGGGACGACCTGCGCCGGAGCCTCGACGCGCTCCCGCGCTGGCTCGACGACCGCTCCGGTCCCACGGCCGAGTTCGGCCGGCACCAGCGGCGGGCGGTCGAACTCCTGGCCGGTCCGCGCACCCGCGCGGCGTTCGACTTGGGCCGCGAGGACGCGCGCACGGTTGCGAGATACGGCGACTCCGACTGGGGGCGCGACCTACTGACGGCCCGACGGTTGGTCGAAGCCGGCGCCCGGTTCGTCCAGTGCCAGGCGAACATCCGGCTCCGCTCGGACACAGGCCGGATCACCACCTGGGACGACCACTCGGTCAACTGCGACATCTTCCGCGCGTACGAGGAGCGGATGCCGGTGCTCGACCGGGCGGTGTCGGCGCTGATCGAGGATCTGTCCGACCGCGGGCTGGACCGGCACGTCCTGTTCGTGTTCTGCGGCGAGTTCGGGCGCACTCCGCGGATCGCGTATCAGGATGCGAGCCGCCGACCTGGCCGGGACCACTGGCCGCGCGCAATGAGCGTACTCTTGGCCGGCGGGGGGCTGCGGATGGGGCAAGTCGTCGGCGCGACGAACGGACGGGGCGAGGAACCGACTCACCGGGCGATGGACAGCAACTGCCTGCTCGCGACCATTTACCAGCGGTTTGGAATCGACCCCAATCGGGCGCACCGCGACCGGGCGGGGCGCCCGATCGCGATCCTCCCCGAGTGCGAACCAATCGCGGAACTGATCGGCACCCGGCCCGCGCGCGGAGTCGGCTGAACGCGACGAGCCAACAGGGATCAGGAACGCCTCTCGTGCGAAGTGTTGACAACCCGCCGCATACGTCGTTCGGGCGCGGGCCATTGGTGAACTCCTTGAGCAGAGTCTACACCGTTAACTTCGTGTCCACCAAACTTGGGGAACCTCAAGTGTCGGCAAACACTGCAGCCTTTACTGGTGGCGGAATCCATCTCCTCAACGGCGATCTCCGGCTCGATGGTTCGCTGATTTGCTGCAATAACGCTGTAAACAACTTCAGCGAAGCCACCCGCGGTGGCGGCGTCTTTGCCGCCGACGGAACGAACGTGATCGCTGCAAACAATCCGACCATCGCTTCCAACGGCGCGCTGACCGGGGACGGACTTTATCTCGAAGCAGGTGCCGCGCGCACAGGCACGATCATCTACGTCGAAGATTCGGAATACGACGGCAATCCGGCCTGATTCGGTTGTGGCATACTCCTGAGGAACCGGACATGGTGACCAAGCAATTGCTTCGCTGCCTGCTTCTCGCGGGTGGTCTGGCAACGCTTCGTCTCGTCGCGG
Source organism: Singulisphaera sp. GP187 (assembly GCA_945905925.1). GTDB lineage: Bacteria > Planctomycetota > Planctomycetia > Gemmatales > Gemmataceae > Gemmata. The sequence goes on from CAMDQN010000013.1 coordinate 31,947, forward strand.
CGGAACCAGTGCCCGCGCCGCGCGTGGTGTCACCTGGGGAGTTGGTGCGCCGCTTGGCCAGCCCAAGCGAGCAGGAGTGGCAAGAGGCACGCCGCCAGTTACTCCTGCTTGAATCAGAGCCACCGGAACTGCTTCGGGCAACAGAATCAAGTGACCCGCTGCAGCGCGAGCGTGCAGCAAATGTCCTCAGCAAGATGGCTCAATCTCGGGCCGATCGCGTCATGAATCGGGCGGAACGATACGTCAATTCTGGGCAAATCGACCTGCTCGTGGCCAACTCCCAAATGTGGACGTTGGCCACTGGAGAGGAGCGTCTCTGGATGCCCGCGTTTGAACTGTCCGAGCGGATTGCGGCAAAAGGGAAATTGCAATGGCCGCTGGGAGGGAAAAAGGCAAGCGGTGTAAAGGGTTTCGTAACCTGGACCGATCCGACGTTCGTGCGGACTGACGAACCGTTCCGCCCGCAGGCGCGGATCGGAAAAGGGAACCGTATCCCCTGCCATTCCGTTGGCATCATCGCGCCAGAGATCGAGTCCCCGAACTCGATCTATAAAGCGTTTCTGGTATCACGCGGGATTGTTCGTACACGCGACAATATCTCCCAGAGCGTCGTCATCGCAAACGGAGATGTCGCCGGATACACGGTGACCAACGCCATCATCATAGCCGATGGTGACATTACGATCACTTTGGCGACCGACACGATCCTGATCGCCCGCGGCAAAATCAACACGGCCGCGGCAACCGGTTCCCACCTCTCCGTTGGCGAGACCATCAAATTTCGATACCCGGGGATGTCTCCAGGAGATCCGAATCTGGGCAACACCGCCAAAGAAAGCGAGACGAAACATCTCGGGTTCCTCACCTTCTTCGAGCTGTCGCGTGTCGGGTTGGAGGTGACCGCAAAGGACAAGTCTTTGCGTATCGCCAAACTGACCGACGGTTCCCCGCTCCGCAAAGCTGGCGTTGCAGTCGATGATGTTATCGCGAAGGCGAATGGCGTGTTCGTCACGACGGCCGAGGAACTGCGCCGAGCGCTCCGCGACGCTCACCGTCGTTCGCGCCGGGAAGTCGATGGAAATCCGCGTCCTGCTCCCGGAGTAGCCCGGCCTCACTTCCGACGCAAGCGCACCGCGTCCGCGTGCTGAGCCACAATCACGCGGAACAAGTCGTCGAGCATCGCCTCTCGCTTCATGTTCGCGTAGCGCGCCGGGTCGATCGGTTCGCCGATCGAAATCGCGATCGTACTCGGTTCGGGCGGCAGCAGCAGCGGCGAGAACTTCGGCCACTTCATGAACCGCGACCACGCGGCGAACGCACCCGCGATTCCCACGGGCACGATCGGACACTTCACTCGCTTGATGAGCAGCGACACGCCCGGCTTCAACGGTTGAACTTCACCATCGTGCGTGCGCTCGCCCTCCGGGAACATCAGCACGGCCTGCCCCTGACCGAGCGCGTCGAGTACCGCCTGGATGCCGTCCTTCCCCATGTTGCGGTCGATCGGGATCGCGTTCAGACTGCGGATGAGCGGGGCCAGCCCGCGCTGCTCGAAGAGCGTTTTGCGCGCGAGGTACGACAGGTAGCGCCGCGACGAGAGGCCGACCATCACCGGGTCGAGCATCGACTGATGGTTTGCCAGGAGCAGCACCGGCCCGGTGCGCGGCATGTTCTTCCAGCCCGCTCGCCTGATGCTGAAGCCGAACGTAAAGAAGGTAAACGAGGACCAGAAGACGGTGTCGTACCACATGCGGCCGACGAAGTCCGGGCGGTCAGCCATAACCGGGTGCTCTCTGCCGGTCGCCGCGGTCACCGGTGGCGCGAACACGCGCGCTGGTCGCGGACGATGTTCTCTAATCGCTCGATAACCTCTTTCGAGGTGAGGTGTGTTGTATCGAGTATCACCGCGTCCGGGGCGGGTGCCATCGGCGCGAGTTCGCGTGCCGCGTCACGCCGGTCGCGCTCGTCCTGGTCGCGCATCACATCCTCGACGCTCACGCGCTGCCCGGCCGCAGCGAGTTCACCGACTCGCCGTTCGGCGCGAACGCGTGCGTCGGCGATGAGGAAGAACTTGCACTCCGCGAGTGGGAACACGAATGAACCCTGGTCGCGGCCGTCGCAGATCATGTCGCGTCCGGTCGTGGCGGCTCGCTGCGCGGCGACGAGCATAAGACGCACCGCCCGGTGAACGCTCACCTCGCTCGCGCCGCGCGACAACTCCGGCGTGCGGATCAAGTGGGCCACGTTCTCGCCGTTGAGCACCACGCACCCCGGCGGCAGTTCGACGTGAACGCCAGGCAGCGCGGCGGTGACTGCGGCTTCATCGGTTAAGCGGACCCCGAGCCTCTGCACCGCGAGCGCGACGGCGCGGTACATCGCGCCGGTGTTGAGGTACTCGAACCCCAACCGGGTCGCGAGTTCCTTCGTGACCGTACTCTTCCCGACCCCGGAGGGTCCATCGATGGTGACAATCATACCTGTAAAGTACTGAGTGATGAGGAAAGGCACCTGTTGCCGTTCCTCATCACTCAGTACTCATCACTCATTACTGCGAACAGGTTACTTGATCCGCAGCGTGACGGTTTCCTTGTCCTTGATGACGCTGCGCGTGGCCGCGGCACCGGACTGGAGCAACTGGTAGCTGAAGTCGCCGGCCGGAACCTCGACCTCGATCTTGGTGTTCGGCGCGATCCGGTGCGACTTGTCGTTAATGACCATCGAGATTTCGACCGGGTACTCGTTCACCACCTTCACGACACCTTTCGGCTTCACCTCGGGGACGATCGCTGGTTTAAGTGAACTCTGCGTCTTGATCGCGTTCAGCTCGGTGTCGAGTGCCGCGATCCGGTTCTTGAGTCGCTTGATCTCCTCGACTGCGCCGGGGTCGCTCGGGAGGATCGTTTTCCCGTCGGCGTCCTTCCGCCCGGTCAGCAACTCCGTGAGCTTATCGACCTGCTTCTCGAGCGCCGCGATCTTCTTGTTGGCCTCGTCGAGATCCTTCTTGAGTTTGTCCGTCACTTCCTTGTCGTCGGCCTTGACCGGCGTGGCCGGGACGGTGGGGACGATCGGCGGGAACAGCGCGGCTGACCGGGCGTTCTCGGCGGTGAACAGTGCCCCGCCGATGACCGCGAGCGCGGCCGTGTGTTTGAGGTTCAGCATGGCGGCCTCTCGTGGTGTCAGACTGAGTGGGTTGCTGCTGGGCGCCGGGAACACGAACTTGTCGGTCGTGCCGAACGGCGGTTCCGAAGGCTTCGGGCGGTCCACGGTCGTGCCGGGCACTTCGCGCCCGCCCGGATTGAGGGGTGGGAACACGATCGGCACCGCTGGCGCGACCGGCGATGGTGGATTGAGCGTATTCCCCGGAATGAGCGGGTGCAAGCCAGAATCCGGTTTCACAGGCAACAATGGCTGCACTGGATCGGCAAGTTTGAACGGTTCCGGTGGCGGCACAGTTTTCGCAGGCTGCGGGGGGACGGGTGTCCCCGGCATCGTTGGCGGGTTGTACGCCGGCACGGGAACCACAGGCGCCTTCGGTGGCTCGACCGTCGCGCCGGGCAACGGTGGGAACGGCAATCCGTCCGGCGCGGGCGGCGTGATTGGGAGTACCCCAGGCGCTCCCGGCCCGGGTGGGGGGAACAGTCCGGTCGGCGTTACGAACGGCTTCAGATCCATCGGTGCGGCGGGCACCTTCGGCAGATCGACTACCGGAACCGCAGGCAGCGCCGGTAGAGGAATCTTGTCGGCAGCGACCAGACCCGCGTCTGGGGCGCGCGGACCAGCCACGGGTGGTTCGAGGCCAGACGGGAACGGCGCCGGCGGCACCGGGATGAGCGGCGCGATGGGCACATCGGGCACGCCCATATTCGTACGGGGAATGGGGATCGGGAGCGTGGCGCTCACCTTAACAACGCCGTGGCTCGGAGCGGCGCTGCGCTCGACTTCCGAGACCGACGGTGCGGTTGCGGTCGGGACCGGCGATCGTGCCCACGCGCCGTGATCGACGATTGGGAGCGCCTTGTTCGGTTCCGCGGTTGCCCGGACGATGCCGAACAACCCGGCCGCTACAACGCCACCACCGGCCGTAAACGCCACGACCTTCCGCCACCACTTCTTGCTATCAGTCGACATGAGGGCGTCCTTCCCCGTCAGCCGTGTTTGCCGTTGCTAATGATCACTCCCGCCGCGCGCTACTCATCAAACATTGCGACCCGGTTCACCGGTTCACCACCGAACTCGGCCCACTCTTCGACGGCCGGGTGGTACTCCATCTGGTACGCGTCCTCGCCGCTGTCCTCATAGTAGTTGCGCAGGACTCGCGCTGCCTTGAACCGGTGTGCGCGGAAGAACATCTGCGCGGCCGTGTTCCCCTCACGAACCGCAAGGCTCAACTTCTGTCGGCGGTGGCTACACAGTTTGTAGAGCAGTTTGCCGACCAGTAACCCGCCGACCCCGGACCGGCGCGCCGCCTGGGCCACGGCAAAGTTCAGCAGTTGGAGCCGGGTGCGGTGCAACTCGTAGATCATGAACCCGACGATCGTGTCGCCCCGCTCAGCGACCATCCCGATGCAGTTCCGCTGGCGCAGGCACCGGAGGAAATCATCCTCGGTCCAGGCGTACTCGAAACTCCCCAGTTCGATGCCCATCACGTCGGGCATGTCTCGCCGGATCATCCAACGGATGTGGGTCGTGTTCGCGTCGGCCGCGACCCGTTCTCGGTTCCAGCGCGTCGTGCGACTAATGCTCATGAAAGGACTCCTCCCCCGGCCTTATTTCCGTGCCCCCGCACGAACACAAGGCGAAATCCAAAACAATCAACTCTCGAAATGCGAAACAAGCCCGACCACCCGTCCGCCTTCTTTCGCATTTCGTACTTTGCATTTCGTGCTTGCCTGCGAAACAGGGCTTACTCCTTGTAGAACCGCGTGCTCTCTTCCTTCACGACTGGCGTGCGGACCTGGTCACATGTGAGTTGCACGCGGAACCGCTGGTCGCCGGCCGCGGCGCCGCGGACGCGCACGCGGTACACCGTCTCACCCTTCACCGCGAGCGTCGCGATAGGCTCGAACACCAGCGTCTGCGGTGTACCGGTAACCTTTCCCTGGGTCGGGCCATTCGAACTGGTGAACGTTGTGCCGTCAGCAAGGGCAGCCATGATCTGCACGTTGGTGCAGGCGCCGGTGCCCTGGTTCACGATCCGAATCTCGTAGATCGCTTCCTTGCCGACTTCGACCGGGTTCTCAAGACCGGCCACGTCGAACCGCAGCGCGGCCACGCCCTCGGCCTTGATCACAGTTTCGGCCTTCGCTTCGAGTACGCGACCGGCCCGCACCGCGACCCCACCAGCGGGCGCCACCCCTGCGGGTTGAGCTTCGGGCGCGGCAACCGCCACCGTGCGAAGCACCACGTCGCCCGCAACACCGGCGCGGAGTTTGACGCCGACCGCCTTCGTGCCGCCCGCGGGCAGCCCGGTTAGCTTCCAACTCACGGCCCGGTTGGTCGCGTTGAAAGTACCGGCATCACTGGCCTGCACGAAGTCGAAGCCGTCCGGCAGCACCGCGTGAACCGTGATGACGTCCGTCGAAGCAGTGCCCGGGTTCGAGAGCGTGATCTCGTAAGTCGGCTCGGCGCGAACGAGGCACTTCGCCGGCCCTGTCTGCGCGAGCTGAAGCAATGGCTCGACCACGTTGACGCTCGCCTTCGCGGTGGCTTCCTGGCTGCCCTCGGCAGTTACCGTAACCTGGCACGACTGCAAGCCCGACTTCAGCGCGCTAAGCGGAAGATCGACCGTGCGCGATTCGCCCGCAGGCAGGTTCGCGAGCTTCGTTTCGAGCCGCGTGCCCTGGTTGCGGTAGTCCAGACCGTCGGTCAGCACGGCCTGGAACACCATCTGCTGCGCCGGACCAGTGCCGCTGTTCGTCACCTTGATCTTGAAGACCGGTTCTTCGCCGGCGCGGGCCACTTCGGGGCACAACACCGTGACCGCGACGCGGGGCCGCGTGACCTTCGTCCTGGCCTCGACAGTCGCCGTATAGCTCACCGTCGCGCGGCTGCGGAGTTCGCCCTCTTCGGTCGGCCGAACGCGAACCACGATCCGCTTCTCGCTGCTCGTGTCCTTCGCGTCCATGGTGCCGATCGTCCAAACGAGACGGTCGCCGTTCAGTTCGGCCGGCGGATCGCTGCCGACGTACTTGACGCCGACCGGAATCTCGTCTTCGACGCGCACGTTATGCACCGCGACGTTGCCCGCGTTGCGGACGACGATCTCGTAGCGGCACTCCGTGTTGAACACGACGGACTCTGGGCACACCGCGTCCACGGTCACGGTCTGCGAAACGCGGCTCGGAAGGTTCGCGGCTCCGACCGGCGCGGCGGGCGATCCGGTCGCCGACAGAGCGGGAATGTTCCCCCCCAGCGCGGGCAGCGGAACGAGCAGCGCCGGTGGCTTGGTATTGCCGCCCGGCGTCGGGAACGGGGGTGGCTCTGGAACGAACCGCTTGTCGCCCGGGTAGATCGGCTCACCACCCGAAGGTGACGGCGTGGGCACAACTCCGCTCGGAGCCGGCGGAATCGGAACAAGCGGCGGTGGAGTTACGCCACTACTCGGCGGCGTGTACTTGCTGTCGGGTTCGACACTCAGGCTCGGTGGCGGAAGCAGGCGTGGCGGCTGTGCGCTGGCGCCAGGTTGCACTCGCGTGCCGGGCAGGTCCATGCTCGGCGGTGGGATGTCGAGACCGCCCACAGGCCGAATTGGAGCGACGCCCGCGACTCCGGGCCGTGGCCGGTTGGTCGGTGTTCCGCCGGCGGGTGGGTAACTCGTGTTCTGCGGTTGACCGCTTGGCGGCAAGTACGAGCCGCCCGCAGGTCGCACGGTGGTGTTACCGTTTCCAAGTCCGGCGGCAGGCGAAACACCGGGCTGCGGCGTGGTCGGTGTCCAGTCGGCATACGGTCGCACCGTGGTCGCCGGCAGCGTGCCGCTCGACTTGGGTTGCCCGAAACCACCCGGTTGTTGGGCAACCACCGTCCCCAACACGGCTAAACCCATGACCGCAACAGCGGCAGCGAGCACAATCGGTCGTTTACGCACGGCCTATTCCCCCTCAACAGGTCGAACCGTTGCCAGATCGGATGCGGCGTCCCGACATCCCCCGAGTCGGAATCCGCTCGCGAACTCATCCGCGTCGCACCGGACTACGCCGGGGCCGGGTACTTGATCGCGTTCTTCGTCATCTTCGCCGCAACCGCTTCGGACAGGTCGATCCCGGTGTGAACGCTGAGCAGGAACACGATGTTCACGATGTCCGCGAGTTCGTCTGCGATGGCCACACGTGTGGCCGCGTCGGACGCGACTGCGACCGACTCTTCGGGCGTCAGCCAACGGAGGATGTCGCACAACTCGCCGACCTCGCTGGCCAGCGCCATCGCGAGGTTCTTGGGCGTGTGGTACGGCTCCCACCCGCGAGCTGCGGCGAACTGCCGGATCGCGTTCTTGAGCGACTCCACCGGAGTGGTCGAGTCCATCGTCTCACTTGTTTCGGTACTCACGGTAGTTTGCGTGCGGCTGCCGGTCGTTTCCCCCGTCGGCAGTCGCCCGTTTTCGGCCGCGAGGTATAGCGGGGTCGAGATGTGTGTCAACTGAAGATGAACGAAAAACGCCCGCGCAACTGCGTGGGCGTGGCAGATCAGGCGAGTTCGTGTTCAGGTGAAACGTGCTGCGGTCTCCAAAGTTGTGCGGAAGAAGCGGCCGGCGCTTGTGCGCCAGCCGCGGGGTTGGATCACTTCACGGTCGTGCGGGTCTCCTCGCCGTCGATGTCGATTTGATTCTCGACCTCCACGCCGGCAGCGGCCTGCTTCCCGATGATCTTGCCGCTCCCTTTCATCTTCATCACGCCGTCGAGCGTGGATCCGTCGATGGCGGTGTCGAGCGTCATCGTCATGCTGATGGTGCCGCTCAATGCGATGCCCCCCTGCGTCCCATCGAGGACGACGTCGAACTTGATTTCGATCACCCCCCACTGCGCCCCGTCCTTGGTGTACGTCTTGAGGAGCCGCCCGCTTCCCGAACTCTTTTCCGCACTGATCGGCGTGTCGAACGCGGTGCCGATCTTCTTCAGGATCACCTGATCCAGTGACCACTTCTCGTTCACCTGCACGGCCTTCTTCGGGAGCATGTCCTCGTTCTTGAGCTTGTCGGTCTTCTCGTAGGCCTCTCGGAACGGTTGGGCCTCGTCGGGGCGGAGGGCGACTCCGTTCACCGTGTAGGTGAACCCGGCTCCTTTCTTCTGGATCATGACCGTCTTGTTAGCGTAAGACATCGACTTCGCGGCCTTATCGTCCTCGCTCTTCTCCGCCACCTTGTACGCGCGCGTGGCCTTAGTCGCGCGGTCGCTGCCGACCATTTCCAGAACACTCTCCATGTACTCGGCCTTCTCGACCGTCTTTTGCGACTTCGAGAACTTCCCCTTCGGACCGCTCGCGTTCTGCGCGACAGTGCTGGTCTTCGTCACGACGATCTGCACCTTGTCGCCAACTTTCTCATCCCGGAGTTTGATGGTGATCGGCGGTCCGCTCGGCGCCGCGTCGGGATCGCTACCTCCGCCCGTGTCCTTCTTCTTGCACCCTACAACAATCACGAGTGCCACGGCCAGCGGAATCATCTTGCGGAACATCGGTCGGCTCCATTCGAGATGAGTGACACGCCGGGGTGGCGCGGTTGGATCATGCTATGCGAAGATTCGTCGCTCGCCACGGGTGTAGTGCTCTTGGCCGTTGGTGCCATATCCGTAGGCTAAGCGGAGTTTGCGCGGACATTCCCCACTCGCTCCGCCACGCGTCGCGAATAACGAGTTGATTGAGAACCATGCCGAAACGTACCGACATCAAGAAGATCCTGCTCATCGGTTCCGGCCCCATCATCATCGGCCAGGCGTGCGAGTTCGACTACTCCGGCACGCAGGCCTGCAAAGCACTTCGCGAAGAGGGCTATTCGGTCGTCCTGGTGAACTCCAACCCGGCGACCATCATGACCGACCCGGAGACGGCTGACCGCACCTACATCGAGCCGATTACGTGGGAGGTCGTCGAGAAGATCATCATCGCGGAGAAGCCCGACGCGCTCCTGCCCACGCTCGGCGGGCAGACCGCGCTCAACACCGCGATGGACCTGTTCAAGAAGGGCGTGCTGAAGAAGTACGGCGTCGAGATGATCGGCGCGAACGCGGACGTGATCGACAAGGCCGAGGATCGACAGCGCTTCAAGAACGCGATGATCAAGATCGGCGTTGAGGTGCCGAAGTCGGTCGTGGTGCATTCGCTCGAAGAAGCAATGCGAGCGGTCGAAGAGGTCGGGCTGCCGTGCGTGCTGCGACCGAGCTTCACGATGGGCGGCAGTGGCGGCGGCATCGCCTACAACCGCGACGAGTACCGCGACCTCATCAGCCACGGGCTTCAACTCTCGCCTACCACCGAGGTACTCGTCGAAGAGTCCGTGATCGGGTGGAAAGAGTACGAGCTTGAGGTGATGCGCGACAAGGCTGACAACGTCGTCATCATCTGCTCGATCGAGAACCTTGACCCGATGGGGGTTCACACCGGCGACAGCATCACGGTCGCGCCCGCGCAGACGCTTTCGGACAAAGAATACCAGAAGATGCGCGACAAGGCGAAGGACATCATTCGCGAGATCGGCGTTGAGACCGGCGGCAGCAACATCCAGTTCGCGATTAACCCGGCCGATGGGCGCATGATCGCCATCGAGATGAACCCACGCGTATCTCGAAGCAGCGCGCTCGCATCGAAGGCAACGGGCTTCCCGATCGCGAAGATCGCGGCCAAACTCGCGGTCGGTTACACACTCGACGAACTCCGCAACGATATTACGCGCGAAACGCCCGCGTGCTTCGAGCCGACGATTGATTACGTCGTGACGAAAGTGCCGCGGTTCGCGTTTGAGAAGTTCCCGGAGGCGAACACCACGCTCACCACGCAGATGAAGAGCGTTGGCGAGACGATGGCGATCGGCCGCACATTCAAGGAGTCGCTCCAGAAGGCGCTCCGCGGGTTGGAGGTGGGCCGGTTCGGGATCGGGGCTGACAAGCGCGACCGGTGGGGGACGGCTAACCCGCCGGCGCGCGAAGAGATCAGCTTCAAACTCGCCAGCCCAAACGCGGACCGCATCTGGTATTTGCGATACGCGCTGCTCGCGGGCATGTCGGTCGAGGAGATTCACGAGCGCACGAAAATCGACCCGTGGTTCCTGCGCGCGATCGAAGAACTCGTCGGCGTGGAGAACGAACTGCGGGCGCTCGGATCGCTCGACCGGGTGACGCCCGATGTGATGCTCAAGGCCAAGCAGCACGGGTTCATCGACCGGCAACTGGCGCACATCTGGCACGTCTCCGAAGCCGAGGTGCGGAAGCTCCGCAAAGCCCACGGTGTCGAAGCGGTGTTCAAAAGCGTGGACACGTGCGCCGCCGAGTTCGAGGCGTACACGCCGTACTACTATTCGACCTACGAACAAGGGGCGAGGGGCGAGGGGTCAGGGGCGAGCAAGAGAGGAGAGAACACAGCGTTCACCCCCGGCGAGGATGAAGTGCGCCCCGCTTCGGGGAAAGCAAGAATCATGATCCTGGGCGGTGGGCCGAACCGGATCGGTCAGGGCATCGAGTTCGACTACTGCTGCGTGCAGGCCGCGTTCGCGCTCCGCGACAACGGCTACGAAGTCATCATGGTGAACTCGAATCCGGAGACGGTCAGCACCGACTACGACACCTCGGACCACCTATTCTTCGAGCCACTCACGCCCGAAGACGTGCTCAACATCAACGACCGCATGAAGCCGGAAGGCGTGATCGTGCAGTTCGGCGGGCAAACGCCGCTGAACCTCGCGATGCCGCTCGAAATGGCCGGCGTGCCGATCATCGGCACCAGCGTGGACAGTATCGACATCGCGGAGAACCGCGAGCGGTTCGCGAAACTCGTCACCGAAATCGGGCTACTCCAGCCCGCGAACGGCACCGCCGTGGACGAATCGCAGGCGCTGCGCGTCGCCCGGCGCATCGGGTTCCCGATACTTGTGCGCCCGAGCTTCGTGCTCGGCGGGCGCGACATGAAGATCGTTTACAACGAGGACGAACTCACTGCTTACATCCGTCGCGTCGAGGCGGACCTGTCGAAGGACCGGCCCGTATTGATCGATCAGTTCCTAGAGAACGCGACCGAAGTTGATGTGGACTGCCTCAGCGATGGCATCCGCACGGTCATCGGCGGCGTGATGCAGCACATCGAAGAAGCCGGCATCCACTCCGGCGACTCCGCGTGCGTGATCCCACCGCACAGTTTGCCTGCGGACGTTATCACCGAGATCAAGATTCAATCGCGGAAACTGGCCGCGGCGCTGAACGTGAAGGGGCTAATGAACATCCAGTTCGCGGTGTCCGGCATTCGCGCCGACGGGATCGCGACCGACCCACCGAAGGTCTACATTCTGGAAGCGAACCCCCGCGCGAGCCGCACGATACCGTTCGTGTCGAAGGCCACGGGGGTTCCGCTCGCCAGGCTCGCGGCGCTCGTGATGGTCGGCAAGACGCTCGACGAGTTGGGCGTGAAGGATGAGGTGATCCCGAAACACTACTCGATCAAGGAGAGTGTGTTTCCGTTCAACAAGTTCCCGGGCGTGGACATCATCCTCGGGCCTGAGATGAAGTCCACCGGTGAAGTAATGGGGATCGACGACTCGATGCCGATGGCATTCGCGAAGGCGCAACTCGCGGCCAGTTCGCCGCTGCCGCGTTCGGGCACGGTGTTCATCTCGGTCGCGAACCGCGACAAGGACGCGGTCGTGCCGATCGCCCGGGGGTTTGCGGACCTCGGCTTCCGGGTGATCGCGACCCGCGGCACGGCGCAATTCTTGCGCGACAAAGGCGTTCCAGTTGAAGACGTTCCGAAGATCGCGGAGGGGCGTCCTAACCTGCTCGACCATATGAAGAATGGAAAGGTGCAACTGGTCATCAACACGCCGACTGGTCGCGGGAGTTCGACCGATGAGGCGAAGATTCGCGCCGAAGCGGTCGCCAGTCGTGTCACCGCGATAACCACCATCTCGGCAGCGCAAGCGGCGGTTGAAGCGTGTCGGGCGATCAAGCAACAAGAACTCACCGTGACCGCGTTGCAAGACCGGTTCCCGCTGTAGGTGCGGCCACCCTTGCGGGCGGGTGCGCCGGACTCACGCCACCGTCCGCTCACGGCGGGCCGGGTTGCCGATCGTATCGAGCAGCGCTTGCAATCCGTGGACGTGTTTGCAGCAATACGCGTGGCGGTTCTCGCCGTGGTACACCGCGTCCGGGCAGGTGCAGTGCCAATACAAGTAGCCGTCGTCGGTGCGTTCAGCCGCGATCTGGTATTCCTCCCGCCCACCGGTCACGTTCCAGGTCATCACGCACCCCAGTTCAGTCGGGTTCGGGTTCCGATACGTGATGTGGAACAGGTACGGTGCCGGGTTCCGCTTCCGGTCAGGCCCGGGCAACACAACGGTGACGATCGCGAACGCGGCGCGTTGTTGAGGTTGGTTCTGCTTGACCACGGGAAGCCTCGGTTTGGTGTTGGGTTTTGGTGTTGGTATTTTACCCTCGCAGATGTCCACTCCCGATGTCGGTAGCCCCTTCCGCTGGTAGACTGCCCGAACCCCCCCGGACGGAGTCAAACGCGATGGATGACAACACCAAGCCGACCGACCCGCAGACGATGAAGGAGTTCATCCGCAAACTGGCCCGCGCGAATCGCGTGGCCCAGAAAAACAAGGACGCAATTAGTCTGGACATCTGCCGAAAGTTCACCGAACTGCCAGCCTACAACGTCGCGAAAACGGTGATGTGGTACGTCGACGCCGGGAGCGAGGTGCGCACCCGTCACACGCTCCCCGAGGCACTCACCCACGGCAAGCGAGTGGTCGTTCCGTGGTGTGTGGTGGAGACGAACCAGCTCGAACTGTTCTGGCTCGAACACATGAGCGAACTGGTCGAGGGCGCGTACAAGATTCTTGAGCCGAAAGAGGAACTTCGCGGCCTCCCGCAAAAGAAGGTGCTGCCGGACGAACTCGACTTGGTGATGGTCCCCGGCACCGCGTTCGACACGCGCGGCGGGCGCATGGGTCAGGGCAAAGGGTACTACGACCGTCTCCTGTCGCACGCTCGGCTGGACGCGCCGCTCGTTGCCCTCGCGTTCGATTGCCAAATCTTCGACGAGATTCCGGTAGCGGCGCATGACGTGTTCATGGACCTGGTGATTACCGAATCACGCGTCCTCACCGGGAAGGGCCGCGCCAGTTAATCGCGGTTTGTTCTTCCTTCGCCAAACGACACGCTGTATCCTCAAACTCAGTTCCTACGTTGCTTTCTCCCGGACGCGGCTCGCACACCGCGCCCTCCCTCCCCGGGAGTCTCTCATGTTGCATCAGACCCGTCGTGAACTGTTCGCGGACATTGGCAGGGGCATGATTGCCGCGAGCGTCGGTACCGCGTTCGCCAGTGACCTGGGATTCGGCACCGCCTTCGCAGCCGAGGAACCCACCAAACTCACGTTCGGCGACCTCGACCCGCTCGTGAACTTCCTCCAAGAGACTCCGCCCGACAAGCTCGTCGCGGCGGTCGTGGCGAAGCTCAAGACAGGCACCGAACTCAAGCAACTCGTCGCGGCGGCGGCGCTCACTAACGCCCGCGCGTTCGGCGGCGAGGACTACATCGGGTTCCACACGCTGATGGCGCTCGCACCCGCGTTCCAGATGTCGCAGGAAGAAACGGACGCCGCGAAGAAACCGCTCGCGGTGCTGAAGGTGCTGCACCGGAACGCGTCGCGACTGAAGGACTTCGGCGCCACGAAAGAAACGCTGAAGCCGGTGAAGCCGGGCAAGTTGGCGACAGACCAGCGTGGCGGCGAACACCTCCGCGACGCGGCCCGCAAGGCTGACATGAACGCGGCCGAAGCGACGTTCGCCGCGATCTGCGCGAGCGGTAAACCGGAGGACGCGCTTAATGAATTGATGATCGAAGTGGACGATGCGACCGAGGTTCACCGCGTCGTGCTGGTGTCGCGCGCGTGGGACCTGACGCGGTTCGTCGGTACCGAGCGCGCGGCCACGATGCTCCGCCAATCGGTTCACTACTGCGTGAAGATCGAGGCAAACCCGAACCAGGTGAAGTACAACGCCCCGATCCGCGAACAGCTCCCGAAACTTCTCGACCAGTACAAACTGGTCGGCTCGAAGCCCGGTGCGAAGTCGGCCGACGACGCGTGGGTGCTGAAGTTCGCGGAGACGATCTTCAAGGCGGACGGCGCGCAGTGCGCCGACGCGGTGGCCGCCGCACTCGCGGAAGGGTTCAGCGCGGAGGCGATCGGCGAGGCGCTGTCGCTGGCCGCGAACCAACTGATCCTGCGCGACGAGGGACGCCCGAAGTCGTGGGTGTCCGCGGGCAAGCCGGAAGGCAGCATTCACGGCGACTCGATCGGTGTCCACTCGTGCGACACGATCCACGCGTGGCGGAACCTCGCGAGCGTCGGCGACCGCCGCACGCAAGTCACGAGCCTTATCCTCGCGGGCTACCAGGTCGGTCGCGACCGCGCTCAGCGTGGCGAGTTCACGAAGTGGGATCCGTACCCGCGCGCGGAACACGCCGAGAAGGTGAAGGGACTGCCGGCCGATTCGCTGATGAAGGAACTGGACGCCGCGATCCGTGCCAAGGACCAAGTACAGGCCGCTGCGATCACCGCGCGCATTGGCACCGAGAAGCCGAACACTGCGAAGGACGTGTTCGGATTGTTCCGCACGTTCGCGATCAGTGAGGACGGTGCGCTACACGCGGAGAAGTACTACGCGACCGCGACCGACGAGTTCGCGCGTGCGCGGAGTGTGTTCAAGTGGCGGCAACTGATCGCGCTGGCCCGCGTGACCGCGAGTGCCTACGGCTACGCAGCCCCGGCGCACAAGGAAGCGAGCGAGTTGCTCAAGGGGTGATGTGTTGAAAGTAGTAGGCACATGCCACGTGCCTACTACTTTGGAACTCAATGATTCAAGAACTTCACGTCGCGGACGTTCTGCTCCGCGACGGAGCGCGTGATTTTCCCAGCACGTAGCAACAACCGCACCGACTCATCACACGTGTACATCCCTTCGTCGCGCCCGGTCAGGATGTAGTTGTCGATACTCTCCACTTTCCCGGTGCGGATCGCGCTCGCGATCGGGTGCGTGTTCCACATCACTTCCAGCGCCAAATGCCGCTTCTGCGTCTTCTGGATGCTTGGCAATAACCGCTGACTCACGATCGCACGCAAGCTCATCGCAAGCTGCGACCGCACTGCGGACTGTGCCTCGGAAGGGAACAGGTCCGGGAAGCGTGTTACCGCGCCCTTCGCATCGCGTGTGTGCAACGTGCTGAACACGAGGTGTCCTGTTTCGGCCGCGCTGAGCGCCATCTGCGCCGTCTCGCGGTCGCGGATTTCGCCCACCAGAATCACGTCGGGGTCTTGCCGTAAACCGTACTTCAAGCCGTCCGCGAACGAGAGCACGTCGCTGCCAACTTCGCGCTGTGTGACGACCGAATTCGGTTCGCACGGGAATCGGTATTCGACCGGTTCTTCCACCGTGATGATGCGGTAGCCGCCAGCCTTGTTGAGCCGGTTCACGAGCATCGCGAGCGTCGTCGATTTGCCGGATCCTGTCGCGCCAGTGACGATCACCAAACCGTCGCGGACCGCGACCAGCCGGGCCGCGAGGTCACCGGGGAACCCGGCCCACGCGAGATCGGGGATCGTGTCGGGGATGACGCGGAAACACCCGCCGGTGTCGCCGCCCGCGAGGAACACGGTCGCGCGAAATCGCGCGGTCGTCCCCTCGACCGGGCACTCGAACGAGAAGTCCGCGTTCTTGGTTTCGTGGAGGCGCCGCGTCGCATCTTCCGGGCACGCGGAGAGCAGCAGCGGAAGAGTTTCGGCAGCGGTGAGCGGGGCTTCCGGGAGTTCGGAGAGATCACCGTGTAAGCGAATAACGGGCGGGTAGCCAGCGACGACGTGTAGGTCGGAGGCACCGCCCTGGACCGCCCATTCGAGCCACTGACGGAGCTTCTCGGCGATCATAAGAACCCTCATTGCGGAGAAGGGGAGAAGGGGAGAAAGGGAGACGAAGCCATGGGCACTCCTGGCTTCATCTCCCTTTCTCCCCCTCACCCCTTCTCCCCTTCTCTTCCCCGTTAGTGGTTGAACAAGAACGCCGGGTTGTTGATGAGCGCCCAGATCAGGTCTTGCGCGCCGAGCACGCGGGCATCTGAAGGCGGTGCGTTCGCGGCTGCCGCAGCCAGACGCGCGTGATCCTTGTCTTGCGCGAGGTACATCTGACGGAGCGTATCCTTCTGTGCGGCGGTCCGCTGCTCGACTGGCGTTTCGAGGAGCGCGACTTGCGCCGGCGTTAGCACGCTCTGCAGTTTTGGGTTCGGGTCCGTCGTCACAGAGAACCGGAACTTCCCGACCAAGTGTTTGGTCCCGAATCGCTGGTCGAGCACTGCCGTGAAGAACACCCCGGCCGGGCCGCTCACCGGCTTCTCGAACTTGAACAGCGCCGCGTTGTCTTGACCGATCCGGCCCGCAGTGGCCCACCCGGTCGCGGGGTTCGCGTCCACTGCGAAAGCGGCCGGGAAGTTCGGCTGCGCGAAGATCTGGTCGAGCGCGGCCAGTTTGATCGCCACTGGGTTCGCGTCCGGTTTGTCGAGACCCTTGTAAGTGAGTCGGAACTCGTTCAGCACGAAGTTGCCGTTGTCCGAACGGCCTGGCCCCTTCATCGGCAGCGTCGGGTCGGCCAACACTTCGAGTTTGATCGCGGTGATCGGCAGGTCCGTCTCCGTGAGTCCGTAAACGGTGTAGAGGTCGGTCTCGGGCACCTTCCCAGTGGCCAGGATCGAGCTGTCTTTGCCCACCTTCAACACGGTGTCGGGCGTCTGAGCGTTCGCGCGCCGGATGTCGAGTACGGTCCACGCGGTCGGCTTTTGCGTCTTCAGTCCGGCTTCCCACGCTTTCTGCTTCGCGTCGAGCGTGAGCTTGTAGGCGTCGAAGGCCTCGACCTTCGGCTTGAACTCGGCCATCAGTTCCGCGTGATCGGCAGCGGCGGCGCGGATCGCCGTGATCGCGGCGGCCCGTTCCTTCGCGTTCGGCAGTCGGTTCAACACCGCGAGGTAGATTTCATCCGCGGCCTTGCTGTCGTCCTTCTCCGCCAACACGAACTTGTTGAGCCGGTTGTTCGGGTCTTTGATAGCGTCGGCAACGATCGGGCCGTTCACCATTGCCAAGATTGGACCGAGGTTCAGCCCGGAGCCGCGTTCGCACTCGCAGGAGCTTTCGCGGACCGGCTTGTTGAAGAGATCGAGGAACCCGCCCGGCAGATCGACGTTGCTATCGAGGAGTTGCGCGGCGCGGGCACCGAGCGGCAAACCCGGCAACCGCGTTTGCGAACCCGTGACGCGGTGGATGCTGTCGAACAACACTTCCGCCGGGAGCCGCCGCGCGAGCGCGTGCGAGTAGTTGATTTCGTCGTCCTTGTTCCACTTGTTCGTCGCGAGTGAGAGCTGATACGTGCGGCTCTTGCAGATGGTCTTGATGAGCTTCTGCGTGTCGAAGCCACTCTGAATAAAGTCCGCCGTCATCTTGTCCAACAACTCTGGGTTCGTTGCCGGGTTACCGGCGCGGATGTCGTCCACCGGTTCGATGATGCCGACGCCGAGCAGGTAGCTCCATACGCGGTTGACATAACTCTTCGCGAAGTATTGGTTCTTCGGCGAGGTGATCCACTTCGCCACTTCGACACGGCGAGTCTCGCCCTGCGTCTGTTCGCCAACGACCGGGTACGGGAAACTCGCTTTCGCATCCAGGCTGGTGCGGTCGTGCTTGATCTCACCGGCCTTCAGATCGGTGATGACTTCAACCAGCGGCTTCGCACCCTCGACCGCCGTGCCGCCGAGCTTCTGCCCGCGGTACTTCGGGTCTTCGGTCCGACCCACCTGCGCGAAGTACGCGGCCAGACTGAAGTATTGGTCTTGCGTCCACTTCTCGAACGGGTGGTCGTGGCACTTGTTGCAGTTGAACCGCACCGCGAGGAACAGTTGCGTGGTGTTCTCCATCACTGCGTCGGCGGTGCGGAGCGTCTTGTAGTACGCGCCTGGCGGGTTCTCCACGTTAGACCCGGCCGCGGTGATGATCTGGTACGCGAACTTGTCGTAGGGCCGGTTCTCCGAGACTGCATCGCGGATCCATTTGCGGAACGCGGTCGCGCCCACATCACCGAGGAACTTGCGGTTCACCATGAGCATGTCGGCCCACTTGTTCGACCAGTGTTCAACGAAGCCCTCGCTGCCGACGAGCTTTTCAATCACGGCATCGCGCTTCGCCCGGTTCTCGCGCTTGTCTTCGGCGAACTCCCGCACTTGATCGGAGGTCGGCGGCAGCCCGGTGAGATCCAAATACACGCGGCGCAGGAACGCGGCGTCGTCGGACAGATCGCTCGCTTGAACTTTCACCTTCTTCAACTTCGCATCAACGAGGTCGTCGATGGCGTTGTGAACGGGTCTGGGTTCCCACGCAAAACCGGACCGATCACCCATGATGACGATCGTGCTCGCGGCGTAGGCGCCCTCGTAGCGCGCGAGCATCGTCGTTTCGCCGCGACGGAGTGTCGTCGCCAGCCCGGCTTTGTCGATGGTCGCGCCTTCGGTGTTGCTGCTCTCGATGAAGGTTTCGGCGGTCACATCGCGAACGCGGCCGTCGGTGTAGGTCGCAATCGCGGCGAACTGCACCTTATCCCCAATGCGCCCGACAGTCGGGTTCTTCGGGAAGATTTCGAGCGACTTGACGCGGACCGCGTCGAGATCGAGTTTCACCCCCTGCGCGATCCACAGACGAACGAGTTCATAGTTCGGATCACCGGCGGTCATGGTGACGCCGCCCTGGTGCGGCACCGCGCCTGCTGGCTTCAACAACATGAGACTCTTCTCCGGCGCAGCCCGGTTGAAGCGGCGGCCTTCGAGGTCGTCGGTGAGCGCGCGGAAGTCGTAGATCGGGTCGTACCCACGGAGCGAGAGTTTGAAGCCGTTCTTGCCGGCCTGCGCGCCGTGACAGGTGCCCGCGTTGCACCCGAGTTTGCCGAGAACCGGTTGCACGTCGGTCACGAAACTGACCGGCCGATCTTCGGTGAATCGCTTCGCGCTGAACGGGATGTTGGCGTTCAGCCCCGCGAGTGACACCGCGATGTCACCGACGCCGTCGGCGGTCGGCCGCACAAGACCCACCGCGTTCACGGTCGCGGTCTTCGGCACGGTGATCTTCGCCATGCGAGTCGCATCGATGATGTCGCCGTTATCGAGCGTCGCGGTGACGAGCAACTGTGAGTACGCGAACGGTCCAGTGAGTTCGACCTTTGCGGGGTGAACGTCGAGTTTCGTGACCTTCGCTCCGTCGGGGAGTTTTTCTTGAGCGAAGGCCGGCAGCGCTACCGCGACCAACAGAGCAGCGGCGGCGTATCGGTAGAGTTTCATGGAAGTAGTCTCGCGAATCTTGTTTGGTGTCCTGGCGAGCGGGGGGGCGTAAGCCCCCTGATTCTTCAGAAGTTGTTTGTTGCGCGTCGGATCTGGGGGCCTTCCGCCCCCACTCGCCTGCGCCGAGGTTACTTTTTCGGCAGCACAACGAAGCTGTGGAGCAACTTGCCGGTCGCGGGGTCGTGCAGCCACACGGTTCCGTCGAACCCGGCGGACGCGATCATCTTCCCCGCGGGGTGCCACGCGACCGCGTAGGTCGGGCCGGTCACCTTCTCGCACACCACCTTCGTGCCGGTGTTCGCGTCGTACACGCGAACCTCACCCTTCCCGTCCAGGCTGCTGACCGCGGCGAACTTGGTGCCCTCCGCGTTGAACGCCGCCGCAGAGATGCGACCAGGCATCGCCTCGTATTCGCGGACCTTGTTCGAGTCGTCGCCGATCTCGCGTTTCACTTCACGGTGCATCTTGTAGAGCCGCGGCTTGCCGTCGGACCCGGCAATGATGACCTCGTCGTAAACATTAGGTTTCGCGCCCGGTGTGTCAGCAGGGATCTTCTGCATCTTCTTTTCCTTCATCGGTCGGCGGTCCACGGCCATCAGCCCGCCTTTTAGCGCGCCCGGGGTGATGCTCGTGATGTTGTCCACGAACCGCTGCGTGCCAACCTCGGTGAGCTTCATACTCATGTCGCGCCCGACAGAGACGAGGTGCAACCCGTCTTGCGAGAACACGGTGCCCAACACCCAATCCGAGTGTGTGCCCATTTGAAGAATCTGTTTCCCATTGGTCGCGTCCACCGCGCGAACGGTGTTGTCGGAGCAGCCGAACGCGAGCGCCTTGTTATCCGGCGACCAGCTCACGCCATAGAGCGTGTCGAACGTGACCGGCGCGGAGACGAGGAGCTTTTCGGCTTCGGGGTTCCACACCTGAACCTCACCGAATCGCCCGGGCGCGCCGCCGACGGCCGCGAGCTTCTTACCGTCTGGCGAATACGCGATCGACTGCACACGCTCCGAAATGCCGATGAGTCGTGTCTTGAGCTGAAGTTCTGCCGTGTCGTAGAGCAGAATTTCGTGGTAGCCGGTCACCGCGAGCCGCGAACCGTCGCCGTTGAAGGTGAGTGCCGTCACGACGGGCGGTGCGGAATACTTCGGCGGGTTCGTGGCATCGACGACCACCGCCTTCGCGCTCGCGGGTGTATCATCCGTGGCGCCTTGCGTGATCCAATCAGTAATGAGCTTGATCTGGATCACGTTGAGCGGGTCGCGGTTCTTCGGCATTTCGGCTTTGCCGTTGGCGTGAACCTTGATCTGCTCGACGAGGTGACTCATCGCGGGCTTCCCCGCAACGACGCCGGCTTTCCCGCGTTCGCCGGGCTTGAGCAGGTCCGCGTGGGTGGTCATCACGTAGCCGCCGAGCGGCTTCGCAGGTTGGTGGCAGCCGTTGCAGTTCTGCTGGAAGATCGGCCGCACGTCTTTGTAGTAGCTCACCTTCGCCGGTTCTTCGGCGCGGGCGCCGAGCGGCAAAGCAGCAGCGGCGAGAGCAACGATCGCGTAACGAATCCGCATGGAAGCGAACCTCGCGGGAGGGAGCGAATCGGACCGGAGGTCGAAGTTGGGCAGGAAGATGTAGTGTAGCAGTCAGTAGGGCGAGCGTTCAACCGTTCCGTGCGAAATCTTCGCGGGCTTCGCGGCGTTGAGCAGAGACCGCAACTCACCGGCGCAGTATCGTAGCAGTTTCGCATACGCGCATAGGCGGCGCTTCGGGGTTGCGTCGGGCAGGTTCCGCGAGTTCGTGGTCCGCAGCAGGCCGAACCCGGCGCGACACCAGACCCGGCCGTGGGTTCGTTCTGTTGGTGGTGGCCGTTCGTGGCGGTAGCATGTTAAGAACCCGTCCAGCGGTCACCATGAGCGAACCCGTTAGCCACTTGCTCAATCTCTTCGACGCGCTCGCGGAACCGGACAAGCAATCCGTGGTGGCCGAGATTCTCCGCCGCAGCCCGCAGGGTGAAGCCGACATCCCCGATGCCGGGTTTGACGCGCTCGCGGGGAAACTGTTCGCCGCGCTCGACGCCGAGGAAGACGGTCGTCGCGCGGGTCGTTGACTTGAAGCCGTGCCCGCGTCGTCCCGTTTGGAGCCGACTACATGCCCGCCGAGCCGCCCTCCCCCGCCGACGCCCCCGCACCGACGCCTGCCCTCCCGCGCCGCACCCTCCGCGGGCGGATCTTTCGCGGCTTGCGACGGTGCGTCCGGGTTCTTCTCTACTTCCTCGTCCTCTTCGTCCTCGTCATTCTGGTCGGCCTCATCCCGGTCAATAACGGCTTCCAACCGACCGAGGACGGCGTGGAAATCACCGTCACCTCAACCGAAATCCACGCTGACTTCGTTTTGCCTATGCGGAATGAGACGGTCGACTGGAGCAAACACCTTCTGCCGGGTGACTTCACGGGCGACGTCAGCGGTGCCACTCGTGTTGCGTTCGGCTGGGGCAACAAAGAGTTCTACATGGATACCCGGACTTGGGCCAACCTGAAGGCGGGGGCCGTGTTCCGCGCGATGTTCTGGCCGTCCCCGACCTGCATGCACGTCTTTCTGTGGGACGACAACATCGCCTTCCCCAACTCCCGGAAAACCAAAATCTCCCACGAACAGTATCGCCGCCTCGTCGAATACATCCAGGGCACCTTCCGCCGCGACGAGAGCGGCCGTTTCATGTGCGTCAAAGGTCGGGGGTACGCCACGAACGACGCCTTCTACGAAGCGCACGGCTCCTACCACGTCCTCAACACCTGCAACTGTTGGGTCGGCCAGGGGCTGAAGGTCGCCGGGGTCCAGACCGGTTGGTTCACCCCGCTCCCGAAGACGGTCAGCCTCTACATGCCCGCCGCGCGGTGAGCGTGTCGTTCCGCACTTCGGCTTGACGCGCTCGCGCCATTCTTGCGAACATTCGCGCGGGGGAAGGATTCTCACCCGGTCCAAGGACGGATGGGGTACGCATGTCCAATTTGCTTTCGGCTCTCCTATCGCGCATCCAGAGCAACACTGCCACGGTCGGAATCATCGGCCTCGGGTACGTCGGGCTGCCACTGGCGCGCGCCTTCTCGAATGCCGGTTTCCGCGTCCTCGGCTTCGACATCGACACGCACAAGGTCGAGAAACTGAACGCCGGTAAGTCGTTCATCAAACAAATCCCCGACGCGGTCGTCGCGGGGATGCGCGCCTCCGGCTTCGAGGCCACCGACCGCTTCGAGCGTCTCAACGAACCCGACGCGATCCTGATTTGCGTGCCCACTCCCCTCACCGAAGCGCGCGAGCCCGACCTCACCTACGTCGTCAACTCCGCGAACGCGATCGCGTGCCGACTGCGCGCGGGTCAACTTGTCATCCTCGAAAGCACCACCTACCCGAGCACGACGCGCAACGTGATGCTGCCGGTTCTTGAGCGCACCGGTCTTGTCGCGGGGACGGACTTCTTCGTCGCGTTCAGCCCCGAGCGCGAAGACCCGGGCAACCCGACGCACTCCGTCACACACGTCCCGAAAGTGGTCGGTGGTCTCGACGACGCCAGTGGCGACGCGGCCTGTGCGCTATACTCCGCGATCGTGCCGAAAGTGGTTCGCGTCTCGACGCCGGAGGTCGCGGAGGCATGCAAGATTCTGGAGAACACGTACCGGGCAATCAACATCGCGCTCGTGAACGAAATGAAGGTGCTGTACGATCGCATGGGCATCGACGTGTGGGAAGTGATCGACGCGGCCAAAACCAAGCCGTTCGGCTTCCAGGCATTTTACCCCGGGCCCGGTCTCGGCGGTCACTGCATTCCTCTTGACCCATTCTACCTGAGTTGGATAGCACGGCACCACGGCATGACGACGCGGTTCATCGAACTCGCGGGTGAGGTGAACACCGCAATGCCCGCTTACGTCATCACGAAGGTAACCGACGCGCTCAACGACGCCGGCAAAGCCGTTCGCGGGAGTAAGATCGCGATCCTCGGCATGGCGTACAAGAAAGACATCGACGACCCGCGGGAATCGCCGAGCTTCGAGCTCCTCGACCTTCTTCTGAAGAAGGGCGCGAGCGTCAGTTACAACGACCCGCACATCCCGACGCTGCCGCGAATGCGGCACTGGCCGCATCTCGAACCGATGACGAGCGCCGCTCTAAGTCCGGAGTACCTCAGCGAGCAAGACTGCGTGCTCATCGCCACCGATCACACCGCTTACGACTACCAGTTCATCGTGAAGAACAGCCGGCTCGTGATCGACACGCGGAATGCGACCAAGCCCGTCACCGCGGGCCGTGAGAAGATCGTGCGGGCATAGAAAAAGTGCTGAGTAATGGGTGATGCGTGATCAGGAAGACGGTAGACTCGGGCAGCACGTGTCGAGGTTGTCACTCATCACTCCGCGACTGGTGAAACATGTACCGCGCGTTCGGCCTACTCTCGCCCGACACGGACTTCAACCTCGACGAATCGCTCGCGCGGATGACGGAGAAGTTCCCGGGCTTCACGGTCGCGCGTGACGGCGACCGGATCAACGTGAGCAAAGGCGAGTGGTGGATCTCACTCGCAGTCGTCGCGGGCGCGCACATCCAGAAGGAAACGGAAGGGCTGATCGGGCACTTGGCGGGTGTGGAACCTGCCGAGGCCGAGGCGCTCGTGGCGTCCGACCGCCGCGTCGAGGTGTGGACCGACGTGCCCGACCCATTCATGGAGCACTTCAACGACTATCTATTCGTCGTGGAGGTGTTGAAGTCATTTACCGGGTTGCTCGCGGTTGATCCGAACGAACCGGGTGTGCTGTAGCGACTCGCGCCTTGCCCCGCGAACCGGTACGTCTGCTATCATGTGAGCATGTCCACCGAAGCCGCCCTGCTCCGCGCGATCCGCGATAATCCGGACGAGGACACCCCGCGCCTCATCTACGCCGACTACCTCGACGAGGAGGGCGATTCGGCGCGCGCCGAGTTCATTCGCGTGCAGGTCGAACGAGCGTGCCTCTCGCAGAGGGATCCCAATCGCGCCAAACTCGAAGACCGCGAACACGAATTGCTCGCGGAACACGAATGTGATTGGCTCGGTGTCGCAGCAGACGACCAGGACGAACTCACGGAATGGGAGTTTGATCGCGGGTTTGTAAGCGAAGTCGCCGCGTCGCCGGTGTTCATGCGAACCGCGGGCACGGATCTCTGCGCCGCGCACCCGGTGCGGCGCTGGCGAGTCATGTCAGGCGACACTGGAACCAACTTTCCAGCGGACCTGCGTGAAGCGGGTCAGCGCGGGTGGTTCGGCCGACTCGAAGCGGTTGATCTGACCGGGTGGTATGCCGATCTCGGGGAAACCGGCGGGTTCCTCGCTCGCTCTCGCTTCGAGCACCTCCGAGAACTCGACCTGACCGGGCGCGGTCCGCTCGGATCACTTCCCGACATCCTCGAGTTCGCCCCGTTCCGCAACCAACTGAAGGTACTCCGCTGTGGCGCCGCGGGCTACGAGGGCGGCCGACTCGACCCGCCAGACTTCGTCCGTGCTATGGGGAAAGTGTGCAGGTTGGAAGCGTTCGCAGCGCCAACCGCGCTGCTGCTGGCTGACGATCTGCCCGACCTGCTCGCGGCACCGGTGTTCGCGGCGCTTACCTCGCTCGACCTTCGCGACAACCAGATCGAAGCGAACGGCTGGGAAGCGTTTCGCGACGCCAAGTTCCGGCTACGCGAGTTGGACATCTCCGGCACGCAACTCGGTAACGCGCTCGATCGGCTCTTGATGTGCTCCGCGCTCCGGGAGTTGCGCATTCTTCACCTGAACCGTTGTGGGCACACCACGGAAAGCATGAGTGAGATCGCCGCGTCGCCGTTCTGGGCGCAAGCCGAAGAACTGCGGATGCAACGAGGGATGGGTGCGTGGAACGGAGACAATGAGGAGGCCGAAGCGCCACAGGAAGCGGTGGCCCCGAGTCTGGACCCGCTGTTTGCCGCGACCGGGCCGAGCAACCTTCGCGTTCTGGACATCGCGGGGAATGGTTTGCGCGATGCCGGCGTGGCGCAGTTGTGCGGCACCGCGTGGGCCAGGTCCATCACCTACCTCGACCTGTCGCAGAACTACCTCTCCGATGAATCGCTGCGCACAATCGCGAGCAGCGGCCGGTTCAAGAACCTCCACACGCTGCACCTGAACGGTAACAGCGTGTATCACCTCGCCGACGCTGCGCAACACGAATCGATCACCGACGCCGGGTTGAAGGCGCTCGCGGAGTGCCCCGACCTGGCGAACCTGCGAGTCCTCTCCGTGAGCGGCACGCGCATCACCGCGGATGGCGTGAGCGCGATCTTGAACTCACCGCACTGGCGGCTCAGCGGTCTACGGCTCGCGCAGTGCCAGTTGCGTCAGAACTCGCTGGACGCGCTCGCGTCGTCACCGCGCTTAGCGTGGCTCCAGGTACTCGATCTGAGCGGGAACGACGAGATTCGCGTGGACCACCTATCACCGCTGGCGGATTCCGAATACCTGTCGCGGCAAACCGAACTGGACATTCGCGGGCTGTACGACGGCAACTCCGCGGTGCGGTCCGCGCTCGAAGCGCGTCTCGGCCGCCGGCTCAGTGTGTGAACAGAGTTCCACCAGTTTTTCGGCTGCACGAGCTGCGCGCGCAGGTTACGATGCGGTTATGTACTTCACGGACGAGCAACCGTTCCTCGACGCGGTGTTCGACCGGTACGCGGACGACCGGCCGCGACTGGTGTACGCCGACTTCCTCGACGACTCCGGTGCACCGGAGCGCGCGGAACTGATCCGCGTTCAACTCGCGCTCGCGCGCCTCGACGAAGACGACCCGCGCCGGCTCGCGCTCGCGGACCGCCAAGCCGAACTCCTCACCAAGAACCGCGACGAGTGGACCTCGCACCTCGCGGGACTCGTCGAAACAGTCGATTTCCGCCGCGGCGTGCCGGACTCCGCATCCGTTGATGCCGCGACGTTCCTCGAACGCGGCGACGAACTGTTCGAGCGCCTCCGCGTCCGCCGGTTGAGCCTCCGCGACGCGGCCCCCGTGATGGTGAAAGTGGCCGCGTCGCCGCTGCTCGCGCGTGTCCTCGAACTCGACCTCTGCAATTGCTCACTGGGAAACCGCGGGCTGAACTTGCTAGTGCAGTCGCCGCACCTCCAGAAACTCGATACGCTCGACCTCGGGTTCAACGGTCTGGATGACGCGGACGTGAACATCCTCGCGCGAAGCAGCAACTTCCCGAGCCTCACTTCACTCGCACTCAACGACAACGACACGATCGGCGACGCGGGAGCGACCTCCCTTGCCGCCTCGCCGTTCTTCGCGGGGTTGACCACGCTGGACTTCTCCGGCAATGACATCAGCGACGCGGGGTTCATCGCGGTGGTCGCGAGCGAGTCATTCGCGAAACTCCGCACGCTCCGCGTGAGCGGCAACCGCATCGGGGATGCGGGAATCACCGTGCTCGCGCGTTCCGCTATGCTCGCGCGCATCATCAAAGCGGAATCGGAACTCGTGTTGCGGGCGAACACGATCGGGCACGCGGGCGCGGCGGTTCTCGCGTCGCGCCCGGCGCTCGCCGCGTGTACAACGCTCGACCTGTCGCACAACTATCTCGGCGATTCCGGTCTCGCCGCTCTGCTCGACTCGCCGCACCTCGGTCGGTTGAAAACGCTGCGCCTGGCGCGGAACCAATTCACCGACGCGAGCGTGATTGCGTGCCGCGAAGCCTTCGACCGGCTCTTCGCTCACCTGCGATTCCTGGACCTGTCCGGTAACCGGCTCACACGCAGCGGAATGGGCGTGCTGACCGCGATACGCGGCGAGCGCACGGTTCACATCGACGTGACCGGGAACGTGCAGTCCGCAGTCGCTGGTCACGCGCCTGTGGCTGTATCCGACGTGTTGCCAGGCGTACTCGACGGCGTCGCGGAGGCCGCGCTCCGACGACGCCAAATCGCCCACCCGCACCACCGGACCGAGGGCGTATGAAAGTTACAGTTCCTCGCACGCTTTGCTTGCCACCATGCAGCGTGGCGCTTAGAGTTGGCGGAAACCGTTCGTTGTGGGAGACCACCCCTGCGGTGCCGTGGCCGCATTCGTCCTAACCACTTTAACTGGGAATCGCTGATGAACAACACATGCCCGACGTGCGGGGCGTTGTATAATGTGGCCGCGAAGGACATTGGACGGCGGTTGAAGTGCAAAAAGTGTAGCTCCGCGCTCACGGTCACTGAGGCGGGGTTGGTCGTGGACGACGGCTCCGAACCGGTCCCGGCGCCGCGATCGGAAACGTACGAAACCGACGAACCCGTGATCACCAAAAAGAAGAAGAGTTCCGGCCCCGGCATGAACCTGAACGCGATCGGCGGCGTGCCCGGCATCCTGTTCGGCACCGGCGTGTTCTTCGTACTGTTCTTCACGTTCTTACAGGTTCTCGCCGTAGCCGCCAATCAGCGCGCGGCGGAGTACGAGCAGAAACTCGTACTCGACGAGAAGGTAATGCTCCGCGAGAAACTCCCAAAGGGCAAGAACGAGGTCAGCGAGTTGACCGCCGAGGAGAGAACCGCGTACGACGCCGCCAAGAAAAAACTCGACGAAGAGTTCATCCCCAAGAAGAAGATCGCCGCCGAAGACAAGCAGTACACCGAGATCGGAAACAAACGGTCGCGGTTGTACGAGGGCTACGGCGCGATGCTCGGCTTCATGCTCCTCTCGGTCGGGTGCCTTGGGTTCCTGCTCACTGAGCGCGCCTTGCTGCTCCGTATCGTCGCGGGGTTCATCCTCACCGGGATGGTGCTCGGCTTGTTCAAGATCGCGGTCGGTGCCGCCGCGGGGTTCGCTGCCGGGGTCGGCATCGGTTAGCCTGTCACCGGCGTGGGCGGTTCGTAGTCTGACTCCAAGCGAACCGCCTACGCGGGCGCACGTCGCGCCGCGTCCCTGCACACGTCCGCCACACCAAGATGCCCGACACCTCCGACACACTCGCGCCGAAGTTCAAACGCGTGCTGCTCAAACTCAGCGGCGAGGCACTCGGCTTCACGGACCGCAAACTCGGCATTGACCTCGACGAAACAGAGAAGATCGCGCGGCAACTCGCGCGGGTCGCCGCACGAGGGGTGCAACTTGCCGTCGTGATCGGCGGCGGGAACCTGTTGCGCGGTGCGCAGTTCTCAGCCGGTGCCGATCGCATCAAACCCGCGACCGCCGACTACATGGGGATGCTCGCCACCGTGATGAACGGATTGGCGCTGCAAGACACGCTCGAAGCGATGGGCGTAGAAACGCGGTTGCAGAGCGCGATCCGCATGGAGACGGTCGCGGAGCCGTATATTCGCCGCCGCGCGCTCAGGCACTTGGAGAAAGGCCGCATCGTGATCCTCGCGGGCGGCACCGGGAACCCGTTCGTCACCACCGACACCGCCGCCGCGCTCCGCGGCACCGAGCTTCAAGCCGATGTACTCTTGAAGGCCACAAAAGTGGACGGCGTCTACAACGCCGACCCGGTGAAGAACCAGTACGCCGAGAAGTTCGAGAAGCTCACCTTCGATCAGGTCATTCAGAAGCAACTCGGCGTGATGGACATCGGCGCGTTCGAGATGTGCCGGCTCGCAAAGTTGCCCATTCTGGTGTTCAACTACAAGCAGAACGGCGCGATCGAGAAGGCCGTCGCCGGTCTGCCGATCGGGACCATCGTCAGCGGGTAGTGGCTCTTAAAGTAGTAGGCACACTCCGTAGGCCGTCGTTTCAGAGCTCAAGTACGCGAAGCAATTCCGACTCGTTCAGCGACGGCACATGGAGTGTGCCTGCTACTTTCAAACGCTGAGCCTTCGCCCATCTTCCCGGACCGCATGTCACCTGCGACAATAGCTGCACGCGAATCGAACACCGAACACGGGTGCCACATGAACGCCGCACAAATTCTGAAAGACTCCGAAGACCGGATGGAAAAGGCGCTCGACGTCTTCCGCAACGAACTGCGAGGTCTGCGGACCGGGCGCGCATCGCCGCAGATGCTCGACTCGCTCCGCGTGGACAACTACGGCACCATGTCGCCGATCCGCGACGTGGCCAGCGTCACGTGCCCGGACGCCGCGACCATCGTCATCAAGCCCTACGCAGCCGACAGCCTCAAGGAGATCGAGAAGGCGATCCGCTCCAGCGACCTCGGGCTTGCGCCGAACAACGACGGCAAGGTGATCAGGCTCTCGATGCCCTCGATGAGCGGCGACCAGCGCAAGAAGATCGTCGCGCAACTGAAGAAGTCGGGCGAGGCCGCGAAGGTGTCGTGCCGCAACATCCGCCGAGACGGAAACAAGCACTTCGAGGACGCGGAGAAAGCCAAGACGATGACCGAGGACGACCGAGACAAGGGCAAGGTGAAAATGCAAGACCTGCTCAAGAGCTACGAGAACAAGATCGACGCGATCAGCGCCACCAAAGAAAAAGAAGTCATGGAGCAGTAACGGGGCATGACTGCACATCGCAGATTCCCTTTTCAGGCGCGACACGCAGCGGAGCGTTCGAGGTTCACGATGGCCGAGCCGAGCGAGAAGCTCACCGCAATCGCTGAGAAGTTGCAGATCGGACAGTTCCACCGGCACGTGTTGCTTTGCGTGGGTGACGCCTGTTGCGCTGAGATCGGCAAGGACGGCGCACAAGCCGCATGGGACAGACTCAAGGGCGAGTTGAAGGACCGTGGGTTGTCGCTGGCGACCGGCCCGACCGCGTGCTACCGCACAAAGGTCGGGTGCATGCGAATCTGCACCGGCGGGCCGATCCTGGTCGTGTACCCCGAGGGAACGTGGTACGCGGGCATGACCGCCGACCGCATCTCGCGGTTCGTGCAAGAACACCTCATCGACGGCAATCCGATTGAAGAATGGATCTTCGCTCGCAACCCGCTGCCAAGCGACTGCGAAACCTCCGCTCGGAGTCACGGCTAAACGAACTCTTCACGTGTTCTACGCTCGCCTTCTGCGCACACGCGGCGCATCATGACCGCACCCTTATCTGGAGGTGCTGTAGATGCTACGCGTCAGTTCACTGTTCCTCGCCATTCTCTCCATCGCGGTCTCGGCAGACGACAAGCCGGGCCCGAAAGCCGACCCGAAGGAACAACCCAAACCGGTGTTCCCCGGCCCGACCGAAACCGGGTTCCTGCTCCCCAACGGCTGGCACCTCACGCCGGTCGGCAAGCAAGTCGAGATTGCGGACCTGCCGCTCAACATTCACCCGCTCAAGAACGGCACGCACGCGCTCGTTACCACGAACGGCTTCAACCGGCACGACGTTTCGCTCATCGACCTGAAGGACGGGAAGGTCGTCGCGAGCGAGTGGGCGCGGCAGAGCTGGTTCGGGTTCGCGGTCAACAAGGCCGAAGACAAAGTGTGGTGGTCCGGTGGCGGCAACGGCTACCTGCACACGTTCGAGTTCAAGGAGAGCAAGTTCACGCGCACCTCCAAGAAAGAAGTGAACCCGGCCGAACTGAAACCGGCGGACCTGCTGAAGATGGCCGACGAACTGAAAGGTAACAAGGTTTTCAAAAGCGGTCTGTGCCTCGACGAGAAGCGCGAGGTGCTGTACACGCTCGACATTAACGGCGGCACCATCACCGCGCTGAAGCTGAACGGCGAGAAGGAAGAGAAGCCGCTGACCGGCGCGCTCGGCGGGCGCCCCTATGATGTTCTCGTCGGCCCCGGCGGGAACCTCCTCTACGTCTCCGACTGGTCGCGCAAACAGGTACTCGCGGTCGATCCGGTCGAACTCCGCGTGCTGGCGAAAATCCCGGTCGGCGAACACCCGAACCAGTTGGCGCTGCACCCGAAGGACGGACGTCTGTTCGTCGCGTGCGCGTCGAGCAACTCGGTTCACGTCATCGATACGAAGAAGGGCATCGTCACGGAAGTGATCTACACCGCGCTCTTCCCGAAGGCGCCGGAAGGCACCACGCCGGACGCGGTCGCGGTGGCGCCGGACGGCAAGACGCTCTACGTCGCGAACGCGGACAACAACTGCGTCGCCGTCGTGGACATCGTGAAGCTCAACGAGAGCATCTTAACGGGCTTCATTCCCACGGGTTGGTATCCGACGGCGGTCGCCGTCACGCCCGACAGCAAGTCGATTCTCGTCGGCGTCGGCAAAGGTAATCAGTCGAAGCCGAACCCGCTGTGCACGAAGGAACAGATCGAGAAGAAGGAAAAGGACGAGGTGAAGGAGATCGCGCGGCGGTTGATGCCGTACCCGTACATCGGCACCACGATGAGCGGGGCGCTCTCGATCGTTCCGGTGCCGGACGCGAAGCAGCTCAAAGAGTACACCGCGCAGGTCTTCAAGAACTGCCCGTATTCGGATTCGCTGCTCACCGCAGCGCCGCACCCGGTGAAGACCGCGATCCCCACGAAGGTCGGTGACCCTTCGCCGATCAAGTACGTGATCTACGTCATCAAGGAGAACCGCACCTACGACCAGGTGTTCGGCGACCTCGCGGACGGCAAGAACCCGAAAGGCAACGGCGACCCCACGCTCTGCATGTTCCCGCGAAAGGTCACGCCGAATCACCACAAGCTCGCGGAAGAGTTCGTGCTGCTCGACAACCTGTACTGCAATGGTCAGGTCAGCCGCGACGGGCACCCGTGGAGCACGGGCGCCTACCACACCGACTACATCGCACGCGACTGGCACCTCACTTATTCCTCGCGCAAGGGCGTCGATGACGACGAGGAAGGCGGTCTCTCGAACCCGCCGAGCGGTTACATCTGGGACGCGTGCAAGCGGGCCGGGGTTTCGTACCGCAGTTACGGCGAGTACGGTTCGCGCGTCAGCGACGGCATGGGCGGCTTGAAGATGGAAGGCCGCGTTCCTGGTCTGGTAGGCAAGATGTGCCCCGAGTATGGCATTCCGCAGGCGAAGGGCACGCGGCCGCGCGATACCGACAACGTGGACGTGTTCCTCAAGGAATACAACCAGTTCGTGAAGGACAAGACGATGCCGAAGTTCATCATCATGAGCCTCGGCGAAGACCACACCGACGGCACGCGCGTCGGTTCCTTCACGCCGCAAGCGTGCGTCGCGTCCAACGACCTCGCGCTCGGTAAGCTAGTCGAAGCGGTCAGTAACGGTCCGCTGTGGAAGGAAACCGCGATCTTCGTGATCGAGGACGACGCGCAAAACGGCCCGGATCACGTGGACGCGCACCGCACCGTGGGCTTGGTCATCTCGCCGTACACGAAGCGGAAGGTCGTGGACAGCACGCAGTATCAGACCGTCAGCATGATCCGCACGATGGAACTGATACTCGGTCTGTCGCCGCTGTCGCAGTACGACGCGGCGGCGCGGCCGATGTTTAACTCCTTCACGGACAAGCCGGACCTGACCGCGTACAAGCACACGCCCGCGGAGATCGACCTGAATGCGAAGAACGACAAGAAGGCGTTCGGTGCGGCGCTGTCCGAGAAGATGGACTTCAGCGAGTACGACAAGATCAACGACTTCGAGTTGAACTACGTGCTGTGGCACGCGGTGATGGGCAAGGACGCACCGCAACCGCCGGCCGTGCGCCGTGCGATCGCGTTCCGCGCAGTCCGCGAAGAAAAGAAGTGAAGATGATTCACCGCGGAGAACGCAGAGGACGCGGAGAAGACAGCAACGTGTGCTTTTCTCCTCCGCGTCCTCTGCGTTCTCCGCGGTGAAACTTGCTTACTGCTTAGCTTCGGAGTACCGGTGCGTCGGGACCGGCCTCCCCGGGCGCAGGCTCTGACTCGTGCGAAACTCCGCGCTCACGCCCACCTTCGCACACTCCGTCGCGACCACACGCTTCACTTTCGCTTCGAGCACGACGGGGTCCATCGCGACGCGGGCGTTCACGATCAGGTCCGCTTCGCGAGGGTGTAGCCCGCTCGGCAGCGACAGTTTCGGCGCTGTCTCGCTGCTGACCACGTTGCCCACCGCGAACGCGCTCGCGTCGTCCATCCCGATCAGTTTCAGGTGCGCGACTTCCCCGCCCAGCGCGCGGCACACAGACGCGAGTTCACCCAGGATCGCGGTGAGTAGCGCGTCGAGATCGAAGGACGCACCCGACGTGAGCCGCGCGGTCGCGTTCAGCCACCCGAGTTCGGCCTCACCTTCCGCGTAAGTGTCATAGTCGATGTCCAGAATCTTTCTCCCGAACGCGCCTTCCTGGTCGAGCAACTCCGCGAACACGTCGAAACCCATGCCCGTGGTGGCGCTTACCCTCAGAACCGGCGTGCCGGGGAACTGCTCAGCCAGAAGCCGCGAAAGTTCTTCGACTGATGGTGGGTCGAGTTCGTCGATCCGGTTTATCACGATCGCGTCGGCCTCTTCGAGTTGCTTCTTGAAGATGTACGCGGCCTTCGGACTGAACCCTCCGGCGGACTGGTTTCGTAAGATGCGAATTCCGTGACTCGGCTTGAACAGCACCGCGTACGGCGCGACTTCAAAGCGGCCCGCGTAGAGGTCTTTGAGGGGCTGAATGACCGTCGCCACGAGATCGGTGCAACTGCCCACGGGTTCGGCGAGGATCACGTCCGGGCGCTCGGACGTTTCGAGCGACCCGACGCGGCTCACGAGGTCGTCGAACCGGCAACAGAAGCACGCACCGGGAACCTCCTCCACCGCGATCCCCTGCCCGCGGAACGTGTTCGTATCCACGAGGTCTTGCGCCTGATCGTTTGTCACGACCCCGACGCGCTTCCCCTGCGACTGGTACAATCGCGCGAGCCGCGCGAGGGTGGTGGTTTTTCCGGCGCCCAGAAATCCGCCTACCATTACGAAGCGTACGGTCATGTTGCGACCCACCGCGGAATATCGTTAAGGCCCGCCGTTATCTCTACGATTCGGCCGGACGGCCTGCAACTTGCTGTTCGTGTCTGGTCGGTCCGAGTTCGGTGTTCGCCCGCGGAGTTCCCGTGTTCCGATTGATGCGACTGATGACGCTCGCTCCCGGCCACTTCCACGCGGCGCTTGTGCAGAAGCGAGCGCTGCACGGGGTCCACCCGCGCACACACGTGTACGCGCCGCTCGACGGCGACACGCTGGCGCACCTGGCGCGGATCGCCGCGTTCAACGACCGCCCCAACTCACCGACCTCGTGGGACGTGGACCTCCGGGCCGGTTCGGACTACCTCGAACGGTTCGCGCGCGAGCAACCCGGCAACGCGGTCGTCATCAGCGGTCGCAACCGGCCCAAGATCGACCTGATGCAGCGCGCCGTGTCGAACGGCCTGCCCGTGATCGCGGACAAGCCGTGGATCGTCGAACATGTGGACTTCCCCAAACTCGAATCGCTGTTCCGCGACGCCGACCTGCGCGACGTGTTCGTTTGGGACATGCTGACAGAGCGATACGAAATCACCAACTGGTTGCTGCGCAAACTCACCCGCGACCCGGACCTGTTCGGGACGTGGCAGGTCGGCACCCCAGAACACCCGGCGCTGCGGATGAGGAGCGTTCACTTCCTCAAGAAGTCGGTGAGCGGACGCCCGCTCGTGCGCCCGTGGTGGTGGTTCGACCCAACGATCTCCGGTGAAGCGATGGCCGATGTGGGAACGCACCTCGCCGACCTGTCGATGTGGTTGATCGCGCCCGACCAGCCCATCGACTACGCAACGCAGATTCACATGCTCGCGGCCGACCGGTCACCGGTGTTGCTCACCGAGGAACAATTCGGTGCGGTGACGGGTTTGACTGAGTTCCCGGTCGAACTGCGTCCACACGTTGTGGAAGGGAACCTCTACTATGCGGGGAACAACAGCACGACCTACGCGTTGCGCGGCGTTCAAGTGAAGCTCGTCACCAGGTGGGAGTACGAATCGGCTGCAGGCGGCGACACGCACGAATGCGTCGCGCGCGGCACGAAGGCGACTGTGTCAATTCGCCAAGAGCCGGGTGCGCGGCCGGAGTTGTTCGTCGCCGCGACCGACCCAACCCGGCACAAGGAGCTCATTGACCGCCTCCGCGACCGGTGCGGGGTGTTGCAACGCGACTTCGCGGGAATGTCGGTGCAGGATCACGGCACGGAGGCGCAGGTGATGATCCCGGAAGCGCGGCGCGAGACGCACGAGGATCACTTCGCGGCCGTGATGGACGAATTCATTCGGTGTTTTCAGACACCGCGCGCGATTCCTTCGTGGGAACGCCCGAACGCACTCGCGCGATATTACATCACCACGAAGGCCGTCGAGATGGCACGCGAACAGGGCACGACCCGCAATGGGTGACGCTGTTCACCCGTCACTTCCTTCCGGCCATCGGTCGCGGGGTTCCCAGCCCAGAAGTTCGCGTGTGGCGCTCAGGTCGTAGGCGTGCTTGGTAACGTGTCGGCTGGTCGCGTACACCACCGCGAACGGCGGGAGTTTCGCCACCTCTACTGCCGCCACGAAGAACCGGCCCGCGTCGCCTGGGCTGAGGTACACGTCCGGCCCCAACTCGCTCTGACGAAACTCTTCCTCCTGGCCCGGGCGCGGGCACCAGCCGAGCCGCACCGCCAACACTTCGATACCGTGTTCCTTCGCGTACACTTGACCGAGTGCTTCGAGAAACACCTTCGTGCAGGCGTAGAGGTAGCGCGGGAGCGGCGGGGAGTCGATCGTGACGGGCATACTCCCAGCGCGCAGGTGCCCGTCGATGACCTGACCGGTGCTCGCCAGAATCACACGCGGAATCTTCAGCACGCGGGCCGCTTCCAAGATCTGATACGGCCCGACGATGTTAGACGGAACGAGGTCCGTGAGGAAGTTATCCGCGTCGTCTGGGGCCGCGCCGCGCGGGAATCGCGCGTCGTCCGGCGTGGCCGCGAGGTGAACGATCGCGTCGGCGCCGGTAGCGGCGCGACGAAGCGCGTCCACGTCCGCAAGCGCGGCGACTACGACGCGCTCCTGCGGAAGTCCCGGTGTCGGTTGTGCGTCGAAGCCGACAACGTGGTGTCCGCAGGCGACGAGTTCCGCGACCGCGGCGCGCCCGATACGACCGGCCGAACCGGTCACGAAGATTCGCTTCAGAGTGTTCATGAGGTCGTTGTACTCGCGCCCCGACGTGTTACCATCTGGGCATTCACCGTAGGACAGGCTTCCAGCCTGTCGGAGCAGTGTCAGGTGTCCAGCCTGCCCTACCCAGAGCACCCCATGAACCGCCGCGACTTCATTGCTGCTTCCGCCGTTGTAACCGCAACAGGGGGCTTACGCACCCCGCTCGCCAAATCTGAGGACAAAGCGATGCTTCCCGTCGTCGATACGCACCAGCACCTCTGGAACCTCGATCAACTCAAGCTCGCGTGGGTCGATCCGAAGTCGGCCGAAGGGAAGATTCTGGCTCACAACTTCACGCCCACGGAGTATGCGAAGGCGACCGAAGGGCTGAACGTGGTGAAGGCTGTCTACATGGAAGTGGACGTGGTGCCCGAGCACCAGCAAAAGGAAGCCGACTACCTCATCGGCTTGTGTAAGAGCGGGAAGACCGTGACGTGCGCCGCGGTCGTTTCGGGTCGGCCCAATTCCGACGGCTTCAAGAAGTACGCGGAGCAGTTCAAGGGCAGCAAGTACATCAAGGGTATCCGGCAGGTGCTGCACGTGAAGGACACGCCCGCGGGCTACTGCCTCGACGAGAAGTTTGTGAAAGGCATCCAACTGCTCGGCGACCTCGGGTTGAGCTTCGACATGTGCGTGCGCCCCGCGGAACTGCCGGACTTCACCAAACTCGCGGCGAAGTGCCCGAACACGCGGTTCATCCTCGACCACTGCGGTAACGGCAACCTCAAGCACACGGCAGCCGAACGCGATCAGTGGAAGAAGGACATGACCGCGATCGCCGCGAAGAAGAACGTGGTGGGCAAAGTGAGCGGATTCATCGCGTCGGCACCGGAGCGCGGAAAGGCGAAGATCGAAGACCTGGCCCCGATCATCAACCACACGATGGACGCGTTCGGGCCGGATCGCGTGATGTTCGGCGGCGACTGGCCGGTGTGTCTGCTCGGCGTCGAGAAATACGCCGACTGGCTCAACGCGTTGAAGGCCGTCGTGAAAGACCGTGCCGAGGAGCATCAGAAGAAGCTGTTCCACGACAACGCGGTGAAGTTCTACGGACTGTGATTTCTGGCGAACCCTGCCCTTGTGGGCGCAGGGCCGTTCCGTGTTTCTTGCGTAGCCATTTGTGCTGGGTGCATCAACAATACGACTACGTAAGGTGAACACGAAACGGCCCTGGTTCGCCAAGTTCCCCCTTGCATTCCCGCGTGTTTCCAGGCATCACTGAATAGAGGCCGTGTCCTCTCGGCGGCTGTGACGATTGCGCCAGGGAGACTTCACCGTGACCGCATTCACCGCGATTCTGCTCGGTAGTTTGAGCTTACCCGCACTCGCACCGGTGCCGCCGGAGCTGCGACCCGACCCGCTGGCCCGCGGATACGTGGGCGTCACGCTCGGCGAAGGTGTCATCATTCAGAGCGTCGAACCGAACAAACCCGCGGCCAAAGCCGGGCTGCGATCGGGCGACGTGATCGTGCGCGTCGGGACGTTCTCCCCGGCAACGTATAGCGACGCGGTACAACACATTTGCTCCTTCCGTCCAGGCGCGGTCGTCGAGGTCGAAGTGCAGCGCGGTTCGGAGCGGAAAGTCTTCAAGGTGAAACTCGACTGCCGTCCACCGGAGTTGGACAGCCCCGGCCGCTACCCCGGTCAGCCGATCCCGATCAACGACTAAAGTAGCGACTCTCCGCGTGCTCCCGTGGCCCGCCCGGACTCTTCCACGTCGCTGACGCTCCGGGTGTGGCAAATCTTCTGGGAGGTTAAGCGACGTTGGCGAGCAGTGACTTCCAATAGCCATCCCAGGCCCCGCTTTGTTCCAGTGCTTCGAGTGACATGATGCTCTCCGCATTCTCACCGTCCCAACGCCTCCCACGACCCTTGATT